>DJSA01000126.1:0-8912 GCA_002438905.1 Bacteroidales bacterium UBA6346
CGGGAAAATCGATGTCATCCTTGACCACAAACGAATTCGGTATGCCATCTATCTGCTTTTGCTTCTTGGACTGCCCGCCAACCTCAAAAGTGTAGTCTCCGATCCGAAAATCACCGTTTGCATCCGCACTCGCCACGGTGTGACATACAGATGTCTGTGCGAAGAAGAAAGTCTCTCTGACATTGCCTGTTTCCGGAATGTTGTCGGCAAGTGCATACACGAGACTCGTGTTCGCAAGATAGACTTTATCTACCTTCTCCAGAATTTTCATTCCGGTGTCTGCGGTATGCAGCTGACGGACGAGACCGGATTTTTCCATATAAGTCATATAGGTAGATGCTGTCGCCCTGTCCACCTCAAGTGACCGGGCAATTTCGGAAAAGTTCGGTTTGAACGGTACGCTTTGAGAAATGATGTTCAGAAGTTTCTTCAATTTAGCCACCGTTGACACATTCATTCTGGCATACTGTGGGATGTCCACTTCAAGTGTCTGGTTCACAACATTATTTAACCGAATCTGGTAGTTGTCAACTGAAAAAAACGGGTAATCCCCCATCTTCAGGAATTTGTGGAACACCGGAATCGGAAACTTGACCGACCCTGAAATATCGACTTTTCCGGCCACGATGTCCTCTAAAGAAAACTGCGGGACCGAAATCCCTTCTGAAAGAAACAGAAACTCCCTGAAAGAAAGGCCATAAAGAGTATATTCAATTGCCCTTCGACTCAAATCCGCATCCACACCCTTTTTTATGGAAAGAAGGGATGACCCGGTGAGGACAATTTTCAGTTCCGGCAGGTAGTCATACATCATTTTCACCTCACTCGACCAAGTCTCATATTTGTGAACCTCATCGATATAGATACACTTTCCTCCGTTTTTGTAGAATGCCTCAACAAAATCATATAGTGAATTGGAAGAAAAATATGTATGCCCCGCATCGACATAAAGGGATGTGCCGGCATCCCCGCTGAGCTTAATCCGCTGCAAAATCATTGTGGTCTTGCCCACGCCACGGGCACCTTCGATGACCACGAGCCTCGACTCCCAGTCAATCTGAGAGTAAAGATACCTCAAAAATGTCGTTTCTGTCCGGGACAGAAGAAAATGATACAATGCGTAGAGCCGCTCCATATTCTCTATTTTGAGGCAAAGATAACGAATTTGCGGAATAGATTCTACAATTTTACGGCAAAATTGAGGAATGAGTTATACGCCCCCCCCAAAAAAAGAAACTCAGCGAAAATGACGAAATTAAACAAGTTGACCTTCCCTAAGAATGGTGGTTCTTCCGCAAATTAGTTGAAAATCGGTTCGTATAGGTGTTTCGGTTGGGAGTAAGTATTACATAAGAATACTTAAGAAACAGAAAAAATCAATTAGCCAAATTGAAGAAATCTTATAGATATAATACAATTTAACTAATTGATTATTAGGTATTTACATAAATTATTCGTAACTTTATGCTTAGCATAGTATAAAGTTTTAGAGAATGTGTAAACCACCTAACGAAGGCAAAATTACTACTATTTTCCCACAATGCCTAACTCAAGACGCGGCGAAAGTAGACCTGAGTCCTCTTTATTCATCGAGCGACCTTTTGGTTGAACATGCAGTGTGTTGTGATACCCCTCAGTCATACTACTGTATTTTCGCGCGATGCAGTCTTCCTTATGGCAAGTGTCCTTACTGTGGACGGATAAGCCATCGCGTCCATAGCAAGTACATGCGCACCATTGCCGATCTCTCCATGCTTGGTCGCCCTGTCATCATGAAGTTTGAAGCTCGTAAGTTCTTCTGTGACAATCAGGACTGCCGGAGGAAGACCTTCGCGGAGCAACCCAGTGATGAAGTTTTCCGGTATCGAAGGCGCACCAGGCGATGCGAGATGGTGGTGGCCCAACACGGCTTGAAATCATCCTCGGAGTCTGCCAGAAAGTTGTTGACCGCCATCGGTGTCCGTGTGAGCGGTGACACCGTGTTGCGGGACATACACCGCATGTCAGTGCCTTCGCATCAGGAAGTACACGGGATTGGCGTTGATGACTGGGCGTTCAGGAAAGGAGTGACGTATGGGAGCATCATCGTGAGTCTTGACACGGGAGAAGTCATTGAGTTGCTTGGAGACAGGGATGTGGAGAGCTTCAGGGGATGGCTTGACTCTCACGCCCGGGTCAGAGTTGTCAGCCGTGACCGTTCAACAGACTACTCTGCCGCCATAGCCGCGACGGGAAGAGACATCACTGAGGTGGCGGACAGGTTCCATCTGAACATGAACATGTCGGATTGCGTCAAAAAAGTCATCAGTTCCCACTATGAGGAGTACAGGAGAGCCGTGAGACCGGAAGAGGCGCAGGAGAGCCCGACAAAGGCCGATTCTCGGCAGGCTATGTTCAACGAGGTGAAGGAACTGCAGGCGGCGGGTCTCAAGACAGCCCAGATTGCCAGGAAGTTGGGCATCGCCAGACAAACCGTACGAAAGTACATCAAATACGACTCGCTGCCGAAGCGGGCAAGCAAGGAGCGGATACCCTACTTCCTTTACGACACATATGTTGAGGAAGCCTACCGACATGGGAAGGATCTCCGGAAAATCTTTCTGGAAATCAAGGAACAAGGCTTTCCCGGAACTCTGACGCCATTCTATGACCACTATCGTCATCTGTCCGACGGACATCGCGGCTTCAGATCGAAGCAAGACGTTGCAGAAATGCAGAAATCCCCTGACACCGGACGGGAGCCGCTGCTTCCCATACGCCAGATAGCCCATATCGTTGACAAGAGCATACGCAAGAAGAAAATGCGGGACGAGGAGGCTCTGATAGTTGAGAGGCTAATGCCTCTTGGCTGGTTCAGAGACATATACGACGCGGCCGCCACCTTTTATGACACGATAATGGGCGACAGTGTGGACGACTTGACTTTGTGGCTAAAAACTTACGCACAATCACCCTTGCGGGAGCTGCGGTCGCTTGCCTATGGTATCCAGATGGATCTGAAAGCTGTCCAAAACGCAATTGCTACGAACATATCAAACGGCATCGTCGAAGGGTATGTAAACAAACTGAAAGCGGTAAAGCGGACTATGTATGGGCGCGCCTCCCTTGCACTCTTGAAGAGGAAAATGGTGTTCAGCGACCTATGCTTCAACTAAATTGCGGAAGAACCACCATTTTCAGTTCAAGTCACTCCTCGCTACGGAGCGAGTACTAGTTAATATAGTTCAAATTTAAATCTATCGCCGCACCCAGCTGAGACCTTTGGAGATGGTGACGAGGAGTTTGGCGCCGTCGGAGGCCAAGGAGAGGAAGTCTCCACCGGCTGAAATGGTTTGTGGCATAGGTTCAATTTTTATGTGCAAAGAAACACAATCCGCAGCCGCAAATCAAGTTCATTTAAGTTCATTGCTGCAATAACGCGGCATCTCCACAATGAAGGCTGCACAAAATCAGAATTATCAAGAAGCAAAGTAAAATTCGGCCAATTGGCGGAACAAAAATTAGCCAAATGACGGAATAAAATTTGGCCAATTGGGGGAATAAAATTCAGAACATATTGGTTTTTATATATTTATGTTTTAACTTTGCAGCCACTATGGGTGAGTATAGAAATAGAGCCGCAGACAAAATTCTGCAAGACAATCTTGAGGCCGCGGGTATTGTCCTCATCGAAGGGACAAAATGGTGCGGAAAAACAACGACTGCCGAACAGCATGCCGGAAGTATTGTGTATATGAATGATCCGGAGCATGCCGGAACCTATCTTGCCCTCGCCCAGAACTCACCGAGACTCTTGCTGAGAGGAGATACGCCACGACTTATAGACGAATGGCAGGACGCTCCTGAATTGTGGGATTCAGCACGATTTGAAGTCGATCACAGAGAGAAAAAGACCGGACAATTCATCTTCACCGGTTCAACTGTCATTCCAAAAGAAAAACTTGAAAGAATCAAACACTCCGGAACAGGACGTGCGGCATGGATGAGGATGAGGCCGATGAGCCTTTGGGAATCAGGAGAATCGAATGGACAATTAAGTCTGAGTGAGATGTTCAACGGAACAGCCGAGGAAGCCTGCGAGGCTAACGAACTCGACATCGAGCAGCTGAGTTGGCTAATATGCCGCGGAGGATGGCCGGCAGCACTATCCATGACGAAGAAAGGCGCTCTGAAGCAGTCAGTAAACTACATAGAAGCAATCGCGAGCAAGGACATATCGGATGTCGATGATGTAAAGAGAGAAAAGGAGTTCACACTTCGGGTGCTGAAAAGCTATGCCCGATTTCAAGGAGCACAGGCTCCGCTGACATCAATACATGCAGACCTGAGAACCAATGCCGAAAGGACCATGACCGAAGAGACAATATCCTCATACATCACCGGATTGAAGAAACTATTCGTAATTGAAGATGCTCCGGCATGGAATCCCAACCTCCGGTCAAAGACGGCAATCCGAACATCTGATACGCGCTATTTCGTTGACCCTTCAATCGCAACGGCAGCCCTCGGTGTCGGCCCAGAGAAACTCATTGCCGACCTAAACACCATGGGACTTCTTTTCGAGACAATGTGTATAAGAGATCTACGTGTATATTCGGAGGCACTTGACGGAAAAGTCTATCACTTTCGGGACAAAAACGGCCTTGAATGCGATGCCGTGATACACTTGAGAGATGGAAGATATGGCCTTGTCGAGATTAAACTCGGAGGGCAGAGGCTGATTGATGAAGGAGCAAAGACCCTATTAACCTTGTATGAGAAAATCGACACAGAAAAGATGATGCCCCCATCATTCATGATGGTTCTTACCGGCACCGGAGCATACGCCTACAAACGGAAAGACAGCATATGGGTGGTGCCCGTAGGGTGCCTGAAGCCATAAATCTTTGTTATTTGTTCTTGATAAGAAGTGTTTTATTCCTCCCGCATGGACTTTGGCGGCCCTGAACAATATGAACCAAAATGAACTTGGCGGATTGTGAGATAATGCTTTACTTTGCTGTGTTTATGAAATGACACTATGGCAAAGGATATCATACAAAACAGGACAGTACAAGGCGGAGAAGAAAAACGTGTGTCTGGAGGGAATGCGATTCGTAAGATGATACCTGAACTTTGTTCTCTTCTTCAGGATGTTGAAAAGGCGTATGGCAGGAAGATTCGGACCACAACGGACTTCGAGGCACTTTCGGTCATCATCGAACGGGAGACGCATGAACTGCTCTCAGCATCCACTCTGAAGCGACTTTGGGGCTATGTCTCCGGAACGCGTTCTCCACGCCTTTCGACGCTCGACATTCTCTGTAAATTCATAGGCAAACGCGACTTTACGACCTACTGCAAGGCTCTCCGCGAGGACAAGACCATCACTTCCCGTTTTTTCAGCTCCAAGGTCGTGGAATCGGAAAGCCTTCCCGCCGGCACCGGACTTATTATTGGCTGGGCTCCGGACCGTCTTGTAAGGATTGAGTACCTCGGAAACTGCGAGTTCGTGGTCCGCGAATCTGTGAACTCCAAGCTCAGCCCTGGTGACCATTTCTCCGCAGGCAGCTTCATGCTCGGCTTCCCACTCTACATCCCAGCGCTCCACCAGGCATCCGACCCAGAGGCATCCTTATCCTACGTCGCCGGAGCCGTCAGTGGTCTCAATCGCCTCGATATTCTGTAATACTCCCTTTCACTCGGTACGCATGGTACGGGCGGGGTCGATTCGTGAAATGAACATCGATGGGAGCAAAAGCAGAAGCATTATGGCAGCAAAAGAAATCGCATCGGCACAGATTACCGCAATCCAGTCGATGTGAATCGGCACGAATGACACGAAATAGTTCTCAGGACTGAGTTTAAGAATGTGAGTGAACTTCTGTATCAGGCAAAGCCCTATGGCAACGACATTGCCGACAGCCATGCCCTTACCCACAAGCACGGCTGAACTTTTCAGGAATATCGCTGCTATCCCCCTGTCCTTCATTCCTAGTGCTTTGAGGAGCCCTATGGTCGGAATGTTCTCGAAAAGCAGTATCAGTAATCCTGAGATCATGTTGAACCCAGCGACTATTGTCATAAGAACCAGCACCACAAACACGTTAAAGTCAATCAGATTCAGCCAGTCAAACAATTGAGGAAAATTTTGCACCACGGAACTGACGACCACAGTGGGCTCATCCTCGGAGGAATGCGCGAAAACAGCCGCTCCCACATCGATCGCTGCCTGCCTTATGTCCTCCTCACTGCGGCAGTTTTCCTTCAGCGACACTTCCAGAGCGGAGACCGCACCATCATTCCACCCATTTACACGACGCATTGTCGACAAGTCCGTATATACGACAAGCTTGTCCTCGGAAGACAATATTCCTTCATAGACAGTCTCAACCACAAACTTCCGCGCAACGACTTTCTCGCCCACGAAATATGCAGTCAAGTCATCACCGACACTGAGTTTCAGGAGCGAGGCAAGTTGTGATGGCACGGAAACCGACAGGGTAGACGAATCGCGCTTCCGATAATCCTCAATCCCCTTGAAAAGAACCCCATGAATCAAGTCCCCCTCCTTGACTATTCCTGTCCGCAACACGATCCCGCGAACAGCCCTCACGCAATCTAACTTAAGTACTTCCGGCAGAAATGCTGGCTCAGCATGGATCGGTTCCGACTCCCCCATATAGTTTCGGTCAAGCGGAGTAAGCGTAACATCCCCGCAAAACTCGCTCAAGCCGTTCCGGATCTCGCTTCTGAATCCTGATGACACAGCCACAGCCACAATCATCACGAGAAAACTCACGGCAACACAAACCGAAGCCATCCGGCCCCGAAACCGTATTCTACGTGATATGAAGCCACTTACGTCCATAAAAAGGTAAAATTACGAAAGTAAAACCAGATCCGCAAGCGTCATTGGGCGACAAAGCGGTAAGTTATCTCCCCCACCTGATTGGCAGGAGCTGTGGAAGAAGCACTGAAACGGGATGTGCGGGCAGCGCGGACTGCGGCCTTGCGCAGACATTCATCGGTGCTTGAGACTGCGTCAACGACCTTTGCCGCGACCACAACACCGGAATTATTGACCTTTATCAACACGGTCACGTCACCTCCGTTGTAACACTTGTAGGCAGGCACGGGAAGTGTGCTGGCCTTGCGCGAATCAAGCGTCCAACTTAACACAGACGGGCCGGAGTATTGCCTATTTTCCTGTTTTTTATCCTTCCGCGGGCTTGTTCCACTGATGTCTACAGTCTCTTCTGTGGCATCCTCCTGACGCGAATCAAGCCCTTTGAGATCCCGTTGCAGACGTTCATTCTCTCTGTAAAGTTCCTCAGCGTCCGTGTTTCGATCATCTTTCAGAGGAGCACTGCGGTCAACCGTAACGTTGCGCACCGGCGTTCCGGCTGAAGCTCCGCCAATGAGTTCGTCCAACCTCCGGCTTATGCTTTCTTTAAAGTTCGACTCCTTTTCCTGTTTTTCAAGTTCCTCCTGCTTTGAAAAATCCATCAGAAAACTCGTATCTCCTTTCAACTGCGCACCGATCTGAACCGCCAACAAAACAATAATCACCGCGAGATGGAATATCACGGTGATATACAACCCTGCCCTGTCTTCCGAATTGATCCGTCGCATGGCGGAACCTTTTAATGGCTGGAATTGAGCGACTTCTCGATTGTCGCAGCAATCACGTCAATCGCCACCTTATTGTGACCACCCTGAGGTATAATCACGTCCGCATACCGTTTACTTGGCTCAATGAACTGGAGAAACATCGGCTTAACGGTCTGAGAATATCTTCGAATCACGGCCTCCACAGTCTTGCCTCGCTCAATTATGTCTCGCGACATCACACGCATGAGCCTATCGTCATCATCGGCATCCACGAAAATCTTGATGTCCATCTGGTCACGAAGTTCGGCACAGCAAAAAATCAGAATTCCCTCCACGATTATGACTTCAGCCGGGTTGACGGTAATCGTTTCTGTCTTGCTGCGCGAACAGGTGATGTAGGAATAAACCGGCTGTTCTATGGACTTACCAGCCTTCAAATCCTTCAGATGCTGAATCAGCAATTCAAAGTCAATTGAGTCTGGGTGGTCGAAGTTCACTTTCTGGCGCTCTTCCATCGGGAGATGGCTTGAATCCTTGTAGTAGGAATCTTGGGGAATCACCACAACCCTCTCCTTGAGCTGGTCAGTAAGAGCTTTCACCACCGTTGTCTTTCCCGATCCGGACCCACCGGCTATTCCGATTACCAACATATTCTGAATTCGTTTTGCAGTTTCTTTCTAATACTCAGCGTTCTTCGGAGTCCTCGGGAACGGAATCACGTCCCTGATGTTCGCCATTCCGGTCACGAAGAGCAGCAGCCTCTCAAATCCGAGCCCGAACCCGCTGTGCGGAGCGGAACCGAAGCGGCGCGTGTCAAGATACCACTCCAGAGACTCGCGGCTCATTCCAAGCTCATCGATGCGGGCGTTAAGTTTTTCGAGTGAGGATTCCCTCTCCGACCCTCCGATGATCTCACCGATCTTCGGAAAGAGAACGTCCATTCCCCGCACGGTCTTGCCATCCTCGTTTTGCTTCATATAGAAAGCCTTGATGTCCTTAGGATAGTCCGTGAGTATGACTGGGCGTCCGAAATGCTTCTCAACGAGGTATCTCTCATGCTCGGACTGAAGGTCAACGCCCCAATAGACAGGAAATTCGAACTTCTCCCCTGATTCCTCAAGAATTTTTACGCCCTCGGTGTAGGTAAGGCGCACAAAATCGGTCTTCAAAACATTCTGAAGTCTCTCAATGAGCTCCTTGTCATACATGTCATTGAGGAATTTAAGATCGTCCATGCAATGATCCAATGCATACCGAATCAGGGACTTGATGAAGTCCTCCGCCAAATCCATATTGTCGTTCACGTCATAGAACGCCAT
>DJSA01000126.1:8928-42500 GCA_002438905.1 Bacteroidales bacterium UBA6346
GGCTCAATCATCCAGAACTCGGCAAGATGTCTCGGAGTATTGGAGTTCTCGGCGCGGAAAGTCGGCCCGAAAGTGTAGATTTCCCCGAGCGCCATGGCACCGAGCTCGCCTTCGAGCTGCCCGCTCACGGTAAGGCTGGTGTGGCGACCGAAGAAGTCCTGGCTGTAGTCAACCTTTCCGTCTGGAGTGCGCGGAGGGTTCTCCATGTCAAGGGTCGTAACCTGGAACATCTGACCCGCTCCTTCGCAGTCCGAAGCTGTAATTATAGGAGTGTGAAGGTAGACGAATCCCTTGCTATTGAAATAGTTATGAATGGCGTATGCCATCGCGTGGCGTATTCTCAGAACCGCTCCGAATGTATTCGTCCTCGGACGCAGATGCGCGATCTCACGAAGAAACTCAAGAGAATGCCCCTTCTTCTGCAGGGGATATGTCTCAGGATCGGCCTCACCATAGAGTTCAATCTCCTTCGCCTGGATCTCTACCGTCTGACCGCTGCCCAACGATGCAACGAGTTCGCCGGTCACACCTATGCAGGCTCCTGTGGTAATCCTCTTGAGAAGGTTCTCGTCAAAGGCCTCAAGATCTACGACAATCTGGATGTTGTTTATCGTCGATCCATCATTAAGGGCTATGAAGTTGACTTTCTTGTTGCCTCTCTTAGTTCTGACCCAGCCTTTCGCTAGAACGGTTCTACCAGGCTCACCCGCGAGCAAATCCTTGACCTTGGTTCTGATAATCTTTTCCATTTTCATACATATTTGCATCCGGACATTCAGGTCCGGCTAAAAATCTTACAAAGATACTAAGCACGCACTACTTTTTCAAAAAAAAGAGAAACTGTTTTGATTTTTCAAAGACAATTTCTCCTCTCAATAATAGCCTACCTATTTCCTAATCATTTTTCAGAACAAAGTATACGTTCCTTAATCTGCGTATTCTCGTAGAAACCGGTAAATTTTTCAGCGTTCTTTCCCACCGCATAAATCGGAACCGGACAGCCAGAGTGGGAATGGGTCGCCCAGTTCACGTGTCCCTTGGCATTAAGTTCATTATTAGCAGCCTCAGGAAGCTCGTCATGCGAGATATTCCACTGACGTTCAAGCACATCCCATGCAGTCTTGTAGTCGCTGGTGCCGAAAGAGAATCCCCCTGTCTCATGATCCGCGGTGACAAGAATGAGAGTCTCATCAGGATGCTCAAGATAAAACTCATAAGCCTCGGAAACAGCCTTATCAAGCAGTTTTACGCTTTCAATCATGCGCATAGTACTGTTTCCATGTGAAGCCCAGTCAATGTAGCCCTGCTCGCACATGATGAAAAACGGCTTGTCTTCATCAAATACGGAAAGACAAGCTTCCAAGACATCTCTGGCCTGCATTCCTTCGCCAGCCATACTGAGATCATAGTTCTTGTTCTTGTCGGCATCGTCAAAATCTGCAGTATCCTCGGGAGATTCTGGAAGAAGTACCTTGGTCCCAGCAGTTGACCTCGAAAGAGCCTCTGTCCCGAAGCAGACCTCAGTGTTCCCATCAGCCTCAATTATCTTTACCACGTCCTCCTGGTCGTGATTCTTTCCGTAGCGGTCTATAATCTCCGAGCCGCCGAGGAAGTCGAACCCGCATGTACCCATTTCCCTAGCTATTTCATAATATTGGCTGCGCTTATCAACATGTGCATAGAAAGCCGCCGGAGTAGCATGATTGACCGGGCCATCGGACATTATCCCCACCTGGTATCCTGCTTCCTTAAGATCATATGCAATGGATTTCAGCGGGGTGCCACTTGGAGCCGTCCCGATCCTTCCGATGTCTGTTTTCTGCCCACATGCTATAGCAGTGCCGGCTGCCGCTGAACAAGTCACAGCGCTGTTCGCACAATACGTCCTTGTCAGGCCAACAACAGGAAACTTGGTGAAGGTGAGGTAACTGCCACCATAGCATGAGTCTTGGTAGGCGAGGTAGGATTCAGTCGCAGCGGCATGAGCAAGCCCCATTCCATCACCGATGAATAGAAAAACATATTTGGGGACACTCTCGGTATGCTGCTTCTTCAACGAGAAAACAGTTGCCACCACCGCGGCAGCAATCAGAACCGTTGCGATTATTATAGATATCTTCCTTTTATTCATAATGTCATAATTACTAAAGAAAAAGGTGTTCCAACAGAATATCTCCACCGGAACACCCCTTCCCACTCATTATTAAGGGTTATTTTTCGGCCTTTCTTGCCGAATACATGATCTTCAGCGCGGAACATCTTCTGAGTTCCTGCTTCACATCTGTCACAATACCCATTGTAGTATTCTCGTCAGCTCTGATAGCTACCGTCATGAATGCCCTATCAGCCTCGCTCTTGGAGTCACGCTCCGCAGCGATGAAGTCACGGATGTCATCCACTGTCTTGAAGGAATCATTCAATTGGATTCGTGAGTCTGTTCCGAACTGCGCTTGGAGATGCTTAACCGGTGTACCAATATTTATATAGGATGCCAGATCCTTCCTCTCCAGCTTCACAACCTCGGAAGCCTCCGGGAGTTTCACGATGACCTTGTTCTCCGTCTTGCGGAGGTTCGTCGTCACCATGAAGAAGAAGAGGAACATGAACACGATATCAGACGTCGATGCCGTACTAGCCATCGGGGTCGTTTTCTTACCGCCTTTTCTGAATTTTGACATATCCTGCTCTCCTATCTTTTTGAAACATCTTTAGGCTCTGCCTCTGAAATCTTCTGAGGCACCGCATCACGCACGATTTTCTGTTGATCCTCAGTGAGCCTGTCATAAGGCTTGCCGTAATTTGCAAGAGAAAAATCGTCACGAATCTCATTGATTGCCTTCACCAACTCATTCTGAACGGCGATATAAGCCTTGTAACTTGTACCACGGTCATTCTGAAGGGAGATAACACCTTCAGAAACAGGGTATTCGCCATATCCCTCGATGTCCTTGACTTTCTTCTCCGGCAACGCAGGATCGTCAGTCGGGTTGGTAAGGAATTCCTTAATTTTGTCTTTCAGCTGGCTGACTTCCATTGCTTCATTCCCGGCCATAAGTTTGTCAGCTGAGTTGATCTTCACAATGATGATATTGCGTCGATTGATCTTCTGATCTTCAGCTTTCTGGTTTTCGGCCGGCATAGGCGGAAGACGGCGCTGCAAGCCGGAGTCCTGATTCATCGTTGTTGTCATCAGGAAGTAGCACAGCAGCAGGAACGCGATGTCCGCCGTAGAGCTCGAATTTATTTCTGGAGTCTTTTTGCTGCCCATAGTTGTAATTATTTATTACGTACTGCGTCCATCACTACACCGACGAGGATTGAAACAATCGCAGCCCCGCACGCGAAGTATGTGATATTAAGAATTGTGTCGGTCATCTTGAGCATTCCTGCAGATGTCTGCACGGACGAGCCGACTGCCGGTGTGCCCGGAGCCAACACATACGCTACGCCAACGATTGCGGCCACAACCACTGCACCGATGCCCAACTTGATGAGCGACTTCGGATTCTGCTTGATTGAGAAGTAGAGACCGAGTCCGATAACGGCGAGGATGGCAACGACAATCAGAGCATACGCGCAGTAAATCAGGATGTCCGTCGCGATGCCGTCGGATTTCGTGAAGCCGTAAGCATAACCAAATACGGCAAGGACGACACCGATTGCGAGGAGAACCCACTCTATTGCTTTAATTACTTTTGCGTACATTGTGTTCCGATTTATTTGTTCTGATATTTAACCAAGATGTCCACGAGGCTGATAGAAGCATCCTCCATTTCGATGGTGCGCTTCTCAATCTGAGCGAGGATATAGTTGTAGAACACCTGAAGAATCATGGCAACGATCAAACCGCCGACGGTAGTGATGAGGGCGACCTTCATACCTCCTGCGACAATGTTAGGTGAGATGTCGCCGGCTGCCTGGATGGCGTCGAATGCCTCAATCATACCGAGCACCGTTCCCAAGAATCCGAGTGAAGGGGCGAGGGCGATGAAGAGTGAAATCCAGCTCAGACCATTCTCCATAAGGCTCATCTGGATTGAACCATAAGAAACGACGGTCTTCTCAACGACCTCGATGCCCTGATCCATGCGGAGGAAGCCCTGATAGAATATGCTTGCTACCGGACCACGGGTGTTGCGGCAAAGATCCTTCGCAGCCTCTACTCCACCTTCATCAAGAGCTTTCTCGATGCCTTCGAGGAGCTTCTTGGTGTTGGTCTTTGAAAACGCGAGGTAGAGGATACGCTCGATTGCAATTGCAAGACCAAGGATAAGGCAGAGGATGATGGCGGCCATGAACGCAGGGCCTCCTTCAATGAATTTGGTTTTGAGCGCCTGATGAAGAGGAACTTCTTCCTGGGCTGCAGTCAATTCAGCGAGAGAAGTCACCTGGGTAGGAGCTGCTGCGGCCTCTTCGGTGGATGCAGTGTCAGCTGCCTGTTCCTGAGCTGATGCGAACTGAGCAGAAAAGGCCATCAAGCCAATAACTGCCAAAAACATGAAAATTTTTTTCATAACTGTTTTTTGATAATTAATACTATTAAATTGTTTGTTTTCCGTTATAATATAATTTTCACAAGGATGGAATGCACGGTTGCGCATCACCGGAACCTTAAAAATCGGTGCAATTTAGCAATAAAAAATCATACAAAAAAATATTTGCAGGGATATTTAAAGCGGCGTATCGCAAAATCACCGCAGGAGAGCATCTTCCAGTCGGCCCGCGACTTCAGACAGTGATCTCGCCACGAAGATTTTTCTCCAAAAGATTTTCTACCATGGAATTTGCAGAATTCTCTCCCAAGAGGACAAAGAGTTTGGCCAAAGCGCTCTCTGTGGTGCTGTCATAACCATTACGCACCCCTGCCTCCTTCAGACACTTCCCCGTTGCGTACAGATCCATATTAACGAAACCAGAAGGACATTGGGTGACATTCAAAAGCACTTTCCCCATAGAATGGGCTTCGCGTACCAGCGACAGGAACCAGTCGGCGGACGGGGCATTTCCCGAGCCATAAGTTTCGATGATGACAGCTCTGGTTTCAGGTCCGCAAAGGATATTTCTGACCACCTGCGTTGTGATTCCCGGATGAATCTTCAGAATCGAGACACGCGTATCCAATCTCTTATGAAATACCGGACGGGAGTCTCTGTTGGTTGGCCTGCGAATCAGACTAGTGTTGTAGCGTATGCTGATCCCAGCCTCTGCAAGCGGAGGCAGGTTCTCACTGCAGAATGCATTGAAATTATCCGAACTCATCTTCATGGTGCGGTTGCCGCGCATCAGAAGATTGTCAAAATAAATGCAGACCTCTGGGACAAGGGCGTCTCCTTCGGCATTCTTTGCGGAAGCTATTTCAACGGAGGATATGAGGTTTTCCTTTCCGTCCGTTCGGGGCACACCTATGGGCAACTGACTCCCCGTGAAGATGACGGGCTTAGTCAAACCCTCAATCATGAAACTGAGTGCGGAAGCGGAATATGACATGGTGTCGGTTCCATGAAGTATGACGAATCCGTCATATTCATCATACTTTTCGTCTATGAGATCCACAAGTTTCAGCCACAATGATGGTTCCACATCCGAGGAGTCTATTATCGGGCTAAACGAATATGAATCTACGCGGCAGGCGAATTTCGCAAGTTCCGGAACCTCATCAAGTATCTGGCTAAAATTGAAAGGTTTAAGCGTATTGTCCAGCGGATCGGATTTCATTCCTATAGTTCCGCCCGTATAGATTATCAATATGGAGGATTTTCTTTTCTTCATATCCCACACGTCTATAGTCCAAAAAGTTTCTCTGCATTTCCCGTCGTCACGGAAGATATTTCCTCTATAGGGATGCCTTTGAGTTCAGCGAGTTTTTCTGCAATGATGGGGATATAAGCACTTTCGTTGCGGGTCCCACGGTACGGCGATGGCGTAAGATATGGAGAATCTGTTTCGAGGACAATCCTTTCAAGTGGGATGCCTTTCACGATTTCGGCGATTGATGCATTCTTGAATGTTACCACACCACCGATCCCCACGAACCAGTCACCATAGCGCTCCATAATGCGAAATGTCTCCATACTCCCGCTGTATGCATGAAATACTCCGCGCAGTCCCCTGCCACGGAAATCATCAAGGACACGGAAAATATGCCCTGTAGCCTCGCGATTGTGGATTATTATCGGCAGATTCAGTTTCAGCGCCAATTCGATCTGATGTCTGAACACCTCAATCTGGGCATCAAGATTATCACTGCGCCAATGCAAGTCAATTCCGGTCTCTCCGATTGCCACAATTTTTCGGTCGACAAACCCGTCCATCATCTCCAGTTCCTCCCGCCAATTATCCTCAAACTCTGTCGGATGCAATCCTAGGCAAGGAAATGCGTTATGGGGAAATTCTCCGCATAAGGCAAACATAGACTCTCGCACGGACTCGTCTGTATCGGGCATGACCATTTTTGTAACGCCAGCCTCAAGAGCCCTCCGCACAGCTCCAGCCCCATCACCCTCGTATGCGGCATCATAAAGATGAGTATGTGTATCTATGAAATTCAGCATAATGCCGCAAAGTTAAGAATCCGTTTAAATTTTTCTCACATTTATTTATGCATGTTCGATTTTCAATCACCACTTTTCTGCGCTCGGCACAATCAAAGTGAACTTTGCTTCTACTCCCGCTTATCGAGAAGGTTAGTTTCATAGTTCACATTCATTATAATTCTTCTGGACATCGGGTGAAGATTGTTACAGCGGTTGCCGATATTCTTGACGAATCCGAGCCTATGACTTCTGTAGGAAACGGTCATATATCCCAAGGGCGAATTATTGAGCCTTATGCAGTCACGATGGAGAAATTCCAGCGCCGCTTTTTTGTCAAGTTCTGCGTCCGGAAAGGCGTTCTGGCTGAGAATCGTTGAGAGTGCCAAGTCGGGAGATGGAATGAGACGATTGGCTTTGACCATTCCGACCGCGATGCCCGATGTGACAGGCCTAAGACTATTCTCTATGACTTTAAGATCCGTTTCAATTTGTATTGGAATAGCAACGATGAGTTCGTTCTTGTTTTTGAGCGAGACTGATTTAGTGAACATTTTGGAAAGTTCCTCTTCTGGAAGGGGTGAATTTGCGCGTATGTGATTATTATTCCCATTTTTGCATATTTTCCGAGCCCGACAATTTTTCGTATCAACCGCTGTCAAATTTTCGAACGCATCGGTGCGGAAGATGGCCGCATCACCCCCAGCATGCTTTCTTATCACAGCGCAATACTGTCCTTCTCCAGGCACGAGCCCCGGAGCCAAGACAAACCCATGCTTTGTCTGTACCGGCCCTTCGTAGGGGCAATCTGCCTTGATGATGTCTCCGCCCAACTCTTCGGCGCACCAGCCGACGTTCCCGTCGTTTTCTGCTCGATTGAAGGTGCAGGTTGAATATATCATAAGCCCCCCTGGGGCCAGTGCGGGCCAAACGTCTGCAAGAATCCTCCGCTGTCTTGACGCGCATAGAGCCACGGTCTCTGCCGACCATTGTTCCGCTGCCTCGATGTCTTTTCTGAACATGCCCTCTCCAGAACATGGCACATCAGCCAGAACAATGTCGAAAAATCCGTTAAGGTTTGCGAATGCGGCTGGGTCAGCCGATGTTACGACCACGTTAGGATCGCCCCATAGCGCCACATTGTCTGCAAGCGTCCCTATGCGGCTCTTCATTACCTCATTGGAGACAAGGATAAATCTGTCACCGGTAAGTTCTCGCAGCGATGCCGCAAGGTCGGTGGTCTTTCCTCCGGGGGCAGCGCACAAGTCAAGCACACGGAGATTCCTCCATTGTGGCAGGCTCCCATCCTTGAGCATCCGCCCCAACATCTGGCGGAACACGTATCCTACGAACATAGCTGACGAGTCCTGCACATAATAGACCCCCGCATGAATCAGCGGGTCTAATGTGAACACAGGACGTTTTTCCAGAAAGTATCCCCAGCCGTTCCATGGAACCATTCCGACAGCGTTGCTCCCTGCAATTTTCGGCAGTTTCCCCTCATCGGCAATCCATTTAGACGGATTCATTCGTACGGAAACTGACGGAGGACACTCAAGCGCTGCCAACACTTTCCCTGCATCCTCTGGACAGAAAACGTCCTCAAGGCATTTTTTGAAATCCGCGGACAGCATTATCTCCTAGTTCAGCGCCCGAACTTTGATGCGTCAAATCCCTCGGGAGTCCTGCCGTTGGAAGCGTCTACGAGACCATCAACCACCTTGTCGAGAGCATCCTTGATTTTCGAGCCGAGCAGCGTCTTCATCATGAAGTTTAGATCTGCGTCAACGTCAATGCTGAAAATGGTCTGCGATGCCGAGAGCGCAGGCTCGAAATTCAGCGCCACCGTGAACGCGAAAGGCGCGCCGTCATCCTTCAGTACTATCTGTGAATAAGGAGTCCGTTCTATGATGCGCACGCCGATGTCGAATCCCTGTATTTTAGCATGTATGCTATCATAGTCCGCGATAACCCCTTCCCGCTTATTCTGAGGAATCATATTCAGGATATTCCTCAGGTCGGTCAGTCCCATATAAAGTTCGTATGGTGCTTTCGAGACCACACCTTTCTTGCTGCTGTATTTTGCCATAACTATAAATTTGAAATTATACGATGCAAAAATTTCATAACTTTGCATGTTCGCAGGATGCAAAATTATAAAAACTTTCGCAATTGACGATAAATGGAAATCCATAAGATATATTTGGAAAAGCGCTGCATAGTGATATGCCCACCTGAAGAGCCGGCACTTTCCGATCCGAACGCCATTGTCTTTCAACTTGCCGACCGGTTCGGAATCCATGATCTAATTGACATGTTCGAAAGGTCAGACTCACTCTTGAGGATATATATTCCAACTGCAAATGTGGGGCAGACCTACCGAAAGATATGCGCCGAATTTGTACAGGTCAATGCCGGAGGGGGACTTGTGTCAAATCGCCGTGGTGACTATCTTCTGATCTGCCGCAATGGTCTTTGGGATCTTCCCAAAGGCCATCAGGAGGCTGGCGAGACAATCCAGACGTGTGCCCTGAGGGAAGTCCGGGAGGAGACGGGGGTTAACCAGCTCGTGCTTGGTGATCTTATCTGTGTTACGGATCACTGCTACCGCCGCAACGGAATGTGGCATCTCAAGCATACATGGTGGTTCGATATGCTTTACACCGACCCAACCGACCTTACACCGCAGCGCGAGGAAGACATTTCTAGGGCGGCATGGGTTCCGAGATCAGCGCTGCCGTCATACCTTAAGAATACATATCCGTCTATAGTTGAGGTGTTCCGAGAAAAGATATAGCGTCAGATTGGCGAAAAATATGGTCGATGATGAAACAAAAGCCAAAAAATATCGTATAACACATTGTTTACACCGGAAGAAATTATACGATATATTATAAAATGAAACTTTCACAGTTCAATTTCAGCCTACCGGCTGACAGGATTGCGTCCGAACCGCCTATATGGCGCGATGAGTGCCGTCTAATGGTACTCCATAAGGATAGCGGAGAAATCGAGCACAAGATTTTTAAGGATATCATAAACTATTTTGGCAAGGGCGACACTTTTGTCTTCAACAACACCAAAGTATTCCCTGCGAGGCTCTACGGAAAGAAGGAAAAGACAGGTGCGGAAATCGAGGTATTTCTGCTTCGCGAACTTAACAGGGAACAGAGACTCTGGGACGTTATAGTTGACCCTGCTAGGAAGATAAGGATAGGCAATAAACTCTATTTCGGTGATGATGAGAGCCTTGTGGCGGAGGTTATTGACAACACGACTTCGCGTGGAAGGACGCTGCGCTTTCTATATGATGGGAGTTATGACGAGTTCAAGGAAGCACTTTTCTCTCTAGGCGAGACGCCGGTTCCAAAATGGGTCAAGCCACATGTCACGAAGGAAGACGAGGAAAATTACCAGACGATTTTTGCGACTGAGGAAGGTGCGGTCTGTGCGCCTGCTGCGGGGCTGCATTTCAGCAGGGAACTGATGAATAGAATGATCCTCAAGGATATAAATAAGGCTTTTATAACTCTACACATGGGAATCGGACATTTCCGGCAGGTCGATGTAGAGGATTTGTCTAAGCACAAGATGGACTCTGAACGGCTGATTATAACTCCGGAGGCAGCTAGGATAATCAATGCGACCAAGGAGGGCGGGCACAAGGTGCTAGCTGTGGGGATCACGGTTATTCGCGGGCTTGAAACATTTGTGACGACGGATGATGAAGTGAAGCCGTACGATGGTTGGACCAACAAGTTCATATTTCCGCCATATAGGTTCGCAATTCCGAATGCTATTGTTTCTAACTTTCATCTTCCGGAGTCCACGATGCTCATGTCGGTCGCGGCTTTCGGAGGATACGAGAAAGTTATGCATGCATACAAGGTGGCCCTTGACGAAGGGTATAAGTTCGGACCTTATGGTGACGCGCTCCTGATTGTTTGACGGCGCGGACTTGCAAAATCTATAAAAAGAGAAAAACAATATATAAAAAAAATAAAAAACCATCCTTCCACGAGCATGGAGAGATGGTTTTTTATTTTGATTGAAATAGATTTGCAGAGTTTAAAATACTTTGCGAATGGAGTACAATTATGAAACGGTATGTCTTTGTGCGCTGAATTCGATTTTTGGATATGAGCCGCGCGTTGCCATGGCTCTGCTTGAAACTCTTGGGAGTGCCGCAGCGGTGTTTGCAATGTCGGATTCGGACAAAGACGCGGCGTTCGGGCCGTATGGCAAATATAGGGGAAAAATAGTAAAGTCTGAATTGGATGCTGCCGAGGCTATGCTGAGAAGGCTACGCGGTGAGGGCTCTGTGTTCATTGGCATCAATTCTAAGGAATACCCGGGACGTCTCAAATGCTGCGAAGACGCTCCGATAGGGATTTTCGTGCGCAGCGACAATCCACCGAAGCGGATATTTCCGGAAACCGGCCACTACGTCGCTGTCGTCGGGACACGTGAGATTACGCCATATGGGGAGCAGTGGTGCCGGGACATTGTGCGGACATTGGCAGAATCCGGCACTGGGCCATGTGTGGTGAGCGGGCTGGCATATGGGACGGACATAATCGCTCAAAAGAAGGCAGTGGAATGCGGTTTGCCTACGATAGGGGTCATGGCAACAGGCGTCGATAGAGTCTATCCTGCTAGGCATCAGGACTTTGCCGACAGGCTCGCTACGCTTCCGAGCTGCGCCCTTGTCACGGACTATCCTCCAGGAACGGCTCCTGTCGCGCTGAACTTTATCCGTCGGAATAGGATTATCGCCGGACTGAGCGACAGCGTGATTCTCGTTGAGTCAGCGGTCAGAGGCGGCGGAATGATTACCTGCCGTCTTGCGTTTTCATATAGTCGTTCCGTTTACGCCCTGCCGGGCAGAGGTGATGACAGTCGCTCGCAGGGATGCAATCATCTGATAAGGGAGGGCATTGCAGAGATAATAGACTCTCTGGAGGGGTTAAATGTCCAACTGGGGCTGTGTGCGGCAGATAGCGGTAGGAAGTCGCGAAGTGACAGAAGATTCGGGAAAACCTCGGATGCCGTGGGCTCGCGTTCCGTAACCGGTGGCAAAGATGCAGATGCATCAGTGCAGACCTGCATAACTAGCCGGTATTCGCGAATGCTTCCTTCTGACAAACTTCCGGCAATGACGTCCATTCTATTGAAAATCAGAGAAAAGCGCGGTATTGACTTTGACGGATTGTGCGAAGATACTGGGTTGTCCTATAAAAATGTCGCTGAACTAGCCGCCTTGCTTGAGAATGATGGTCTTATAAGTATTGACCTTTTGCACCGCTGCTCGATACGCACATAGGAGGAACATACATAAACGGCGTCCGGCTCTCCTATTATCTGATATGGGAGCCTAGGTTTCATTTACACGTCGATACGTCCACCAGACGTTGCAGACCGACCGCTTTTATTCGCCACACCTCAACGCTTCCTGTAAAGTTTTGTCAATGCCGACATAAAACCGGTAAAAAGCTTCTTCCCCGATTTTTGAGTAGCGTCCCACAAGCGCCTTAATCTGCACCATCATATACTCCTTCGACTCTTCCCACTCCCCGTCCTTCGGGCGAAGCCCGTCCTTCGAGTCGGCATAGTCAAGGAACTGCCTGTCAAGATGCTGCGCGTCAAGCCAATGTTCCAGTTGTCCAAAATCATCGATCCCGGCAAGTTCAGAATGGTATTTGTCGAACATGGCACTCGCGAAGCGCATCGCTGTCGCTTTCTTGTTGCACTGGATGTAGAATGCCGATGCTCGGGTCGTGTCCATAGGCACAAAGATGTCCGGAATAATGCCACCTCCTCCATAGACAGTCCGTCCTCCGACCGTGTAGTAAACGTCATCCTTGTTCACCTTGATGCTGTCCGCATCCGTAAGTTCACCATGGGCATATCTCTCATAGATGTCATAGGCGTAATCGTCACCATAAGGCTTCTGTATGCAGCGTCCGGAAGGAGTGTAAAAACGCGCCACCGTAAGCCGCAGCCCGCTGCCGTCCGTGAAGTTTATCGGTTCCTGAACCAACCCTTTTCCGAATGAGCGCCTCCCGATGATGACACCTCTATCATTGTCCTGCATAGCACCGGCAAAAATTTCACTCGAAGAGGCTGAGCCTTCATCAATGAGCACTGAAAGCCTAATATCCTTGAGCGTTCCCTTCCCGTCTGCGTCCAAATCGGAACGCGAGCGGTGCAAACCCTGCATGTACACGACCTTATCACCCTTTTCAAGGAACTCGTTGCATAGCATATAGGCTTGGTCAAGATAGCCACCGGTGTTCTCCCGAAGATCAAAGATCAGATACTTCATGCCCTGCGCGCGAAGTTTCGACACAGCCGACATGAACTCAACATATGTAGTTCTCGTGAACTTCGCGAGCTTGATGTATCCTATATGCGAATCAAGCATAAACGCAGCGTCTACACAATGAACCGGAATCTTTCCGCGCGTGATGTCAAACGGAATCTGTTCCCCGTTGCGTCCCACGGTAATCCTCACCTTGGAACCGGCCGGACCTTTCATCAGACCCACCATAGAGTCTTGAGGGGTTTTAGTCCCCGCAATCACCTTGTCATCGACACGAAGAATCCTATCACCCTGCAGTAGCCCTGCCTTCTCCGATGGCCCCCCAGGTATAACGCTAAGGACTATCGCAGTATCGTTCGGGACATTGAACTGTATCCCTATTCCATCAAAATTTCCTGCGAGTTCTGTCTCAGACTCCTTAAGTTCGACTGGAGGCATATAAATCGAATGCGGATCCAATTTCCCCAATGCAGCCACCACCGCGGCATCCGTCATGGCCTTCTGGTCTATGGTGTCGACATAGTTCGCCTCGACCTCTTCCAAGATGAGGTTCAACTTACGCCAACGGTTGTAGTCCCCATCAAATTTCTTAGACGGTTCAAAAATCCTTACACCTATCAGGCATATCATAGCCCCAATGAAGGCTCCCAGCAGAGCAGAAATCCAGGCGTATGTGCTACGATTCATCATAATACTCTATCAATCAACCTGTTCAACTTCGATTCCAGCTCGCTCCAATAGTTCGATTCCATCGGTCAGGCGATAAGAATCCCTATAAACGACGCGCTTGATGCCGGCTTGGATTATAAGTTTCGCGCATTCCATACATGGGGATGCCGTCACATAGAGCGTAGCCCCCTCGCTGCTATTGCCGGACTTCGCGACTTTAGTAATTGCATTTGCCTCCGCATGAAGCACATATGGCTTGGTGGCACCGCTTTCGTCCTCACAGATATTCTCGAATCCGGAAGGCGTGCCATTATATCCATCGGATATTATCATCCTATCCTTCACCAGCAGCGCCCCCACCTGACGGCGCTTGCAGTAGGAATTGCGCGCCCACACAGCGGCCATTTCAAGATAGGCCTTATCAAACTTCTCCATGTCAGTCTATTTGCTGTTTCTCTGATAGAGATATCTCTTGATGCTCCTCTTCGGTGTTCGCTCGAAATCCTCTGGCATAATTTCGACAGTCTTAATTCTCGCATAGTTAGGAAGTTCATTATTGGCTTCCCTGACGAGTTCCTCAAGATGAGCCTGAAGCGCATCACCGGAAAATCCGTCAAGTTCTGCCTGATGAAGATCCGGATAGACAAGAGCCGTAAGGCCTCCATTATCCTCAATTACAAGAGAATCAACGACATACGCAAGGCTATTGAGCACAGCCTCTATTTCCTCCGGATAGATGTTCTGACCGGAAGGGCCGAGGATCATGCACTTTGAACGTCCCTTGAGGAAAAGATAGCCGTCCTTATCAAGCACTCCCATATCCCCCGTCTTGAACCAGCCGTCCTCAGTGAACACGGCATCAGTTGCCTCCTGATTCTTGTAGTAGCCGAGAAAAACATTTTCTCCCTTGACGAGAACCTCTCCCGGAACGTTTTCCGGATCCGGAGAATCTATCTTAATCGTCATGTTCGGAGCCGCCTTACCGCAAGAATAAAGTTTCGTCGTCGACCAGTCATCGTACGCGATGATAGGCCCGCATTCGGTCATTCCATAACCCACAGTGAAGGGGAAATGCATTCTCTTGAAGAACTCCTCCACATCCTTGTTGAAAGCAGCGCCACCGATGATGATCTCGTGGAAACGTCCTCCGAAAGCATTAACAAGTTCCGACTTTATCTTATTAAGTATCAACTGGTCAACGATTGGAACTCGTAGCATTTGCCTTATGCCATTCTTCTCGAGCACAGGGCGCACCTTGTTCTTATAGATCTTCTCGATGACAAGCGGAACCGATATCACAAGGTCAGGCTTAACCTCAGCAAGCGCCTCCATGATGATTTTCGGACTTGGTACACGCGTGAGGAAATGCACGTGCACTCCCTTGTAAAGCTGGTAGACGACCTCGAACATGAGGCCGTACATATGCGCGGAAGGGAGCATCGCGATAATTTTGGATGTGTTGCACATGTATGGGCAGGCTGCCTCTGCGAATTCCATGTTCGACTGTATCGTCCTATACGGGATCATGACGCCCTTGGAGAATCCGGAAGTTCCCGAAGTATAGTTAATCAGGGCCAATTCATCCGGCTTGTCCTCATAATAGTTTATGTCGGACGGCCCAAAAGACTCCGGATATTTCGCTCCGAAAAGGCTGTTGATATGCTCTCTGGCATATGTTATCTTCTCTGATGAGGAATATATCAGCTTGAAGGTATCAATTCTCACAATGGCCTGAACTTCCGGCATCTCGGACTCGGAAAGCCCTTCCCACACGATGGGATCCACGAAAAGAACCTTAGCCTCGGAATGGTTGACAAGATGATGGATATTACCGGCTTTGAATTCGTGAAGAATCGGCACGGGAACGGCCCCGTACGTCATGGCAGAGAGGAATGAGACAGCCCAGTTGACCTGATTCCTCCCGCAAACAGCCACCTTATCACCCTTCTGCAAGCCACAGTGTTCAAAAAGAATGTGAAGTTTGGCTATCCTTTCGGCCAAATCCCGATAGAATATTGTCGTCCCCTTATAATTCGAGAGAGCAAGACACTCCCAATTTTCACGGAATGCCTGCTCAAACATTTTGTTCACTGATTTGTAAACCATCTTTACTATATAAATTAATTGAATCCAGCGCCGCAGCCATTGTGACGGCAGCAAATTATCATATTTTTATCCGCCTCGTCTTCCCGTCATAGCTTCGTGCCGTAAGCTCACCGTTTTCCGCAACACTCACGTCCGCATCAGGAAGAAGCATCGCATCGCCGGAGAGATTTGTCAAGGCATCGCCGCCCATGAAAGGGAAAATCAGCGTCTGGCGCGAGGTGCGCACTACCCAGCAAGAATTTCCGCCAGAAGCGACACGCTCCGGAAGAGAGACAATCGTATCCTCCGAAGTGATGTCCTTCCAACCATCGGGAACACGACCCTGAAGGTTGTACATCCTCACAGTATTGTCCTCATGCAGAACAAGTATGTTGTATTTCCTTGAGCCGCTAAAGTCGAAGACCGCGGGACCGAGCGCAATTTTCTTGCCGAGTTCCAGCGGAAACGGGCGCACGAAACGACCGAGGCGGTCAATCAGGTATATCTTTGACCCCGCTCCGAAAAGGAACTGGATCTTTCCATTTGCAAAATAATCGATGTCGGAGACAGTTCCACACAATTTCTCCGAGAAAGGTACAGTCCACATGCCCTTGCCGTTCTCGTCCAAAAGGCTGAGAGTCAAATTACTATTTTGGACGAAACTATTGTTTTTTCCAGTTGCTGAGTTTCTCACTGTAAAAGGTCCGCTGGGCACGGTTATATGCACATTTCCCTCTGCCACCGGCGCCTTTGATCGCTTCATGTCCGCCTCGAATAGGCTAAATCCCACCGCAAGCCCGGATTTCTTTTCAGAAGAGAGATTTAGAAACGCCGGCATGATGTCGCATTTCTTAAGTCTGTCTGCAAGTTTTGCCTTGGCAACGGAATTAAATGCCGATTCTGGACATAACAATTCCTTGTCCACAGAGAAATACAGAACGGCATTTCCGGAGGTCGGGACAGATGACTTAAGCCCAGCATCACAGAGTTTTGAAAGCAGACTGTATTCACGTGCCCGTCCTGATGCCCACTCATCCACTGCTTCATGCGATCCGGTTATGAGCCAACCGTCAGTGGCAAAGGAACAACTCTCGTCCACGCGAGCGAACGCGCCACCGAAAAGCGCTTCCATATAACCTCCATATGCAAACTTCTGTACATCAGAATCATCAGTCAGCTTTGAGGAATGGAGCACATTGACAGTCAACGCCTTATCCCCACTAACAAAAGAAACGGCAGCAACCTCAGAAGGACGGAGAGACGACACCCATTCCAATGGTGATACACCAGTAGCGGATGACAGAGCGCTTCGATGTGCCCGGACATCGCTGAGTTTCATCCGCTTGTCAAGCCATCCGTCATAGGCTTCAATATATCCTGTATAGGAATCCAACGGAATCGAGAGAGCCCATAGGGTATTCGCCGGAGCAATCGCAAAAATATCGCAAGATGCCGGCTTCTGGGACATGAGCACATTGGCAAAGTCAGTCTGACGTGCAGAAATGGCTGCCCCATAAAACTCCACCCCATTTCCATCAATGGAAAGTTCCGCCCCAATCCAGTCCGAAAAGGAGGTGAGGAATTTATAATATTGCCTACATGATGGGGAGAGTACAGCGGGTAACACCTGATCTGCCGCTGACATGGAGAAGAATAGTGATGACGAGGATGAAACACCCGAGGTCGCAGCAGCAAAACCAGAAGAATCATAGATGGAAACGCCGTCATTAAGATGCCTTAAGGCTGAATTGACGATGTTGTCTGACGGCGATACCAACAGAAGTCTCCGTCCTTGAAGTTCCCCTGCCACATTAAGGATTCTGGAGCAGTCGCAATCATTGAACGAAAGTCCGTATTCTGATGCTATTGAAGACAGCAGTCCAACCTCAGCATCGACATCGTTGTCACCGGAACGTCCGGCATCAAACACATATAGCGGGACAAGATTCCTAGAGTAAAAGAAGGATACGACAAGATCCTGTCCCGACAGTTCGGGAAAACGCCCAGTGGCAACAGCATCAGCGACCGCCTTCCCAAAGCCCCCGCGCCCTTTTCCAACTGGAGTGTCCATGGATAGTATCCTCTCCGAAGCTGACCGAAGATCAGCAAACTTGGCAACAGCCACCGCATTTGACGGAACTGCACAGAACAACGCCTCGGATTTTTTAACCCGGTACTTTCCGTCCTCGGGATCGTTTCCTCCATAAAGAAGCAGAATCATTACGGCAACTCCCGCAACCATAGCCACCAGGATCGAAAGACCGGCGATCAGAGTTTTCCTATTCATTCCCGATTGTTTATTGTCTGACAGCTATCACCTCAATCTCCACCTTCACACCGAGTGGAAGAGCAGCCACCTGGAAGCACGCTCTCGCTGGCATCTTTTCGGTGAAATACTCAGCATAGACCATATTCATCGCCTTAAAGTCAGCTATATCCGCAAGAAGGACCGTAGTTTTCACCACGTCCGAATACGAAAGCCCGGCTTCATGTAGAATGGCTCCGACATTCTCCAGTGCCTGACGTGACTGCGCATCAATCGTATCCGGCACTTTCCCATCCACAGGATCAATAGGAATCTGTCCTGAAACCCAAACGGTTCCGTTCACCTCAACGGCCTGCGAATAGGGCCCTACAGCCTTAGGAGCATTCACCATTGCTATAATCTTCTTCATAATGTTTGAGATTTTATTTTAGATATGCAAATGTACGAAAAAAGGATGATTTGCAGTCAAACCATCCTTTTTCCGTAGTCCCGAGCAGAATCGAACTGCTATCTAAAGTTTAGGAAACTTCCATTCTATCCGTTGAACTACGGGACCATAAAAAGAAGAGGGATTACTCACCCTTCTTCTCTATAATCTGACGACCACGATAGTAGCCGCACTCAGGACAAACCCTGTGGAACATTATGGTTGCACCGCAGTTTGAGCAGGTTGCAAGTGTAGGGACCACAGCGACATCGTGAGTTCTTCTCTTGTCACGCCTCTGTTTGGAGGCCTTTCGTTTCGGATGTGCCATATTATTATACTTTTAATTATTTTATAATCAACCACTTCAATCTTTGTTGAACAAGCCCTGCAATGAAGCAAAAGGACTCCCAGAAGACGATCCCCCTGAAACGCCACAATCATTTCCGAAGCCGCTGAGATGTTTCAAAGCCTCGGGATTGCATCCGCCTTCCCCGTGGTGACGCTGCAAAGGGAGACTCAGACAGACATAATCGTAAGCCGTCTGACTGAGATCCAGCTCGGCATCATCCCTTGAGAGATAGAGAACCTCACGCGCTCCGTCCTGCTGCTCCTGAACCTGCCCCTCACCGAACTTCACTTCAAGAAGTACGATACGATTGACCGGCAAGGTGAGTTCTTCGAGACATCTGTCACATTCAACCGTCACTGTCCCGTCAAGCGTCATGTCAATCCCTATGTGACTCCCGCTCTTGTCGACAGTCACCACCGTTCTGACATCCGCATCGAGGATTTCAGCATTACCAAATTCAACAAAGAACTCTTTACCCAGCCTTCCTTCAAACACCGTCTTTCCGGAAGACAATCCATTCAGATCTACAAGTAAAAAATTCTCCATAGACACCAAAATAGATTTGAGCCGACAAAGATAGAAATAATTTTTGCTAAAATCAATTCAATCCGGCTGTTTTTGTCATCACAAGCGATTATTCTGCATCAGCCGATGCTCCGGAATGCCTTTTCCTTTCTGTTTCATCAAGAATTATCTTCCTTATCCTCATCGATTTAGGCGTAACCTCAACGAGTTCATCCTCCTGAATATACTCAAGTGCCTCCTCAAGGGAGAAAACAATCGGCGGTGGAAGCATGACCTTGTCATCACTTCCTGACGCACGCATGTTCGTAAGTTTCTTCGTCTTGCATATGTTGATGTTCAAGTCCCGCTCGCGGGTATGCTCACCGACCACCTGACCGGCATATATTTCAACCCCAGGCTCGATAAAGAAACGCCCTCTGTCCTGAAGCTTGTCCATTGAATATGCGACTGAAACACCTGTTTCAAGAGAGACGAGAGATCCGTTTGTCCTGCGCTCTATATCACCTTTATATGGTTCATAATCCTTGAAACGATGCGCAACCACCGCCTCACCTTGGGTCGCAGTGAGCAGGTTACTGCGTAGTCCCATAAGTCCGCGCGAAGGTATGTCGAATTCGAGGTGTGTGCGATCTCCCCTATTCTCCATGTGGATGAGGGCTGCCTTGCGGCGGGTCGAGATTTCGATTGCCTTGCCTACAAATTCTTCAGGGACGTCAATGGTAAGGTTCTCGATAGGCTCGCAGCGCTGCCCGTTGATGGTCTTGTCAAGCACTTTCGGCTGCCCGACCTGAAGCTCAAAACCCTCGCGGCGCATGGTCTCGATCAGAACCGAAAGATGCAGCACGCCACGGCCATAGACTACAAACGAATCCGCATTCGGACCCGGTTTCACACGAAGGGCGAGATTCTTCTCAAGTTCCTTCTCAAGACGCTCTTTGAGGTGGCGGGAAGTGACGAATTTACCCTCGCGGCCGAAGAAAGGCGAATTGTTTATGCAGAAGAGCATGCTCATCGTTGGCTCGTCAACAGCGATTGGAGGGAGGGCCTCAGGATTGTCGTAGTCAGCGATGGTGTCCCCGATTTCAAACCCGTCGATCCCGACGACAGCGCAAATGTCTCCGCACTGCACACTCTCTACCTTGGTCTTTCCCAAGCCAGAGAACACCATAAGATCCTTGATTTTTTGCTTTTGTATAATGTCGTACCGCTTGCAGAGACTTATGTTCATCCCTGCCTTGAGTTCACCGCGGGTCACCCTTCCGATGGCGATACGCCCGACGTATGGGGAATATTCCAGCGAAGAAATGAGCATCTGCGGTGTTCCCTCCTTTATCTCCGGTGCGGGAACAGCTTCAAGTATGGTGTCAAGCAGAGGGGTTATGTCAGTAGTCGGCTTCCTCCAATCATACGACATCCAGCCCTGCTTGGCGCTTCCGTAGACTGTCTTGAAATCAAGCTGATCGTCAGTGGCGTTCAACTGGCACATCAGATCAAACACCTCTTCCTGCACCTCTTCTGGACGGCAGTTCAACTTATCTACCTTATTGATTACGACTACCGGCTTCTTGCCCATCTCTATTGCCTTCTGGAGCACAAACCTCGTCTGCGGCATACAGCCCTCGAACGCATCGACAAGCAGGAGCACGCCGTCAGCCATATTGAGCACACGCTCAACCTCACCGCCGAAATCACTATGCCCGGGAGTGTCTATAATATTTATCTTCACACCCTTGTAGGTGACCGACACATTTTTTGCAAGGATGGTGATGCCGCGTTCCCTCTCAAGGTCATTGTTGTCAAGAATCAGTTCCTCGAGATTCTCCTGGCCCCTTACCAATTTCGCCTGATAGATCATCCTGTCCACGAGAGTGGTCTTACCATGGTCAACATGGGCGATTATTGCGATGTTCCTGATTTCCATATATTATCTGCTATAATTTTCGGGCTGCAAAGGTATAAAAATTTACAGAATATCTGAACTCTAGCCTCTATTTACGACTAATAACTAATAAGTAATCCTAAGAAACCTTCTAAAAAAAAGAGACGTCCCCTCAACGAGCCGTCTCCTTATCCAGTGCGCGAGACCAGAGTCGAACTGGCACGCCATTGCTGGCACTACCTTCTGAGAGTAGCGCGTCTACCAATTTCGCCACCCGCGCTCAGAATGGAGTGCAAAGTTACAAAAACTTTTCATATTCCTATCTGCCTCGACAAAATAATGGCAAAATATTTCAATGGACGTCAACGGGAATACAGCGAACATCATCAAATCTCTATATCGACATCGTAACTATATTCCCACGGGCCTACAGTTATGCTGATTCTCGTGCATGCATAATCAATTTTTACGACTATATCCTGAAGATCTTCAGAAGTCCAATCATATCCGCATTGTTGTATGTAGTTCCCAAGAGCGAAAGTCTTAAGTTCGGAATATTTTTCCATCACCGACAACTTTAACGAAGAATCCGTCTGTCGAGGGAGAGAAATTTCACGGACAAGTCCAATTCCGGAGTTTCCGGATTCCGCATCGGCAGACGGCACGAGGTAGTGGCTGAATTCGCCTGCATGTGGGTTTCCATCAATGCCGTATCCGTCTATACTCCCGCAAACATTCAGTTCAAAGGGCCAGTCAATGTCACTTTCATCCATAACGACCGTCAGCCGGCAATAATTCTTGACAAGCCGCACGGTCTCGGTGCATGACTCACAGTCGGTGTCTACCCGTGAAGAGAACATACGCACATACGGGCAGTCATCCCCGAATGGTATCACTAGTCCGTTGTCCCCGACAAAGCCGGAAGCTTCCTCCGACCACAAATTTACATGCACACCGGTACGCGGAACCTGAAGTTCATACAACGAGTCCGCCTGAGCAAGGTCAAGCGTGTCGGAAAAAGAAAATTCCCCATCGTCCCGCACAGAAAGTATAACACGGCCTTCAGTCCATCTTCCGTCCTCTGGGAACTCAAGTCGGAGCAGACATGGACACCCGCTTCTGTTTTCTTTTATAGAGCAGGACGCAAGCAGACTGACAGCCACAGCCGCAGCCGCCAGCCTTCCAAGCCAGTAATTCAATTCGCAGCACATTGCAATCATATTGTCACGGACTGCACGGTCTCATTCTCCCACGGAGCCACGCTTATCTCGAAAGTGGCACCGCCTACAACAGACTCCACGTCAGGGGTATCAGTTCCGAGCCGTGTCACAGTCAGTTCGCCGATTGTGTATATCGTATTCCCGCTAATTTTCGGAAGTGTTATAGGATAGTAACAGAGATGGCCTCCGACGATTGCCTCGATAACGAGTCTTGTATGGCGAGGAGTCCATTGAGTGGAAGAACTATCTTCAGAGACAGGATTAGGATAACAATAGAAATGATGTGCCGATGCATCGGATGAACCGCAGGCAATTTGCAGAGATGCCGGTTTTTCGTAAAAAAGGCAGTCCGAAGACTCTTTATTCCCTGATTTATTAAGCCAGAGCGTTGGAACGGATATTCCGGAAAAAGAGGCATTGCCGGCAACATTTATCAGGTACAATCCCGTCACCTCAATAGGAGCAGATTGGTACTGGACCAATTCTATCCGGTTCGTAATCTTCTGCAGGATAATCTTTGCAGCAAATCTTCGGACCTCAACGGTGACTGAAACACTCGCTGCAGCAACGGAAACAGCCGACTCGCCATACATCACAAACGATTTCCTATCATTGTCCGTAAGTTGAGTGGTCATGCCACGCAGGCCATCAATCGTCTTGACAGCACTTGCTTCAGGAGCGTTAACGAGCGCAACTACAGTCTTCTTTCCCATGGTGCAGGAGATGTTGAGATCACCCGATGAGGCTGTCTTGTATGCCTCGATGTTGCCAGAATCATTGAACACGAACACCTGCACGGAAGAAAGAGCATTCTCATCCGTCTCAGAACCTGTTCCGGAAGCTCTTGTAACATAATCCAATGGTATGATGACTTTTAATTCCGACATTTCTTCAGCGAAAGCGCATTCTGTCTCGCGAATCTCGGCAGCCTTGTCGCAGGCCGTCAGGAGCGCCGCAGCCAATGCCGCGGAAAAAATAATTTCTGGTCTCATATTTTTTAAATTATTTGGGTCTAACATTTTTCAATACCTCTTCCATTTCCGGATCGAGATTGGCTCGGTATCGCATTGAGGAGTCCATTTCAACCGCAGCCTCAAACTTGCGCCTCGCCTCTTCACGCATTCCAAGCCGCGACATAACCAGGGCCTTCAAATAGCATAACTTAGCCGAATTGTCCGGCAAATCCTTGAGCACATCCCACGAACTATGGTCGTAGCCTGCTGATGCAAAGGCGAGGGCGGAATTATAGTCTCTGTACGGACGCAATAGTCCGACAGCCACGGGGTAATCAAGTTGTTTCAGTGCCTCGACCCCACGCATGTACGCAGTGTCGATTTCCGCAGTGTGAATGGTATCCTTGACCATCCCCCGACGATGAAGGTGAAAGTCAAGCCTCACTGTTCTCAAATTGGGATATAAACTTTCACGCACATAACCATATTCCGGAATCTTTCTCAGACAGTCTTCACGAGCATCCGGATCGGTGATTGGCAATACCGCCTCTCGATAAAAACTGACGGACGACTCGGAAACAAGGCTATCGGAGCATACCATCGCAGTGAGCCTGCTCCAATCTTCGGGTAGGCATGAGATCCGCAACAGAGAATCGGCCCCGTACTCGAAAAATCCCGAAATGTAGTCCCGCACAGACTTCGATCTTTCCCTTGAGAGTGCCGCATTTGAATTCCAGTTGCCCTCTGGGGAACAAGCCGCCGTCACGACCAGCGAATCCAGTTCCAATTCGTCACGTTCAAACACGTCACAGACACACCTCCGCACACGTTCAAGTTCCTCTGCATTACAGCCACGCGTAGTGTCCACCACTGACTTTCCAGCCGCGAAGTCAATGAGAGCCAAGGTATTGTCCTTTACAACACGTTCCCGTATCACCATTCTGTAGTGCGGCGAATCATCAACCAAGGAGGACAATGAGCTTATGTAAAACTCCAGACTGTCCGGAGATGGCATGTCACAGATATGCTCGCCGAATCGCCATACGCTGCCTGTCATATTGACGACCACCTTCTTTAATTTGGGAAGGGAACGGAACGAGTGAGCATATCGGTATATAAAATCTCCGTTTGAGGCACGCAAAACAGTATCCAGCCTGAGTCCGGACGAATCTATGGGTGACTTCACATACTTTCGAAACATCCGCTCCCGATTTCTTTTCTTCATATCATTTATATGATGCCTCAACGTCTTGGAATAGTGAGCAGCCGCGTCCCTCTGCGTCACGCCAAACAGATTCTCCGCATCTGGTGCCGGCACTATTGACGAGTCCCTTTTCATTGCATATGTCTTGGGATAATATCTCGCGATGAACATTTCAAGCTGACGCATCATCATGAGATCTGTCGTGTCCGTGACAATGGTGGCAAGAAATTCGCGGTAGCGCTGATAGCCGCGCAATTGGCGCTTGCGATAGCCGGCTCCGGTGACATTGACAGGATCTAACCGCCGGTGTTCTCCTGCAATATCCAACACGGGAAAGAATCTCAACTGCCAGTCAGAGTCCAGGAGCATCGCCGGAACCATTATGTCAAAGCTAATGCTTACATTACCAAGTCTCTCTGAGACATGATTGAAACGGGCCACCACTTTGGATGCCGAGATCACATCAGTTGCGACCATTTCCCCAGTATCGTCATCCCTTATCGCATTCATTATCAGCGGCTCCCCAGATTCCCTTTCCAACTCTCCCGAAACTGGGAAATCAAATTCCGGAGTCTCTTCCGCTTCGGATGAAAATTCCGGAATGCCTATATCTGCAACCGCACCTCTGTCAAATAGGGTTCTTACCTTGCGCGCAGGAGAGCATGCCTGCATGATGACAGCAAGAAGCACTGCTGCTGGTATCAGACCATATAAAAAGGTTCGATTTTCAATCTTTTCAGAACACATACACAAGAGCTATCATCAAATCATCTGGAAGCACGAACATCTTGTTCCCCTCCCCCTCGGTGATTCCGCATACCGGACAGGAATAACTGCGATAATTGCCACCGCCGCCCCAAATGCCGAGACCGAACTCAAGATTGAAATGAGGAAATATCATATATGAGTACCCAGCATACATCCCCACACCATAGCGGTCCCCCTCCTCGGCTTCATCCGAGAATATGCCTCCGGAACTGTATTCCTGAAAACGCAGTTTGCTCCCGAACCACCAGCCGGTGTTTATATGCCAGAGCCAGTATCTGGCTCCCAAGGAATATGACTGCTGTCGGTTATAGAACACGCCGCGCTTTCCAGACTCGAAACTAAATGGATTGTAGCGGACGCCAGCCCCTACAGACCAATTCTTCGCCACACCATATGACAAATCAAGATTGAGAGTGCCGAGATTTGCATATTCGATGAGGTTGGTCGAGATATTAAGACGCTGTGCCTGGGCTCCGGTCACTGCAAACGTCATGGAAAGAACTGCAACGATGAGACGGTTCCGAAAATTATCGTTTTTCATAACCATGGTCCTACTTCTTTACATATCTAGCAAAAGCCTGCTCTATCACGGAACGCTTGTCTGGACAAGCCTTTATCAGGGAAGCCTTGAAGGACTCAAGTGATGAAGTTTCACCATCCATAGCCGAAAAAATGCTGGCACGACTCACTCCACGTTCACCTATATATTTAAGAATCTGAGGCTTGAACCAGAAATATTCTCCAGAATCCGGCAAACGTCCTCCGTAATGGTCTTTCTGCATCTGGCATTGGAGATAATAAGCCCACATCTCGCCCACCTCACAATATCCCGCGCCGTCCTCGTTTCCAGTGCCATAGGTCGAGCCGCTCGCCGCAAAAGACTTGAGAATGAACTCGACATATTTATTCCAATAGTCATTTCCCACCTTGGCATAATGGCTGGCATGGGCAAGTTCGTGATTCACAACGTTAAAAATGGACTTATAGTCGTTCTTGCCGGACAAGCCAAGGGTAATGTCGGGAGCAAAAAGCTTTACCAAGAATCCATATGGTCCGAGAAATCCGGAGATGAGTGGATGACTGACAACCGCGCCCTGATGTATCATCGGAGTGCTGCTGTTCTCAAGACCGGAAAGAATCCATATCCTTAAATCCTTCGGCGGCTCGCTTATGCCCATGTCCTTCTTGTCGCAACGTCCGATGTAGTCATAGACGACATTGTTCACCGCGCATCTCCTAAATAGTTTGTCATCCGAATCCTTCGTGACAGTCATGCTGATGCCGTCAGGCTCTGCCTTCCCGAGAGTGGAGACTGAGGCCGGTACGAGTATCAGGTTCAGGCCTATCGCAAAGTTCCTTTCGTTCTTGAAAACTATGCGATAGCGAATTTTTGAGGAGAATTCCTTGTTCATTGTATAGTACCCGTCTCGGTCTGTGTAGGCCTTGGCAAACTTCACAAACGCATTGCAGGTTACCTTAACGCCGGAAATCCCGAAAGGCTTCCCGCCATTGGCCTTATCGTCCACAATGGTCAGCCGCCCCGAGGGCGTGACCTTGCTGCCCTTCGTGGCGGCACCGGCCTCAGCAAGCAGGTTGGAATTTCCTGTCATTTCGTAAGATTTGCGCTCCACAGCGTGCCAATCAATCCCGTCCAGGACCTTCGTGGAAGGATCATTCGATGCAATGTAGCATTCGTGCAGAATCTGATACCTCATATCCGGAAAGTCGAAGTCCTTCGGCACCACGGCATACTGCCACGTGATGTCGCCTTCTTTCACCGAAGGATCATGATACCAGTCCCCTTCCTTCACGATCTCATAGTCCACAGGATGATCCAGAAGTTCAATGCCCAGCGATTTCAAACTGTCAAACTCATCCTGATCCGCAGGGAGAAAGCGTACATAATAGTCCGTCGTCTCAATATTGATCCTATCCGCCTTGGTAGGATAGAGTTCCGCGAGCGCCTTTGTCACATTCTCTGTCCTATAAGGATCATCCAGTTGACGTCCCAGAACTATCGCATCATGAGACAAGTCGTCACCATATCGGCCGGCTGGGCTGTCACCGGTTCCGAGGTCAACTCTTTCGCAGGACAATAGTGTCACCGCAGCCCCGAAAAACAAAAAAATACGTTTCATAACATATCGTTTTAAATTCTGGGGCAAATCTAAAAGCAATTAGCCGTTGAATGAAACATTCAGCGGCTAATTTTCAAAATCGGGCGTAGAGGCGTTTCTACGGCCAACTTTTATTTCTAATTTATAAAAAGTTTGCGCAAACTTCCAATTAAAAATATGTCACGGTTTTCTGCTCCGCAACGGACAAAATGCTGTTTGCAACACGGCTGACGCCGAATCTGAAAAGATCCTTATTGAGCCAGTCCCTGCCAAGAGCCGTTGACACGATCAAATAATAACAAATAGCGTCTTTTGCAGAAGAAATTCCACCCGCAGGTTTGAATCCGACCTTTTTCCCAGTCTTTTTATAATATTTTGCGATGCACTGACACATTACAAAGGCAGCCATCGGGGTCGCGTTAACCTCCACCTTTCCGGTCGAGGTCTTGATAAAATCGGCACCGGCTTCCATTGCGAGGAACGAGGCGTTAGCTATATTTTCAGGAGAAACGAGAAGTCCTGTCTCAAGTATGACCTTCAGATGCACCTCTCGTCCCTGTTTGGAGGCAGCCTCATCTATGCTCTTTCTCACGGCACGTATTTCCTCGGATGCCCTTTCGTAATCCCCGGCAAGGAACGCATTGAGCGCCAATACTATATCCACTTCATCCGCACCATTATCGACAGCTTCGGCGCATTCGAGAAGTTTAACATCCAGAAAACTCTGCGATGACGGGAAGCATGCAGATACCACGGTTATGTGAAAATCGCCTTTCCTTGTATCACGCACTACGGAGGCGAAATTAGGATAGACGCAAACGGATGCCGGGCAGGGCCAGCCTGGGAAATTAGCGGGAAAGGAATTCACCTTTTTCACTAGCGAAGAGATTGTGGCCTCTGTGTCATTTGTCTTCAAAGAAGTAAGGTCAAGCATGGAGAAGCACTTACGGAGAATGTCTTCCGTCATGAACCCATCGACATTTGCGGAAATGTTGGCGATTGCCCCGTCAATTTCCGCAATTTTCGGACAATATTCGTATTTTTCGAGATAGTTTACCATATTTTTTATTTATGAGTTTCCTTCTGATAGCATGAAACGCTTTGGCACGCCCATGCGTTTTATGCCTTTACCTGCACTATAAAACCCTCATCAACGAGAGGCTTCACGAGCAAAGATATTTCCTCAAAGGTATATTTCTTCAGGGACTTCTGTGGTGTCTCGCGGTCCATGGAATATGCCATGATTTCCCTGGGATTCAGTTCTCTTACAATATCCATCCAGGGTCCAAGAACTTCCGGTGAGGCAGAATCGAAATCATCTGAACGAAGAAACATTGTCTGAAGTATGAAATCTCCATTAAAAGCCCGGAGATTATCCACAATAGCCTCGATGTCGTATATGCATGAGGGCTTGTTTATATGCGCAGCCAGTTCATTTGTCGGAGCGTCGATCTTCATCACCGGATTGTCAGCCTTTTTTAGAGCGTCAAGCACCGACAGCTTCCCACAAGTAGTGGCATTCGAGAACACAGTAACTTTCGCCGCAGGAACGAACTCGTCCCGCAAGGCGATCGTAACATCCATCATTTCAGGAAAATGCGGATTCAGGGTCGGTTCACCGTTACCAGAGAAAGTGATTGAATCCAAGGGCTTCCCATCCGCGGACATCTTCGCCAAGGCATTGCGCAGGGCAGGCTCAAATTCCTTCGTTGTAGGAAACACTCCGTTTGAAATGCCGTCACGATTCCAGCCACATTCACAATAGATGCAATCAAAATTACACAATTTGCCTATGGTCGGAAGAATGTTCACCCCGAGCGAAGAGCCAAGACGCCGGCTATGCACCGGTCCATATATCATGTTGTTAAAATGCAGCATCACTTTACATTTATCAATGTGTCACGGGGCAGAAGAACCTTTCTCCCTACAGCCCCGCTTTCATCCGGCTGCCCTTCAGGAACCCTCTTCTTAGTCTCCGCCGGTTCAAGGATAATATCTCTCAAAGACCTCTTCGTATCAAGTTTTTTCCCAGCAGGATAGAAATGGTCAATGCGAGAATTTTTTCCGGCCGCAGACTCAAGCGCATCAAGGGCATCGGAAGCCACCTTGAGAGAATCCGAAGCAAGGGCAAGACTATCGCTTTTTATAACAAGCGCGGGTCCAGCATAGGTCGTGTCACCGGACTGCACGAAACGAAAATCAAGAAATCCGAGCGAATCCGGCCCGACAACGAGGCTATCTGAAGGATTCACCCTGACCATAATACTCATCAGAGAATCAATGTTCAGACGCACAAGATTCCTAAGCGAATCAAGCCTCCGGCTCTCCCTGACAGCGTCTTCACGTGCTTTTTTCTCAGCCTTGAGTTCAGACAAGCGGCCGTTTAGTATCTCAGAAGTCCGTCGCAGAATCCTAGAATAGCGCATAGGGTCCTCCATATAAACACTGACGCTATTCAGATAGTCATCATATGTGTATCCATATCTGTCCAATATAGGCGCATACACCAAAGAAGTGTCAGCCTCGTGCCTTAGAGAGCGATTATCGTCAAGCCACTGGTCAATGACATACATTCCGGCATATATCTCTGCCATTTTCTCCTTAGGGATTACACGTTCCTTCTCCCCACAAGAGGAAAGCAGGAGCATGAAGGGAAAAATGACCGTGATATATGACAAGATACGCTTCATCAACTACCTCAACACCGCACCATTCTCTGCCTGGAATCCGGACAGAAGCTTCTGCATAATACGTTCAACATCAGCGTCTGTCAGGGTCTTGTCCGGATCTTGGAAAACGAAGCTGAGGGCATACTGCTTCTTTCCCTGAGGTATCTTGTCTCCCGTGTAGACGTCGAATAACGAAACGCTCTTCAGCATCTTCTTGCCCACCTTGTAGGCAGTCCTGCGAAGTTCAGCAAAACTTGCATCCTCATCAAGAAGCAGAGCAAGGTCACGACGCACTTCAGGATACTTAGGGAGCTCTCGGTAACTTATCTTGTCCCTCTTGACGAGTTCAAAGAACGCAGGCCAGTTGATTTCTGCGGCGAAAACCGGCTGACGGATTCCAAACTTGCGGAGAAGTGTCTGGGTTATGACGCCAAGAACTGCCAGCGGGCGATGACTGCCAGGAAGCATATAGGCCTGCCCATCAGAGAAAATGTCGGACGGAGCATCTGCTGCCTCCATCTGATACAGGTCAGCTCCAAAACGCTTCAGAAGGGCTTCAACATAGCCTTTTAACTGAAAGAAGCTGCCTTTCCCAGGATCTGTCCGCCAAGATTTGTCCGGAGTGCCGGAAATGAACAAGGCATAGCACTGGTGCTCATCAATCTCATCAAGCCTCGGTGCATCCGTTACGGTCTTCAGAGAATATACGGAACCATACTCAAAGATGTGCAGGTTCGTCATCTGCCGGTTTATGTTGTAGGAAATTACCTCAAGTCCGTTAAGTATCAGCGTCTGACGCATCACGTTGAGATCAGAACTCAATGGATTGAGGACACGAACGCAATGATCTTCCGGGAATGTCGTCAGCTTGGAATAATACTCGCTCTTAGTGAGGGAATTATTCATAGTTTCGACAAATCCGTTGGCCGCAAGATAGTCTGAAACAGTGTTGCGCACAACCTCAGGCTCGGGTTTTACGCTCGGATTCACAGACATCCTCATTGCCTTCGGCAGTTCGATGTTATTGTATCCGTAGATTCGTAATATCTCCTCCACAACATCACATTCTCGGTAAACGTCAATCATGTATGAAGGGACTTCGACAAGCGCACCGTTTGCGCTTCTCTCAATGAAATTATAGCCCAAATCAGTCAGAATTTCCTCTATCGTGCCATGACCGATATTCTTGCCGATAAAGCGCTCGATGCGATCATAGTCCAGTTCGACCCTTTTACGGGTAAACCGAGCCGATTCCACACGTCGTATCTTCCCATCGAGACGTGCTCCGGTAAGCTCCTGCAGAAGAAGTATCGCTCTTTTGGCCGCATACTCGAGCGCGAGTGGATCGCAGCCACGTTCATAGCGGAACGATGCGTCCGTCTTAAGCGTGTGCCTTTTAGAAGTCTTCCTTATTGTCACAGGATTGAAATATGCGATTTCAAGGAATATGTCCTTCGTTGTTTCCGAGATTCCAGAATCTGCTCCACCGAACACTCCGGCAAGACACATTGCGCCCTTCTCATCGGCAATGACGAGGTCTGCTGGGTCGAGTACACGATCCACACCATCAAGTGTCACAAGCCTCTCGCCCTCGTTGGCATCACGCACAATAACCTTTCCACCGGAAATCTTGTCCGCATCAAACGTATGGAGCGGCTGTCCGAGTTCCATAAGAACGAAATTGCTGACATCCACCACGTTATCTATAGGACGCAAGCCAACAGACAGGAGTTTTTTTTGGAGCCACTCAGGAGATGGTCCCACCTTAGCACCGCGCAAAGTCGCCCCGAAATACCGCGGAGCGTCAGATTTGGCAATGACCTCGACAGGAATAGAGTTCCCGCAAGTTTCAGGTTCGCGGAAAGCCGATACATCCGGGATGCACAATTCACATGGAATGTCATTATGCTTGAGATATGCATAGAGGTCACGGGCAACGCCGATGTGCGAGGCAGCGTCAACACGATTGGCCGTGAGACCTATTTCTATGACAGTGTCAGTTGCGAGGTGCAGGTAATCCTTGGCAGGAGTCCCTGGCACGGCGTCAGCGTCAAGAATCATGATCCCGTCATGAGATTCTCCTATGCCGAGTTCATCTTCTGCGCAAAGCATGCCGAAGGACTCAACTCCGCGAATTTTTGATTTCTTTATCTTGAAGTCTTCGCCAAGAACGGTTCCTATGGTGGCAAGGAGCACTTTTTCACCTGCAGCGACATTCGGAGCTCCGCAAACGACTTGAAGAAGTTCTGGGCCTCCGGCATTGACTTTTGTAATATGAAGATGGTCAGAATCAGGATGTTCTACGCACTCCACAACCTCTGCCACCACCACACCGGCCAACCCGCCGGGGATTTCCTCGACAGTCTCAACGGAATCCACTTCAAGTCCGATGGAAGTAAGCGCCGCAGCAACCTCTTCCGGTGAAAGGTTACACTTTATGTAATCTCTCAGCCAATTATACGAAACAGTCATATCAGTTAAATTTTCTTATTTCACAACAAAATTCTCGCTGCACAAAGGAGCAGTTACTTTATAGAGGAAATGTCAAACAATGATTTCGCGAACTCCTCTCTATCAAACAGTTTCAAATCATCGACGCCCTCTCCTACCCCCACATATTTCAATGGGATCTTGAGCTGGTCAACGATGCCTACAACTACACCGCCTTTTGCAGAGCCGTCGAGTTTCGTCAGCGCAAGTGAGTTCACTTTCGTGGCCCGAGAAAATTCCTTTGCCTGCTGGAATGCATTCTGACCTGTGGATGCATCAAGAACGAGAAGAACTTCATGAGGAGCATCAGGAACAACCTTGGAAATGACATTGCGAATTTTTGTCAACTCGTTCATAAGGTCTATCCTATTGTGAAGACGGCCGGCCGTGTCGATAATCACAGCGTCAGCCCCCTTCGCGACGGCAGATTTGACCGCATCATAGGCGACAGAAGCCGGATCCGAGCCCATCTCCTGACGCACAATGTCGACACCCGCCCGCTGCGACCAGATAACAAGCTGGTCTACGGCAGCTGCTCGGAACGTATCGGCGGCACCGAGCACCACCTTTTTCCCTGCAGAGGCAAGTTTCGCGGCGATTTTTCCTATGGTCGTTGTCTTCCCGACACCATTCACGCCAACAACAAGAATCACATAAGGCTTTTTCGTAGTATCGATCATCCGCTCGACCTCCGGACGGCCATCCGAAACATTTGCACCGTCAACAACCAGAAGGGATGAGATCTCATCACGCAGAATTTCGGTAAGTTCCTCAAGAGAGATATACTTATCTTTGCTGACACGCGCCTCAAGATTGTCTATAATCTTGAGAGTTGTTTCCACGCCCATATCGGTTTCCACCAAGGCCTCCTCCATAGCGTCAAGTATGCCGTCATCCACGCGCGACTTCCCGACTATCGCCCTAGAAAGCCGGTCGAAGAAACTTCTGTTCGTGTTTTTCACTCCCTTGTCAAAAATGCCCATAAGCTGAAGCTTTTCATTTTCAAACCTGCAAATATAATGAAATTACGACAGTCCATCAAGTCGGACGACTTTTCACGACAAAACTTCATAAAATCGGAAGTTTGACACTTCTATGA
>DJSA01000129.1:0-4249 GCA_002438905.1 Bacteroidales bacterium UBA6346
TTGTGCCACCAGCCGCTGATGAGCCCCAGTCCGAGAATCAGTTCCCCGATAATTACTGCCCGTGCCGCAAGCGAGCAAAGGTCGAATGTCGCGAAGCCGAAGGAAAAGATGTAGAGTTCAAAATCGTCGACCGAAACAAGCTTCAGAACCGACGACACACAGAAAAACAGTCCCAAGAGTATTCTCAGGACTGTCGCAATCGCTGTATGAGTTTTGTTACTCGTGATGGTTCTTGCAGGTCATAACAACACTTGTCTTAAGAGCATCAATCTTGTTCTCAGAATTGAGGTCTGAACAATTCTTGTCATCAGGACGGCTCACAACAGATTCTGTTGTTGTTTTTTCGTCACCAACGGTAGTAACTGTAGTACATTTGCATTTGTCTGACTTGCATGAAGCCACTGAAAGCATTGCAACAAGTGCAAGTGCCGCGAAAAATACCTTCTTCATAATTTACTGAATATTAAATTGTTAATGTATTAAATTATCACAATCATCCTCGCGCCCGAAAGCACGACCATAATAAGATGCAAATTTAGCCAAGACGTGACAATAAATAAAAAGCCTCCGTGCAAAATTACTTACACAAAGGCCTCTTTAACTTACATTTTAACCTTTCATAAATCTGAAAAGTCTCACAGGGACCGCACCGGAGGCGCGAAATACCCCCCCAACAGGGGTCGCAGCCGATAGCCTGACTGAGGCCTCATCACGGGCTTACCTGCCCGGAGGAGGTCCCATAGGGCCGCCGCCAGGTCCGCGATGACTCCCCTTGCTTGCATTGTCAAAATTGCCGAAACGGTAGGTCAGCGAAAGGATGATGTAGCGGCCGAGCGTGTTATTACGTACCTCCTGATGATAGTTCGACTCGTCAGTCACGGAAAGGTTCTTCGACTGGTTCAGGATGTCGTAGGCCTTGAGCGCGATGGTAAATTTCTTCTTGTAGAACAGCTGGGTAATCTCAGCATTCCAGATGAATTCGTCAGACTGTGGAGTCGTGTAGCCATTGTACCAGTTGTAGTCAAGTTGAGAGATAAGGTTCATCCCCCAAGGCAGAGTCCAGTTCACCGAGCCGTTCACCTTGTTGTTGAACGTCGCTTTGGTCGCAGCCGAGGCTATCGTGTACCAGGACTTTGAAATCCTCGTCCTGCCTCCGAGAGTAAGCTCCACGAAATCATCCCTATAGGTAAAACGCAGACGCTCCGTGAAATTCAGGCTCTGCGTCCTATTAGTGGTGAAGTCATCGGCGAATGCCGAAAGGTCGGTGCCATAATTGTCGTGGAACTTGTCGTAGTCAAACACAGCAGTCTCGCTGTTGTAGTACTCACCGGCCTTTTCCGCAAACGCTGATGTTCCGATATACGAGGTTGTCTGCGAATACTTTGCAAAAGTCATCGAAAACATCGAGAAGTTCGACTTTCCGAAAGGAATGTTCGTCATCACCCTTGCGTCGAAGTTGCCCGTACCCTTGGTATTCACCGGAATGTTGTACTTGACGCTGTTGGCGTCATACCATGTCGCGCTAGTAATGGCGTCCTGCACATAGTTCCCGCCGAAAAATCCGTTCACCGAGATGAAATTCTCCTTATTCGAATAGCGGAACATCCCCCTAAGCCTGTGGCTGAAATACGGGTTCAGATAGGGGTTACCGAGCGAGATGTTCACAGGGTCGGTGTTGTCCGGCACAGGCATAAGCTGCGAGGTCGAAGGCTGCGATGAACTTCCGAAATAGAAGAAGCGCACATTCGCGTTCTCGGACATATCGTAGCTGAACGATGCCTGCGGAGACCATTTCACTATAGTGCTTTCGTAAGTCTCCCCGTTCGTGACATTCTTCGTAATCGTAGGGTTCGCCGAAACTCCGAGCTGTGCGCGGATATTGTCCTTCTGCCACATGAGGTTGGCCCCGGCGGTGTGATTCTGCCCGATGTTTGTTATATTGTTGGAATATATATCATCAAGTGTCTCACCCTCAGAAACATACTTAATATCGTCAAACGCCGATGGGGTGAGAGTCCCCTTGTTTCCGCTGTCGTAGGCGTTCTTCACCGAGGTATTTTTGTTCCATCCGTAGGAATAGTTGGCCTCAAGATAGAAATTCTTTCCGAGAGGTTCTGTATATACGAGCCTTGAGTTTACGGAATATGAGTTTGAGTTCCTATCGATTCGCTGGTTCACGAAATCCGTAGCGGGAGATATTCCGGAGACCTGCGTGAGAGACTGGTTCAGTCCGTCAAGTTCATTTCCGCTGAAGCTGTAACGGGTGTTCAGGGAAAGTGTCCTTCCGGGTTTTCCGAGCTTCTGGCGGAAAAGGAGGAAGCCCTCCGTCGTCCAGTTTTTGTTGTCACCGGTGTTGCGGGTCGTGCCCTTGTTGGTCAGCGCAGACTCCGTGCCGTCACCGGGATCCTTATTGATGTCGTAGTCGGAATATTCGACATAGTTTCCGCGACCGAAATTCACACGAGGCTCGAAGAGTATGGAAGTGTTCTCCGAAAACTTATGCTCCAACCGGACTCCGAAACGGTGCCCGTCAGTCTTCGTTGTGCTGTAGCCGCTGTTGTTCGTGATGAGGCTAGTGCCATCGTCAAGATAGTTTGTAAGCTTGCTATCCTCTGTGACATACTTGTTGCTGCCGTTGTAGAGGTAGTTTCCGGCAAGGTCCATATTCCCGTCAAGAAGGGTGAACGCACCGTTCAAGCCGCCCATCCAAGAGGTCGTGATGCCGTTTCCGCGGCCCCAGCCGCCCTGGCCGCGTCCCATTCCGCCACCGCCACCGCGCATATTGCCCATCATCGAGCCGGCGAGGTCGTTGAACCCACGGTTGTTGGTGTTATTCCCGTTGAGAATGAGGCTGATCTGGCTCTTGTCGGTGAAGCGTCCCACCATGGCAGCGCCCTGATAGCGCCAGTCGTTCATGTCGTTGTTCACGCTCGGCACATCGTGTCCGCCTCCGACCATTATGTTGCCGAACCAGCCCTGCATCATCCCCGGCTGAATGGAAAGGTCGATGACTGTCTCCTCATTGCCATCGTCGATGCCTGTGAACATCGCCTGGTCGGACTTCTTCTCCACGACCTTCACCTTCTGGATTATCTTCGCCGGGATGTTCTTCGACGCGAGCGATGGGTCATCGAGGAAGAAGGTCTTGCCATCGATTGTTATCTTAGAGATTGTCTGCCCGTTGGCAGTTATCGAGCCATCCTCCGAAACCTCTACACCCGGAAGTTTCTTGAGCAGTTCCTCCAGCATGTCGTTGTCCGAAGTCTTGAACGATGAGGCATTGTACTCAATGGTGTCCTTTTTCACGACTATCGGATTTCCGACGGCAGTGACTTTCGCCGCGTCAAGCACCTCAATGTCCTCCGACATCTTCACCTCTCCGAAATCCACAGTCTTGTCTATCACGACATCTTTCTCATAGCTCTTGTAGCCCATAATCTCCGCCTTGAGATGATACTCCCCCTTCGCGACTTTCGCTATCGAGGCCGCACCCTGCGCATCCGTAAGCACATAATGCTTCGCTTCCTTCGCGCCCTTGACCGTCAAAGACACAGTCGCGAACGGCACCGGTTCCCCGCTCTTGTCATCCACTAGCTTCAGCTTCACCGTCACTCCCGACTGAGCCGTCACCGAGATAGCCGCACACAAGACCGCAGCCATAAGCGCCACTACACATAATAACCTTTTAACCACATTCATAATCAATTCTCTTTCACAAGATAAATATATTTCTACAAAAACCGAGTAATTAGACAAGCCGGAACCATCAAAGATTAACAGCCACATCCACTATTTAATTAAAAACTCAGGTAAACATCCTATAGGCTTCAGAAAGCTGGAGACGGGAAACCCGACGCGATTTTTTCATGAGCGGAGGACCTTCTCATACACCCCTCCCGTCCCCTCCATAGGGGAAGTCGTGCTCCGTGCNNTCCCGCCTCCGGCGTGAAGCCGCAAATTTTGAATAAATCACGAAATCCAGCGTGAAGCCGTAAGATCTGAAACAACCCCTCCAAAGTAAAATCTGAATAAACTCACTTGACCCGCTCTGGATGAGCCGCAACAAATTTCTTCCAATCACCTCCGCCCGAAATCTTTCCAAGGGGGCTGAGAGACTCATGGTAGTGGCACAGAGCGATTGCAAGGGCATCCGTAGCATCGAGATGCTTTGGCAGTTCCGCCAGTCCCAACTGTCTCTGAATCATCAGCGCCACCTGCTCTTTAGAGGCCGCGCCGTTCCCCGTCACCG
>DJSA01000129.1:4312-4505 GCA_002438905.1 Bacteroidales bacterium UBA6346
ACAATCCCCTGCGCACGCCCCAATTTCTGAATCACTTGCGCATCCTTCGCATAGAAAGCCGACTCAATGGCTAGTTCATTCGGAGCATATCGATCCATCAGAACCGAAATCTCCGACGCAATCACCGCCAGCTTCCTGAAATGCTCTGTCTCCTTCCGCAGATCCACGATTCCCATATCCACGAACTCCGGAC
>DJSA01000145.1 GCA_002438905.1 Bacteroidales bacterium UBA6346
TCTGTATTCCAATCGGGTACAACATAATCGTCAATGCTTTATCCAACCCGCAAAGTTAGCAAAGATTTTTTAGTTCCCGTGAATTTATTTTCGGGTGAATCCTAATGCGCCTCTGAGCACCCGCAATCCAGATCGCTTGAGACCGCTGGACGCAGAAAATTGGCGTATGAATTATAAAGATCTTCTAAGATGAAACATTCGTGGGAAATGGCTATTGCAGATTTCTATGAAAAGATGTAGTTTTGCGGCGTGAGAACATACAGAAAAAAAACAGTGCCATATCGGACTATGGCAAAATTGCGACATACGGCGATGCTGTCCGCCCTGCTTCTGCTCCTTGGAGCGATGACAGCTGAGGCAAAAGAACATTCTGACAGCAAAGACTCTCCACGGAAATCACCGTTGGCATTTTCCGGCTACTCGGGAGGAATGATGGTTCACAGCGGTTATGTCTCCGCTGGGAACGTGACTTTTACACCGCCAAACGGCGGTGTTCCCACAACAACGCGAATAAACGGAATGCCCCTCGGAATCGGTGGCGCACTCAAGATTCATTTCGGCAAGCACCTCCGCATAGGAACGGAAGGCTATTCATCTAATTTAAAATACGGGAAACATGGGAGTTACGAGCATGTGGGCTGGGGCGGACTGCTCGTCGACGGAATATTTCCTCTCGGAAGGTGGTTTCCTTTCGCAGGCCTTACCATCGGAGGCGGAGGGGTGAAAAATGTGACTGCATTTCAGGACACCACCGGCGACTTCACACTCGACGACGGCACAACCTCATACAGAAAATACGCCTTCATGGCAATCGCCCCCTTTGTCGGCATCGAGTATGCCCTGACAAGCAGGATTCATCTTGTGTTGAAGGCCGACTGGCTGCTTGACGCAACCTCCCGCCAGAGCGACTTCGTGAGCGGCCCGCGGCTCTATGTCGGGTTCATGTTCTGCCACTGAACACTCAGTCGCAAATCAGCCAAGGGCCACCACGCATTTTGGGGAAATCCTTCAAAAAACTTGAGAATAGGAGATTACTTCACAATCGCGTCCCTGATGCAGTCAACGATGTAGCGGACATCATCATCGGTGACATACGGACCGGCGGGAAGGCAGAATCCAACTCTGAAAAGATCCTCCTCAACACCATTGGTATAGACCGGAGCACCGGCATAGACAGGCTGTTTGTGCATCGGTTTCCATGTCGGACGCGCCTCTATCTTTTTGCTGAGCATGAATACACGCAGCGCTTCAACGTTTTCGTTCGGCTGGCAGTCAGTCGTTGCTGAATCCACCTGATGAATCACACCGGCAGCACCGCCGACAGCCGTCTTGATCACCTCCTTATAGGCATTCTCCTGACCGACAATGCGAACTGATGGGTCAAGCGTAGCCGCACAGAGCCAGAAATTCGCATCAAAGCGCGGGTCAGCCGGCTGCCTGTGGATATGCACGCCCGGCACATCGGCCAGCAGTTCCTCGTAAAGTTTCTGCACGTGTTTGTGATGTGCGATGTGGGCATCAAGGACGGTCATCTGACCACGACCGATGCCGGCACAGACATTGGACATGCGGTAGTTGTAACCGATGGCCGTGTGTTGGTAGTATGGATAGGCATCGCGTGCCTGAGTCGCATACCACATGATCTCATTGGCATCCTCGGCATTACGGCAGATGAGAGCTCCGCCTCCGGAAGTAGTGATCATCTTGTTTCCGTTAAAGGACAGCACGCCATACTTTCCGAACGTCCCGAGGACCTGGCCATCGAAGCGCGAGCCCATTCCCTCGGCAGCGTCCTCAACCACCGGAATTCCGTATTTCCCAGCTATCGCCAATATCTTGTCAATGTGATAAGGCATTCCGTACAGAGCCACAGGCACAATCGCCTTCGGATACTTGCCAGTCTTCGCTTTTCGGTCAATGATGGCCCTCTCCAGCAGTTCCGGATCCATGTTCCAAGTCTCTGACTCTGAGCCGACAAACACCGGATGAGCCCCGAGATAGGTGATCGGATGCGAGGACGCGCAGAAAGTGTAGCTCTGAACAAGCACCTCATCACCGGCTTTCACTCCGGCTCCGATAAGCGCCAGATGCACTGCTGCCGTTCCGGCAGACAGACAGACCACCTGGCGATCCAGAGGCGTACTGCCATCGCTCTTGCTGTTAACGAACGCCTCAAGATCCTTTTCGAAAGCATTGACATTCGGTCCCATAGGAACAACCCAATTCGTGTCGAACGCTTCCTTCACATACTTCTGCTCCCATCCCGCTTCGCTCATGTGAGCCAGGCAGAGATAAATTGTTTTTCTTTCTTCTGACATGATATTAGAATTGATGAATTTCCCTTAGATATGTTATAATAAATTTGATTTCATTATAACAATATGTATATTTGCATAAATTATTAACAGCCATACTATGTCACACACTCTCGTTCAAATAGGCAACAGCAAGGCGCTGATTATCCCGGCAAAGATTATCAAGCGAAGGAACTATGACAGCAAAACGGAATTCGATATAATCGAAACAAATGACGGCTTCCGCATTATACAAAAGGAATCAGGAATCGAGTCTCTGGAGTTTCCTCATGTGGCGAAACCTGCCATACCTGAAAAAATCAGAAATCTGAGAAATTCGGCGAACCTCACCGATGACGAGATTGAGCAGGACGAACGTCTTAAATATATTCTTTCAAGATGAAAGTATTTCTCGATACTAACATCCTTTTGGATGTGCTGGTTGAGCGCGACAATAAAGAATTCACGGAAAATGCCACAATGATTCTGGGACTTGGCTCAAACCGCGTCTTGGATTTATATATGTCAGTACTGTCAGTCACGATAATAGCATATGTATTGCGTAATATGACGGCCGTCAAAAAGAAAGGTATCATAAAGGACTTGGTATCCATTGTGAAAGTCCTTCCTTTCCTTCCCGAACATGTCGAGAATATGCTTGAATGCCAGATGAATGACATCGAGGATGCCATGCAGGTCCAATCGGCAAAGGAAGGTCAATGCGATGTCATCGTGACAAGGAACACCACGGATTTCAGGGATGCCGGCCTACTAGTCATCTCGCCGGAGGAGTTTCTGAAGAAGATTATAAGGTGAGATGGCACTAGTGCAGCGGCATCCGGAAGAACAATCCCATTCTAGCACATTTACACATCCTCACCGGCGAACTTCACCTGAAATCCAAAGACCGTGGCAAAAATCATCTCGATGTCTTTCCAGAATGAATAATGGCGGTAATAGTAGCAGTTCAGGCGCACCTTGTCCGGATAAATCACGGTGTCATTGTATTCCGTCGCGATCACCTGCATCGGCCGCGCATCCCCCGCTGCCTGTCGCTGGGCGACATATTCAGAAATCATCTCGTCCTCAAGACGATACTTCAGCGTCGCGGGCCCAGTGATTCCAGGGCGCAACTTCAGCACATCGCGGTCATCCCCCCGCAATTTATCCGCATATCCGGGAACATCCGGACGAGGCCCGACAAATGACATGTTCCCGATCAACACATCCCAAAGCTCAGGAAGTTCATCAATCTTGTAGTGACGAAGTTTGGCTCCGAACGGAGTGATGCGGGAATCCCCAGCCACAGAAACTGAAGACCAGCCTCCTCCGTTTGCCGCCTCCGAACTTGTAGCAGTGCCCTTTGCCTCTTCGGTAGCCGGCCTGACCATCATCGTCCGGAACTTATGGCAAGTAAACAATTTTCCATCCTCTCCGACACGCTTCTGGCAGAAGAACACCGGACCGCCCGGCATCTTTCTGTGAATCAGAAATGCTACGATGGGGAACACCCACCAGATCAAGAGCAGCCCCAAGAAGGATGCCGCAATGTCAAAGAGTCTTTTGAATGTCATATTTCACTTTCCAGTCCAAGTCGTTCATCCCATCCTTCACGGAGAAATTCAGCCCCGCAGCCACGACCGCCTTGCCTGCCATCCGGAATGCTTCGCCATAACGCCTCGTCTCTATCTGTGCCAATGCTTCATCTGCACTCCTGCCAAACTTCAGTTCCATAACATAAACTGTGTCTAATGTCTCCAATGTGATGTCTATCCGTCCCTTGGCAGCATGCTGCTCCACGGAAATCCGATAATTTGTAAGCAGAGCAAATATGATGAAGAGCATCTGCTGATAGTGCCCCTCGTAGTTTGTGTTGTCGCAGTACGGAATGGTCTGAAGGAAGTCACGCAGAAGCTGCAATCCTCCATCCAGGTTTCCTTGCCGTATCATAACCGACATTTTTGCTATGGTCACATTTCCCTTTGCGGATTCTTTCTCCAGATAGTGAGGAAGCAAACTGCCGAAAAGTCCGACCTCGACCTCCTGATTGGGGAGGCCCAATTCATAGAGCCTGCTCATCGGGTCGTAGCCTTTGATTGTAATATAGCCACTCTGGTAAAGCAATGGCATGATGGTGGTCATCGTCTCCGTAGCCGCATCAAAATCCTGCTTGTCGGCATATATCGTCTCACCCAACTCAGACGGGTGAAAATCATATTTCCGCATCATGCTGATGAGATAGGTCGGAGTGCCGGAGCCAAACCAATAAGAGTCCATCTTTCCATCAGCGAAGCAGTTGAGCAGGCTGAAAGGATTGAACACGTCAGATGAGGGCCAGCAGAAATGATAACCGTCATAATGGTCGGTCAACTCCGCTATCGTCTCTTCCCTGCCCAACTTCAATTTCTGTGCAAGTTCGTCTATATCTCCGCTCATCTGGGAAAGCAGCTCCTCCTTGGTGATTCCGCAGATGCCGGCATAGGGCTCGTCCATGCTCACGTTCTTGATGTTGTTCAGCTCGCTGAAGATGCTGAGCTGCGAGAACTTGGTGATGCCGGTCAGGAATACGAAGCGAAGCATCGGCTCACAATCCTTCAGCGGAGAATAGAAGTTGCGCATCGTATTCCGCAGCACATCAAGATTTTCCACCTCATGCGCCACGTCAAGCAAAGGGGCATCATATTCATCGATGAGCACAACCACCTGACGGCCGGTCTTCCGATAAACAGTCTTTATCAAATTAAGAAGACGAACGTTAGGATCCATCGAATCGCAAACGACGCCGAAGCGTTCCTCATTATCGCTCAGAATATAAAGCAGATAGCGTTCCAGCTGCGCCTTCTCCATGTGCTTGCCGCCTGCAAGGCTGAAATGCAGCACCGGATATTCCGTCCATTCGTCCTCAAGATTCTCAATGGCAA
>DJSA01000144.1:0-588 GCA_002438905.1 Bacteroidales bacterium UBA6346
TCGTAGTCGAGGCTGTAGTAGAGCCAGTCATAGCCCAGAGCCACGGCGAAGGCCATTTCAGAGGTGTCGAGGAAGTGGCGGCTCTGGTTCCAGTCGCTGAACGCGAGCACGGTCTTCATGTCGGAGACCGCCTTTTCGCGGTACTTCGCCATCCCCGTCATCCTGTAGGCGTATGCGCAGGAGCCTATTCTCTTGAGCGCAAGCTGCGACTTGTCGAGTATGCGCTTGCCTGCGGCATCCAGCTGATAGACAATTTCGGTGTTGTCGGCTACAGACTCGTTCGCGACGTCCATAAGCAGTTTGTGCAGCTTATAGAGGGTCTTGTTCTGGAAGCGGTTATTGAGAGCCTTTTCCTTAAGTCTTTCAAAATCAGCCCTGTTCATAAGCACGCGCGGATGCCCTGCGGTCTCAAGTTTGGCAAGATCCGCAGTGCCGGCAGGATTGTCCACAGTGGCGTTAGGCTCTTCCACAAAGCCCTCAGGAACAGGGTCGAAATCCGACACGGGTTCCGGCTGCGGATCAGGATCTGGATCTGGCTCCGGATCTGTCCCACCCCCGTTGCCATCAGGGGCCTCGACAGGCTCCTCA
>DJSA01000144.1:613-30582 GCA_002438905.1 Bacteroidales bacterium UBA6346
CGTACGCCGTGCCAGAGAGGAACAATGCCGACAGAATAATTGATATAAGTCTCTTAATCATATAAATCGTAGAACAATGGAATTAGAAATTTTATTTTTGAAGATTTCTCAATAAAGCCAGCCGTCACGGCGTATGAGATTTGGATTCTTCTGAGCCTCGCGGTCGGAGATGGACCACGGCCACATAGTGTCGGTGTAGTACCACTTGTATTCGTAAGACATGTCACCCCAGACATTCGTGCCGCCGTGCACATCCTTGCCCTGGAACTTTGAGTCCTTGTATGTACCCCAGCGGATCTCGTCAAAGTAGTTCACACCCTCCTCACAAAGTTCGATGCGTGTCTCATAGCGGATTGCCTCAAGCATGGCCTCCTTGCCTGAAGCCGTCACGCCCGGCATCCCGGCACGGGAACGAATCTGGTCAACGAGCGCCTTTGCATCTCCCTCGCGCCCGAGATGAACGAGAGCCTCGGCCCTCTGTAGAAGAATCTGGGTGAAGCGCACGAGCGGCCAGTCATAGCCGCAGCGCTGACGGCCCTGCGTGCCTCCCGGAAGAGAATCGTCAAGGACATTGTACTTCTTCCAGACATAGAACAACGTGTTGCGGTAGCAGACGTAGAGATCCTTGTCGTCGGCGGTGTTGTCCTGGACGGAAACGGGCCACCTCATCACTTTCGTAAGCACGCGCTGAGGCTCACTGAACGGAGTGTACGAGTTCAGCTTCTGGTAAGGAGTTATCACGGCCTGCTCCAGACGAGGATCGCGGTTGTCGTAGGCCTTGCGGATGCGCGCCTCATTGCCGTCATTGATATAGTACTTGTCCCAGTTGTCCTGACCGATTCTCTTGATACACTCTTCCTTGCGGGTGCGCAGCTCAGTGTAGACAAGTTTTTCGGAATTAAGTTTCGCAATCTCTTCCTCGTCAGTGGCGTTATTGATGAGTTCGTCATATTCATCAATCTTGTCCTGCACATCGTTCATCCCGTCACGAATAAAGAACACCTCACGCACGGCAACGTCAATCGCATCCCACTCTTCGAGCCCCGGAACCTCAGACCACTTGAAAGGAGTTCCGTCGGCGTTCTGGAAAGTGTTGACGAAATCCGCAGATGGCTTGAGCTGCTGCCAGCCGATGTACTGATCCGTACAGCCTATGACCTGCTGCCAATTGTGGCAGAATCCCGGCTCTGAAGTGAACTGGAGCGGGAAAATCATCTCCTTTGACTTCTCGTTCTTTTCCGTGAAGAAGTCGCCCCACTTGCCCTGCCAGAGTCCGTAGCCGCATTCCTCAACCTTGGCGAAGTCCGCCTCCGCGAGTGTGTAGTACTCGGTCTCGGAAAGTTTCACGTCGGAAGGGTCGGTGATGATTCCCGACTTGAACGGATGGCTTACGCCGTCGGGGACAATCGCGGCCAGCCACATATAGGCCATTCCCCGGAGAGAATAGGCAAGCCCCTTTGATGGCCGTCCGTAGTTGGATGTGAGCGTGTTGGCCGGGCAGAACTCATTGCCGATGGCGAAAGTGCAGTCATCGATTACAGCCTGCCAGACCTTCACAAATGAGGACTGAGTCCTGTTGCATTCTTCGTTAGTAACCGGCTCCAAATAAAGCGGTACACCTCCGTAAATCATGTTCAGACGGGAATATGCCCATGCCCGCAGGAGCCTCGCCTCGCAGAGATAGCGGTTATACTTCTCTTCGGAAAGCCCCGCCTTGCCGAGGTTGGCGATGGCGTCATTGCAGTCATGCACGAGACGGAAGATAATCTGCCATTCGAGCCTTCCCTGAAAGTCCATTGCCTGCTTGGTCGAGCGGTAGAGGTACTGGAGAGGATAGTTTGTTGAATATTCGTCAGAAGTGAACCCGTTTCCTTCCATTCCTGTCCTGTTGAGCCCGTCGTAGTCCTCCATACGAATCTGTGTCCTCGTGAGATTGGTCTTGTAGAGAGGATAATATATTCCCGCCATTCCCGCATCGGCCTTGGACGCATCCGTCCACATGTTTGCGGTGGAAATGGCGTCCGTCCTCACGGTATCGAGAAATCCGGAGCACGATGATGCGGCCACAAGAGACGAGAGAAGAAGAATTGATACATTTATCTTTTTCATATCCATATTTCTTTATACATCAGACGTTTAGAATGAAATCTGCGCACCGAGGCTCACGCTCCTCATTAGAGGATAGCCTATCGTGGTTCCGATTTCAGGGTCGAGACCCGGATACTTCGTTATCGTGAAGAGGTTCTCCGCAGAAACGAACACACGGAATTTCTGCATCGCTATCTTGCGGCTTATGTTCTGCGGAAGCGTGTAGCCTATCTGGAGGTTCTTGAGCTTCACGTAGTCACCGCGATATTCACGGAAATCGCTGGTCAGCGCGTTGCTGAAATCATCGTTGAGCGTGAGACGCGGGTTCTTGCCGTGGATGTTGGTACGGCTGTCGGTGAGGTTGTCCGGGTCGTAGAAATAGTGGTCGGCGGCGATATGACGAGCAATACTGTGGCCGTTTGTGACCTTGGTGGTGTTGTAGTACTGCGTGCCCCAGTTGAGCCAGAACCCGAACGCTCCGGAGAATACGGCGGAGAAGTCAATCCCCTTCCACGCGAAGTTCAGGCTGAGACCGGCATTTACGAGAGGATTGTTGCTGTGGCCGTTGAGAACCATGTCGTTGGAGTCTCCGAAGTTTCCATCGCCGTTGATGTCCTGATAGATGAGGTCGCCGTACCAGAGCTGGTCCTTGCCAACCTTCTTCACGCCGCAGAACGAATAACCTGCCTCAATCATGGCCCTGACCCATGCCATGTCGGCCTCGGTACGTATCATTCCGTCCTTCGGGCCGGCATTCGGATCGACGGTGCCGCCAGTGTAGCCGCGTCCACTGCCCTTATAGACTTGATAGAGCAGATGTTCTCCATAGACGTGCCCCTCGATTATCTTCGCGGTGTTGCTTCCCTGAGACACTTGGGCAATGTTGTTCACATAGACCTTCTTGCCGTTCTGCTCCGTCCAATACTGCTGGAGCTGTCCCTGATATTTTGTCACTACACCCTTATTATAGCCAAGGTTGAGACTAACCCCGTAGCGGAAGTCCTTTCCCACGGTGTTGTTGTGCACGAGGGTGAGCTCGAATCCGGTGTTGCGCACGGCAGCGAGATTCGCGTATGCCCCCGTGACGTTGCCCATCGTCTCATAGACGGTCGGGCGGTAGAGAATGCCGTCGGTGTCCTTCACATAGAAGTCCATTTCCGCCGTGAGAATGTTGTCAAATATTCCGAAATCGAGCCCGACGTTCGTCGTGTAGGTCGTCTCCCACTCAAGTTTGTCGTTCCCGAGCTCCTTCTGCACGAAACCGGTGGTCTCCGTGCCGCCAACAACGGTGCTGACAGACTGATAGGTGCTCTGCCATGAGTAGTTGCCGACATTGTTGTTACCGGTGATACCCCATGAAGCACGGAGTTTAAGGTTGCTCAGCCAGTCGACTTCCTTCATGAACTCCTCCCGATTGATTCTCCAGCCTGCGGAGAATGACGGGAAGAAGCCCCAGCGGCTTTTCGGCGAGAAACGGGACGAGCCGTCCGCACGGAAGTTGGCCTCAAGGAGATAGCGGCTGTCGTAGGCATAGTTCAGCCTTCCAAACCATGACATGAGCGACCATTCGGCTGTCGATGAAGAAGCGGAGTCCAATTCAGTGTACTTATCCATCTCGATGATTGACCAGTCTGCAGCTCCCTTCTTGCTGACGCTGTATGCACGCTGCCTGTAGTAGTTTGTAGTGAAGCCGGCAAGAGCACCCACCTCGTGCTTTTCCGCGAACGTGTTGTTGTAGCGGAGAAGGAGTTCGGTGTTGATGCGGTAGTTCATGCTATAGGAATTGGAATTGCTCGCATTGGCGAGATTAGACTCGCTGAAACGCGTGTTGTTCATATAATTCCACATTCCGTTCTTCCTTGAGTACCTGTTCTGGTCTGTGTAGATCTGTGCGTAGTTGCCTGTCGCCTCGAATGTGAGACCTTTGTAGAGGTTCAGGATTCCATAGAGCGAGGCGTTGGCACGGTAGGTCGTCTTGTGACCGGAAGGCCCGGCCATCTGCGCGAACACATTGTTAGCGTTGGTCGACTCCTCGGTGGCCACCGCCCTTCCCCACTTGTCGGGTTCACCGGGATAAACTCCCGGAGTCGTCTGGTAGATGTACGAGAAGGCATTGGAAACATTGGCGAGTCCATAGTCCTGCTTCTGCCCGAAGACCCTGGCGCCCATCGTCAGCCAGTTCGTGATCTTGGCCTCGACGTTGGTCCTGAAATTGAACTTGCTGGTGCCGGAGTCTATCTCCTTGAAGCGAGTCATGACTCCGTTGTTGTCCAGATAGCCGAGCGACACGAGGTAGCGCACCTTCTCGGAAGCTCCCTGCACTGAGACGTTGTGCTCCTGGGAAAATCCGGTCGAGAACAGTTCCTTGAACCAGTCCGTGTTCGGATAGGCGATGCTGTTCTTCACGCCGTATTCGTTGACGCCGTCCGGATTCGCGTTCGCGGCTTTCCATGCCGCTATCGTGGAGTCTGAGAAGATGTGGTTCTGGTCAACATTCTCCGCGGCCTCGTTCACGAGCTCCATGTGGGTGGCATAGTCGCTGAGCCAACCTATCTTATTATACGGAGTCTGCATCACCGCCTGCACGGAATAGGTCACGCTCGCCTTGCCGGAACCTTTTTTCGTGGTGATGAGTATGACTCCGTTTGCCGCACGGGAACCGTAAATCGCCGTCGACGAGGCGTCCTTCAGCACGGTGACGCTCTCGATGTCCGCCGGATTGACGTCATCCATGCTCCATTCTATCCCGTCCACGAGGACAAGAGGATTGTTGTTGTTGAGCGTTGTGTTGCCCCTGATGCGGAGCGTCGCGCCATCGCTGCCCGGCTGTCCGGAAGTCTGCTGAACCTGAAGTCCGGCCGAAAGTCCCGCGAGAGCGGAAGACACAGTCATCGCCGGACGGCTCTCGATGGCGTCGTTGAAGTTAATCTGAGTGACGGAGCCGGTGAGGTTTCCCTTTTTCTGGACACCATAGCCGACAACTACGACTTCGTCAAGTTTCTGGGTGTCCTCGGTCATCACGAAATTGATGAGGGAGCGTCCGCCAACGACCTCGCGTATCGTGCTGAATCCGAGGCATGAAACCTCAAGTTCGCTGACAGAAGACGGAGCTGCCGGAATTGACCAGTTGCCGTCTCCGTCAGTTATGGATGTCAGGGAATTACCCCCCCCCACGGTCATCACGACGACACCTGGAAGCGGCTCCCCGCCCTCCGATGTGACCTTGCCGCTGATGACAGAGCTGTTCTGTGCCGACAGGGAAGAAGTGACGAATGTCAGAGCCGACACGAGAAAAAGAATCATTCTGGTTTTGTATTGCATGGTGGTTATCAGTTTTTACCGGTTACAAAAGTCGCAAATATACTCGTCTTGCAGTATCATTATTTAGGCATAGAATTTCACTTTTTGAGCACTGTTGACCTCTGCAACTAATTGGACGGGGACTTATATCCTTTTTATAAGTAGATTTGCCGAAACAGACAATAAAGTAACCGCAAAAGAATTTGCATATCGATATGAGAACGACAAAACGGCTTTTCATGGTCATTGCCTGCGCGGCCGCGGCATGGGCGCAGTCCGGTTCGCGGGCTGCGGCGTCCGTGATTCCGTGCAGGGTCTACGACGTCCGTGACGGGCTCTCGGAAAACAGTGTCCGCTGCATTATTCAGGACAGGAAAGGCTACATCTGGCTCGGAACCAAGGACGGGCTGAGCCGCTACAACGGGAAGGAGTTCAAGGTGTACGGAAACTCTTCAGACACGAGACAACTGAATGTGGAATTCATCGCCGAGCATCCGGACGGGGACAAGCTCTGGATTGCATCACGCTATTCCCTTGAGCTGCTCGATGTCGCCACGGGGCAGCTCACCGGCCTTGACCTTGGCGGACATGGAATCACAAAGAACTTCCGCACCCTGTGCTATGACAGCGACGGTGCACTATGGGTCGGAGCCAACGATGGCCTTGCCGTCATCGAGGCTGGCTCGTGGTCAGATGCGACCGCATACAGGGTGAAAGCCGTGTACACTCGCGACCCTGAAGACCCGCATTCGCTCCCGAGCAGCAATGTCGGAGCGCTACTGTGCGACAGATGTGGAGACATGTGGATAGGCACGGAGAACGGGCTCACGAGATACTCACGAAGCAGCGGAAGATTCACTCAAGTGAACACAGGCAGCGGAAGAAAGGAACATTTTCTCTGCATAAGGGAAGACGAGAACGGGATGATATGGGCCGGGACTTGGGACGACGGGATGTACAGCATAAACCCGAAGGACGGGAGCATCCACAACTATCTTTCGCCTCACGGCGGCAAGGACGCCGTGCCTCTCATCCGGTGGATTTGGCACAATGACCGCTCTACCATAATAATATGTTCCAATTCCGGACTTTTTGAATATGACCGGAATAACGGAAGACTCCGAAGAATGAATCTCTCCGCGGGTCTTCCGAACGACAGTTTCTATTCGTGTCTGAAAGACCACGAGGGAGGCCTGTGGGTGGGGACATATTTCAACGGAGCGTTCTACATATCACCGAAAGCCGCGAAGATTGAACTCTACCGTCCGTCTCCCGGCAGCCTTTTCTCTGGAACGGCGGTGAGCGAATTTTGCGGCGACGGGAAAGACAGGCTGTGGGTCGGCACGGAAAACGGCGGACTCAGCCTTCTCGACAGGAACAGCGGGGAGTTCATCCCTATTAAATGGCATGACAGCAACGACAACATCCACGCCCTGACACGGATTGGAGATGACCTTTGGGTGGCGACGTTCTCCTCGGGGCTGAAGCGCATAAACCTCAGAAGCGGGAGGGTCAGGATATATTATATGACACGAGGCAACGTTCCCGACAGCGAAAATGCCGTGTACTCGCTTTCCCACAGCAACAAGGACGGTCACAGCCGCCTCTACGTCGGGACAAAGCGCGGGTGCAGCGTCTACGACTACGCAACGGACACGATGACGCCCATTCCGCGATTGGACGGGCAGATGATTTACGACATCTTTGAAGACTACACCGGGAAGATGTGGTTCAGCTGTCACGGCTACGGGCTCTACAGTCACGACATGTACACAGGATCGTGGAAACTCTACAAACACGACCCAAAAGACGCGGGCAGCGTGTGCAGCGACCGGATCATAGACATCTACAGCGACGCAGGGGGACAACTCTGGTTCTGTTCCGAAGGCAACGGAATCTGCCGCTACGACTATGGAACCGACACGTTCAGCGTGCCGCGCGTCAACACTCCGGACGGCAAGTTTCCGAGCAACGTGATTTTCGGGATTCTTGACGACAATGCCGGCAGGCTGTGGATGAGTTCCAACGCGGGCATTATCCGCCTCGACCCAAAGACCGGAGATTATAGGCTCTATACCCACGAGGACGGACTCCAGAGCAACCAGTTCAATTTCAAGTCGTGCTTCAAGACAGATGACGGCAAGTTTTGGTTCGGCGGCGTGAATGGTTTCAACGCGTTCTTTCCGCAGGAAATTCTTGACAACTGCGTCGCCCCGAGAGTCACGGCATCCGTGAAATTTGACGGCCGGACGTTTCAGGGAAATGCAGTCACGGTTCCGAGCGGGGTCGGAAACTTCTCCATCAGCTTCGATTGCCTGAGCTATGTGTCTCCGGAGAAAACCGTCTTTGAATACCGTTTCGACAAGGATTCGGAATGGATAAAGACGGGGCAGTCCTCGGTTTCGTTCGCAGACATGAAGCCGGGCAAGTACACTTTCCTGCTGCGCGCGGTGAACTCCGACGGGTATGCTAGTGAAAGGGACTGCTCGATAGCGCTTACGATAATGGAACCATGGTACAGAAGCACTTTGGCAATATGCCTCTATATCCTGTTCATAGCAGCGGTCGCAGCACTCGGAATATGCCTGTACATAAGACTGCGGGACAAGGAGGAAAGACGCCGGATTGAGGAAATGAAACTTCGGGGAGAGCAGGAGTCCTACAACGCGAAGATTCAGTTCTTCACGCAGATAGCCCATGAAATCAAGACCCCTGTCACTCTCATCAAGGCACCGCTAGAAATCGTGCTGGAGCATCACACATGGGACAGCGAGACCGAGGAAAACCTCAGCATCATAGAGGCCAACACCGCAAGGCTCACGGAACTCACCAACCAGCTGCTCGACTTTAAGAAAATCAGCAACGAGGGCTATCTCCTGCACCTCACTCCGGTGAACATAGTACCTGTCGTGGAGGAAGTACTGCGCAGGTTCAGGACGCCGGTCATTGAAATCAGTTTCACAAGTCTGGACAAGGGCAGAGGGTATGTCGGGATGTTCGACCCGGACGCGGTGTCAAAGATTCTGAGCAACCTCGTGGAGAACGCCGTGAAGTACACGAAAAACCGGATTGAGGTTGAACTTCATGAAGAAATGCGCAACGGAAACGACATACTTGTGCTCTCCGTGAGCAACAACGGCCCTGCCATACCGAAGGAGGAGGCCGAGAAGATTTTCGACACTTTCTACCAGGTTGACGGAGGCACCGGAAAGAACCGCAAGCCCGGGTTCGGAATCGGGCTGTCGCTCGTGAGCCTTCTTGCAGAGAAGTCCGGAGGGCGGGTCTATGTGGACACGGACTATGCGGACGGCTGCCGTTTCTGCGTGGAACTTCCATGGAAAAAAGCCGGAGAACAGGCCGTGGAGACAATTCCGGCGGGCGATGAAGCCTCAACAGAGAGACAGGTGGCTGAGAAACCCGCTGGAGAGAAGGTCACGCTGCTGATTGTGGAGGACAACAAGGACATACTCTCGTTCATCGCGGAGCAGCTAAAGTCCTCGTACAGGGTACTGAAGGCGACTGACGGGCAAAAAGCCATGGCAAAGATTGAAAGGCACAACGTGGATGTTATTATTTCGGACATAGCGATGCCGAATATGGACGGGTTCGAGCTCCTCAGGGCAGTTCGTGAAAATCCGATGACCTCGCACATCCCGTTCATTCTCCTCTCGGCCGAGTCGTCCGTCGAGTCAAAAATCCGCGGACTTGACTGCGGAGCGGACGCATATATAGAGAAGCCGTTCTCGCCAAATCACTTCAAGGCGGTGATTGACAGTATAATAAACAATAGGAAAGTGCTCATGGAGAAGTTCGCGTCATCACCGGACGAAAGCCTCAATTTCTCGAAATACGGTACTCTCGACATCGAATGGCTCTCCAAGGTGGACTCAATCATCGGTGCAAACCTCTCATCCATAGACTTTTCGGTACAGCAGCTTGCGGACGGGATGTTCGTCAGCCGCAGCAACCTCCAGAGAAAGATGAAATCGCTGACCGGAATGGCTCCGAACGAGTACATAAAGCTGTTCCGGCTGAAGAAGGCCGCCGGACTGCTGCTGTCGGACAACTACAGGGTGAACGAGGTCTGCTACATGTGCGGATTCAACACCCCGTCCTATTTCACTTCGTGCTTTTTCAAGCAGTTCGGCATACTCCCGAAAGAGTTCGTGGCGCTGCACAAGGTAGAGAACGAGGACAGTCAGTCCTCCCCGACGGCCGGAGGCAGTGGCTCGGAGTGAATCCCGTCATCGGAACAAAAATAGATTCCGGGAGCCGAGAAATTGAACTCTCCGTTTGAGAATGAATATTCACCTGCCTTGTGCACAACGACATAGAGATTTTCCATATAGGACACAGCCTGGCAACTGTCATCGTTGCGGAGAACTGTGGGAACAGCTGTCTTGAACTGCACTCCGGAGGTCTTCTTACTGCGTTCGGCGTGGGCTTTTCCAATAGTGTCCTTCCCGGATGCGTATGCCTTCGCGAAAGCCTTTGTTCCGGCAACGTCATGGCATGGAAGCACGGCGTAGGCGTATGAGGCAACACCGTCCGCCGGATGCTCAAACCAGCATTTGAAGACGCGTCCGCTGTCAACCTGCGTGTACATCGGCGCCATTTTCGCCCAGCTTCCTTTTTGGAGCGGAGTTTCGGTCCGGATTTCAGAGCCGTCAAGGACAACATATCCCCTGCCGTCATGCCATGCCCAGTCCGTGCGGCCGTGCGCCCTTGAACGGACAGAACCGGATTCTGCCTTACCAGAGAGACGGTTCTGCTCAAGAGTCGTGGTCACGCGGCTTATCTCCGTACGCGAAGAACGTATGTCGGAACCGAGAGACACAACAATGCCGTCGAGGAAGAAGTTCGACTTGAAGGCATGGAGCCCGTGGCGGTTCAGTTCCATCGTCGTGACCATGACATTGTCCCGAGCCAGACCACCCACGTGTCCGGTGTTGTTCTGCTTGTCCTCGCGGCTGTCGTCGGTGCGCAGAGGCGTGCCGTCATAGTAGGCCGTGACTCCCGGCAGCATCCTCCAGTCCCAATAGGGGAAGATGTTCTCATATTCCCGTCCGGACTGCATCAGAATCACCGCGCCGTCGGCGGAAAACTGCGCCAGCTGGTTCTCGGCGTTGGTAAACTCGTAGCCTATCGTCCGTTCGGACTGCATCCTCACGGAAGCGTACCAATCCCTTGCCCGATAGACGCCATAATCCGAACGCGGATAGTACCGCGCCCCAACCAGTTCGTTTTCATAAAGTTCCGGCTGGAGATTCTGAAGGGCAATGTGTCGGAAGACCTCGCTGCGAGGACGCTTCATGGCTGCCATATTAGACAGGGCCACGGCACAGGAATAAGCCTTGCCGCGCCCTCCGTTGATGTGAAGCTGCCGGCCGCAGGCGCTCGGATCCATCACGCCCTTCCATATCGGCCAGCAAAGACCTTCAAGTATATAGTTTTCAATAATTTCAATCTGCTCTTCAGAGAAGGCATATTCTGTCCCCTCAAGTACACGTGCCCAGAACGAAACTCCGTCGGCGAAAGCCAGCCCATAGTTACCGAACTGCATCTGAGGTCCGTGCTGGTGAAAAGACCAGTCCCGCTGTATGCCCTCGCTGTCCGTCACGTATATCTCCTCACCAATCTGTCTGCACGCCTCCCTCGCGAGTTCCGGGTCTTCGATGAGCAGCGCCTTCATCATCTGGTTCCCGGCAAGCCACGCCTTGTTCTGCCCAGTGCGCCCGAAACGCGACCGTTCAAGCACACGTAGCGTTCCCTGAATCTCGTCTTCGGAAAGTTCGTCCCGCAGAAGCACCATCGCGGCTGCAAGCTTCTTTGGAACCCCGATGTCATTGTGCCACCAGTTCGGGTTCACTGGCATATTGTCGAACCACCACCCGGCCGCCTTATGGAGCACCGCCCCCAGTTCAGGAGACTTGTAAAACGGCGACTGCGGCCATTCGTAGGTCTTGGCAAGGGCATATATACGGGTAACGTGCAGGGTCATGTCCCAGCCGCCACGAGACATATCCGTGTAGTCGATGTCCCTCCACTGCCGCCTTTCGGAATCGAAGAGTCCTATGACCCGTTCCACCTCGGACTCAGGCAGCTGCACCGCGAGATAGAGCTGCATCAGGAGCACGTCAATCGCCGCCCTCCCGTGTTCCGAATATGTCATGAAGTTTTCCGTCACCTCGTCCGATGGCGAACAAGAGTCGAGCATCGCCGCCACAAAAGATTCCCTCACTTTCCGAAGTTCCGCCAGTGAACCATCCGCGTCCTGCGCAAAAGTGGCGAAAGATAAAATCAGCATCAGTGAAATTGACGCCGCAATATTCCTTAAAACAAGCATAAGTCTGTAGTGTTATCATATTCGCGAAGCGGCCTTGACCTCAAGCCGGCTTTAAAATCTCTCAAAGATAGAAATAATTACCGTCAAAAGCCCAACCGCGCACGATGTCGGAGAACTGTGTACCGATATATCACAGAATTTGACTAATTTTTACTATTGCGGAATCTGCTCGACAGGAGACTGACCGGAACGGAAGTTCAGCGCGGCGCCCATCTGCCGTTCCCTGAAGAGGTAGCCTGTGTCGGCGCCGACGATGTTGCGGGAAGCTTCGGAAGAAAGCTTGTCGTAGTCGATGACCACGCCGCTGAAGAGGAATTCCATCTCGATTTTCTGCACCTCGGCCGCAGCCTTGTCAAGGGAGGCCTGAATCTGAGGAATCTCCGCCTCGGTCTCAAGAATCATAGAAGTGAGCTCCTGCCTGCGTTCCACATCGTCGCTAAGGGCAAATTCCTCCCTCATTTCATCTAATTTTCTGTTGGTATCGTCAAGCAGATCGCGGAACTTGCGGACATCCTCCATCTTCTCCATATAACGCTTCGTGTCCGCGTTTTCCGGAATGCCGCCTCCGACTGCCGAACCGGCATCAACGACATCCGTTCCGTCCGAAGGGGCAAGTTCCATAATCAGGCGCAGCCTCTCCGAATCCGTAATCTTCTGTCGCTGCGGAACAAATTCATATTCAAGCACATAAACACACACACTGTCTTTAGTACACCCGCGGTCCGAAGCGAATACGGTATAACGTCCATCGTCCGTGTTCATATATAGGTAGTCATTGTCCACCGAAGAATACGGAAATCCGAGATTCACCGGTTCAGTCCAGCAACTGTCGGCCTCGGACCACACGGATTCGTAGAGATCATATCCCCCAGCGCTGTCCCTCCGTCTTGCGGAAAAATAGAGCGAGCGGCGGTCGGCGGAAAGAACCGGGAATATCTCGTCGGACGCGGGAAAAGTCGCCGTCGAGTCCCTGAGCACAAAGGCAGCTCCAGTGGAATCCGCTGACATTTGAACGGACTGCGTCAAATCCGCCGTCAGGCTGTCCGTCGTCACGAGCAGAGAATCCTTCGGCGCGAAGACTTGAGACGGACGGCTCCAGAGAGTGTCCTTTGCGGAAAAATATATCTTCATGTGCCCGAGAGTGTCGGGGGACGAAAAATATATGACGTCATCATCTTCCTGAAAATATGTGATATCCGGAAGGATTCCGAGAAGTCCCGGTGCCATGACCGACTGCAGACTGTCGCGCAAACCTTCGCAACCGCGGGTGTTGTGCCATGAAAGATCCGGGAACGGGTAGTAGAGGAAAAAGTCACTGACAGTGAACTTCTGGCGGGCTATCACAGTCGGCAGCGCAACGGTCTCAGACATATCGAAACCGGCCTCCGCATTTGAGAGAAGTTCGGCGGCATAGGTCTTCACAAGACTGTCGGAAGACTCGGACAGAATCTCGTCACAGACCTGAATTGCACGGCGGAACTGATAGGCACCGTGGAGCGAGTCCGCGAGCGCGAGTTTCTCCGTGTCGGTCAGCCGGCGAACCTCATCAAGGACAGGAACGGCAATCTTCATGGGGGCGTCGGGAATGGGGACGGCCACGGTGTCCTTCGAGGAAAGTTCGGACGGAACGGGCATGGCAGAAATCGTGTCTCCGATTACTGAAGCCGAAACAGTGTCCACGACCCTGAACAACAACGAATCAGCATGGTCCACAAACTGGGACTGTGCCGTTGCAACGCCGGACGAAACCGCCGACAAGAAAATTATCAAAGCCCTTATCTTCCCTTTATTCATCACTCACTGCCCACAAAAGGACCACAAATTTAAACAGATTCTAAGAAAAAATGCGTTTATAAGAAAAAAATCGTAAATTTGTGCCCTATTTGCCGATACGTAAATTCGTGCCACGCATCGCGGGGTTCGGACAGATTGCGCTTGAGGATGAAAAATGACAATAAATATTAATTAAAACTATAACAATTATGCAAAGTAAAGGTGCCATCAGATTCGTTGCAATCCTCCTTGCGGTAGCATGTCTCTGGCAGCTTTCGTTCTCTGTAGTCACAAGAGTACAGGAACACAAGGCTGACAAGTATGCGGAGAAGGCCGTGGAGGCTTTCAGAGCATCGGCGGAATTCAAAACGGTGTCGGACGAGGACAAGGCATACGTCCTTGACTCGATTTCAAAGGTCAACAACAGAAGGTTCCTCGATTCTGTGTCTGCCGAAAAAGTCTACTTCGGCTACACATACAAGGACGTGAAGGTCAAAGACATCAACCTAGGTCTGGACCTCAAAGGCGGCATGAACGTAATGCTTCAGGTGCAACTTGAGGATCTCGTGAAGGCTCTCTCCGGAAACAGCCGGGATCCCCAGTTCCTCGCAGCCATTGACAGCGCGAAAGTCCGCAGCGTCAATTCACGGGACAATTTCATCACCCTTTTCGGAAAGGCTTGGCAGGAGACTGCCGGCGGTCGTCCGCTTTCTGACATTTTCGCAACCTTCGACCTCAAGGACAAGGTTACTAGCCAATCAAGCGATGCCCAGGTTCTAGAAGTCATCGAGAAGGAGTCTGAAAGTGCTATCTCAAACTCCTTCAATGTGTTGAGAAACCGTATCGACCGCTTTGGCGTGACCCAGCCCAACATCCAGAAGCTCGGAAACAGCGGCCGGATCCTCGTTGAACTCCCTGGCGTGAAGGAGCCGGAGCGCGTAAGGAAACTCCTTCAGGGAACCGCCTCACTCGAGTTCTGGACGACCTTCCAGTTCTCCGAGATTGAGCCGTTCCTCACGGAGGCCAATGCCAAGCTCGCTGAGATTCTTCCTTCAACAACAGAGCCTGCGGCTGTCGTGACGGAGACCCAGCCAGCGGACAGCAGCGACATCCTCTCACAGGAAGTCAATGCCGCGGCTAACGAGAATGAGGAGCTTGAGAACTATAAGAAGCAGAACCCTCTCTTCGCGGTTCTCCGTCCGTCGGGATACAACACCAATGCTTGCATCGGTTTTGCAAATTATGCAGACACTGCTCTTGTAAATAAGTATCTCGCAATGCCGCAGATAAAGGAATGCTTCCCGCATGAATTCATGCCGATGTGGACAGTGAAACCTTCGGACCAGATCCCAGGCGGCAATTACTTTGAACTTGTCGCTATCAGGAACACCTCCCGCGACGGCAAGGCTCCGCTTGACGGAGACGCTGTCACAGAGGCACGAGTACAGTACGGCGAGGGTGGCGCACGTCCGGAAGTTTCAATGTCAATGAACGCTGAAGGTGCGCAGACGTGGGCACGTCTCACGAAAGACAACATCGGGCGTCAGGTTGCAATCGTTCTTGATGGAATGGTTTATTCGTACCCGACTATACAGAGCGAGATTTCTGGAGGTTCATCTCAGATTACCGGAAACTTCACGCTTGAAGAGGCCGAGGACCTTGCTAACGTCCTCAAGTCAGGTAAGCTTCCTGCACCTGCGGCCATCATTCAGGAACAGGTTGTCGGGCCTTCTCTCGGAAGCGAGTCAATCAACGCGGGTCTCATCTCCTTCGTGATTGCTTTTCTCCTCGTGCTCCTCTACATGGTATTCTTCTATCAGGGAGCGGGTCTCATCGCAGACTTCGCCCTTCTGTGCAATGTGCTTCTGCTCTTCGGAACCCTCGTTTCATTCGGAGCTGTTCTCACACTGCCAGGCATCGCGGGTCTCGTCCTCACGCTCGGTATGGCGGTCGATGCAAACGTCATCATCTATGAGCGCATTAAGGAGGAACTTCGCGCAGGCAAGGGTCTCGGAAAGGCCGTTGCTGACGGTTACAAGAACGCATATTCCGCAATTATCGATGGACAGGTAACCACCGCACTCACCGGAGTTGTCCTCCTAATCTTCGGTTCAGGCCCAGTAAAGGGCTTCGCAACCACCCTCATCATCGGTATTATAACATCTGTCCTGACTTCTATCTTCATCACCCGCATCGTGATTGACGACAGACTCGCAAGGGGCAAGAAGGTAAGTTTCGACAATAAGCTCACGAGGAACTTCCTCCAGAACACTCATATCGATTTCCTCGGGAAGAGAAAGTTCGCCTACGCTTTCTCAGGCGTCCTCATCCTAATCTCAATCCTCTCCATCTGCATCAAGGGATTCACCTATGGCGTCGATTTCACTGGAGGCCGTACATACGTCGTGAGGTTTGACAAACCTGTAACTGCGGAGGCGGTTCGTGAAGCAACCCTCGCAGAATTCAACGAGGCTGTAGAGGTAAAGCAGTTCGGAGGCGACAGCCAGATGAAGATTACCACGGCTTACAAAATCAACGATGATTCAAGCGAAGCTGATGCGGAGGTAGAAACGAAACTCTACGATGCATTGAATGGCATGTTCGCTAAAGACATGACTTTCGATGAGTTCCGCTCGACCGTGGACAATCCTAATGGTATTATATCCTCAGACAAGGTGGGTCCGACGATTGCGAACGACATGAAGCGCGACGCAATCATCGCTGTCATCATCGCCCTCTTTGTAATCTTCGCCTACATCGCGATAAGGTTCAAGAACTGGACATGGGGACTCGGAGGCGTAACTTCACTCGCACACACGGCCATAATCGTGATCGGATTCTTCTCGCTCTTCAGCGGCATCCTTCCGTTCACCTTGGACGTTGACCAGACATTCATCGCGGCAATCCTGACCATCATCGGATATGCAATCAACGATAACGTGGTCATCTTCGACCGAATCCGTGAGTACAGGACGGAGCATCCTAAGTCACTCCTCAAGGACAATGTGAACAACGCCCTCAACAGCACGCTCTCACGTACCATGAACACCTCCCTCACGACTCTCGTCACAATGCTTGCAATCGCAATCTTCGGCGGTGAGGTCATCAGGGGTCTCGCGGTTGCGCTCATCCTTGGTATCATCATCGGTACATACGCTTCAATCTTCATCGGTACGCCGGTGATGTATGATGTGGTCAATGCCGTCGAGAAAAAGAAAAATGCAAAATAAAAAGGCATCTGCTGCGTTGTGCTCCTAGATGAAATCCTCATAACCATAAGGTTGCTGCGGTTTCACCTTCATTGCGAGCCTTGCATCTGCACTTTTTATTTCACATTTTTCGCCAAGCGACTTTAAAAGCAATTTTTCTCTAGGCTATTTTTTGAAAATTTCTTAATCAAGTTTGGGAAAACAATATTCTTAAGAAGCGTCTGAAAAATTTTTCAGACGCTTCTTTTTTGAGTAACTTTGCCATTCCGCTGTGTCACCATCTGTGTGAAAGAAATATGTGACGCAGAAAAGAGAAAAATCTGGCAAAACCTTATAACTCATTGATTTACATATATGTCATTCGTACATCTTCACGTCCACACACAGTACTCCATCCTCGACGGATTTTCCGCCATTCCGAAACTCTTTGATAGGGCGGAAGAACTTGGGATGCCGGCGCTCGCGATTACGGACCACGGCAACATGTACGGAATCAAGGAGTTCATGAAATTCGCGGCCAAACACCCTAACGTCAAGCCCATCCTTGGATGCGAGGTATACGTGACGCAACACTATGACCATAAGATAAAAGATAATGCCCACAAGGGCTACTACCATCTGATCCTGCTGGCGAAGAACTACGAAGGCTACAAGAATCTCATGAAGATAGTGTCCACTGGGCATATCGAAGGGAAATACTATAACAAACCCAGGGTCAGCCATGAAGTGATAGAGAAGTGGCACGACAATCTGATCTGCATGTCCGCCTGTATAGCGGGAGAGATCCCCAGAAACCTGATAAACGGGGACGAAGAGAAGGCTCGGGAAGCGATTCTCTGGCACAAGAACATTTTCGGGGACGATTATTACCTTGAGGTCCAGTCGCATAGGACGGAAGTTGAGGGATTGACTCAGGAAGTGTGGGAAAAACAGCAGATTGCGAATGAGGGGATATTTCGCCTTGCCAGTGAACTTGGCGTAAAGGTCGTGGCGACAAACGATGTCCACTTCGTGAACAAGGAGGACGGAACTGCCCATGACATGCTCATCTGCCTCAATACCGGCGCCTATCTTGACGACAAGGATAGGATGCGCTATACCCAACAGGAATACCTCAAGACCGAGGAGGAAATGGCAGAACTGTTCCCTGGGCACCCAGAGGTCATCACAAACACGCTTGAAGTTGCCGGGAAGATTGAAAATTACAAAATTGACCGCGGGCACGTGCTTCCGAAGTTCGACCTGCCGGAGAACTTCCTTGCGGACATAGACAGCCACTTGGAGAAATATAGGGAAATCATCGATGTGGGACGCTGCGACAAAGATGGGAACGACCGAGGGGAAGAATTCTGCCGTTCGGTGGCCTACCTCTGTCACCTGACCTACAAGGGGGCTCACATACGTTATGGAGAAACATTCACGGAGGAGCAGAGCGAAAGAATAGAATTCGAGCTCAAGACCATCTGCCGTATGGGATTCCCTGACTATTTTCTCATCGTGCAGGACTATATAGCAGCGGCCCGAGCAATGGGCTCGATGGTCGGCCCCGGACGCGGTTCGGCCGCAGGCTCGGTGGTAGCCTACTGTCTCTGGATCACGAACCTCGATCCCATCAAGTATCAGCTCCTGTTCGAGCGTTTCCTCAACCCGGACCGAATCAGCATGCCGGATATCGATGTCGATTTCGAGGACCTCGGAGCGGCGCACAAGTATGTCGAGGATCACTACGGCCTCGACCACGTCTCGCGTGTCATTACATTCGGAACAATGGCGGCGAAGTCGGCAATCAAGGACGTAGCCCGAATCAACAGGATGAGCATCGATGAGTCCAACCGACTCACGAAAATGATTCCTGATCGCCTCAGCGAGATGGTCGATAAGGAATATCCCTTCAACCCGAAGTTCGATGAACTGAAAAAGGGATTCAGTGAGGTTGTGAAGAATGTGGAGACCGATGACCCAGACAATCCCGGACAGAAGATTTTCGTAGAAAAACACTACCAGGTTGGAAAGGAGGAGGCGAACGCGAAGATTACGCTAAAGAATTGCTACCGTCTTGTCCCTGAACTTCAGGATGAGCTCAAGAATGGTTCAGACCTGACAAAGACTGTGTTGAGATATGCTCTCCAACTCGAGGGCAGCATAAGGCAGGTTGGAGTACACGCCTGCGCGACTATCATCGGGCGCGGCAACCTGATGGACTATATACCAATCTGCCTTTCGGAAGACAAGGAAATCGTTGATGAGAACGGGAAGAAAAAGGAGTTCTGGACATCGCAGTACGACGGGCACTACATCGAGGACGTGGGAATGCTCAAAATGGACTTCCTCGGGCTCAACACGCTGACAATCATACACACCTGTCTCGACCTAATCAAGGAGAGATATGGCGTTGACATAGACATCGAGGCTATCCCCATCGATGACAAGATGACCTACGAACTCTACGGACGCGGCGACACCACGAGCGTGTTCCAGTTCGAGTCGCCGGGAATGATGAAGTGGCTCCAGCAGCTTCAGCCGACAAGGTTCGAGGACCTCATAGCGATGAACGCCCTCTACCGCCCTGGGCCTATGGACTACATCCCGTCGTTCGTCGCCCGCAAACAGGGCCAGGAGCCTGTGGAATATGACCTTCCGGAGATGGAGGAGTTCCTCAAGGACACCTACGGAGTGACGGTCTATCAGGAGCAGGTCATGCTTCTGTCGCAGAAGCTCGCGAATTTCACCAAGGGCGAGGCCGACAAGCTCCGCAAGGCGATGGGAAAGAAACAGATAGACATCCTTAACTCGCTGAAGGAGAAGTTCATGACGGGCGGGATGAAGAACGGCCACCCAGAGAAGACCCTCGACAAAATCTGGAAGGACTGGGAGAAGTTCGCGCAGTACGCCTTCAACAAGTCCCACGCCACCTGCTACGCATGGGTGAGCTACCAAACCGGCTGGCTCAAGGCCCACTACCCGGCAGAGTTCCAGGCGGCGAACCTGAGCAACAACCTCTCGAAGATGGACGAGATTAAGAAAATCATGGATGACTGTAAGAAGAGCGGCATCAAGGTTCTCAATCCCGACATCAACGAGTCGCACTCCGCGTTCTCCGTGAATGCTGAGGGGCACGTCCGCTTCGGCCTCGGAGGAATCAAGGGCTTCGGTTCCAACATCGTGCAGGCAATCATCAGCGAGAGGACGCGGAACGGGCAGTTCGCGGACATATATGATTTCATCGAGAGAATGTCGGGCATCGTGAACCGCAAGTCGATGGAGTCACTTATATATTCCGGAGCATTCGAAAGTTTCCACATATCCAAACAGCAGTTTTTCACACCGTGCAGGAGTGGAGATACGTTCCTCGATGCCCTCATTCGCTACGGAGAACTTTTCCGTCGGGACGCGGAGAACGCCGCGATTTCGCTTTTCGGCGAGTCCGAGGAGATGAAACCGACGAGACCGGAGATTCCGGAGATCGATCACGAGGTCGATGAGTTCATATTCCTTCAGAAGGAGAAGGAACTCGTGGGGATGTACCTTTCGGCGCACCCGCTTGACAAGTACCGCTTTGAACTCGACAATTTTGTAGGCTGCTCGCTCGGACAACTTGATGCAAAGATTAACGAATGCACTGAGCGTCAGGCAGGAGAAAAAGTCTGTGTCGCGGGGCTGATCACAGAGACCGGAACATTCAACTCCAAGACAGGCAGGGCCTACTCCAAGACAAAGATTGAGGACTATGAAGGCAGTTTCGAACTGGCTCTCTTCGGTAAGGACCACGAGGCTTTCATGGCCTACCTGCAGCCGCACACCGCAATCTGGATTGATGGTGAAATCAAGCCGCGCTACTACCAGAAGCCGGCGGAGGGCGCATCGGCGCAGACGCAGCAGAAAGTCCCTTATGGTTTCCGCGTGAACAGAATTGTGCTGCTGGGCAATGTGGCTGAGGAAAAGGTCAAGAACTTCACGGTGCAGCTCACCACGACGCAGCTCACGCCGGAGTTCCGCGAGAGGCTCGAGCAGCTCATCAAGGACAACAAGGGACCGATTACGCTCTCAATGAAGCTCTACGACCCTGTGCACAAGTGGAACATCGAGTTCGCGTCACGGAAATTCACCGTGGGCGTAAACAATGACTTCGTGTCGGCGCTTGAGGCGATGGGGGTAACATATGATGTGGAGAAGAAAAGGTGATTTTGAGTGTCTTGGGGTCATTTCACATTTGCCCAACATTTGACACCACAGAATCCCTCTAAAAAAAGAAAAAATACGGATCAAAAAAAACACATATCAGACAACCTAATTTACTCAGTTAAAGTATATGGCAGCAGAGGAAAGATTCGCGAGCCTCGGGAGGGTCGAGGCGGTTGCAAGGCTTTTTGAAGGAACGGGCTACAAGCCGTTCGAGAGCACATGGTTCGAAACTAAGGGACAGGCGTATGCCACCCAGAAGAGCCGCTGTTTCATCGAGGGAACGGACTTCGACCTCGTCTATTTCCCACTCAAGCATCTCGGCCACAAGTGCGTCACGATGGTCACCGGCGAACTCTATGCGGAGCTGTCCTCCCCGCGTACCCTCGCCGTCGTCATCGGTGTGCCGGCAAAGCTGGACTTCAGCCACATCAAGGAACTCTGGGGCGGGATTGTCGCCTGCGCCAAGGAGCACGGCTACGAAAAGCTGAGCCTTGAAGTGATGCCGTCGATGGTGGGCCTGAGCATCAGCGTGAGTGCCTGCGGAGAGACCTCCCTGCTCACGTCCAGGCGCAGGATGCCGGCAAAGAGCATGGACCTACTCTGTGTTTCAGGCAGCCTCGGCGGAGCCTATCTCGGCTTGAGCGTGCTGGAGCGCGAAAAGCGCAAGTTCGACAAGACCAAGGACGACCACGAGCAGCCGCAGTTGGACAAATACAAGGACTTTGTCGGTGAATACCTCAAGCCGTCGCTGAACCCGAACATTCTGAAGATGTTCGAAGACTCGGAGATTGTGCCAAGTTTCGGATATTTCGTCACCAGAGGCCTCGCTGACGCCGTCAAGTGCCTCGTTCGGGACTCCGGCCTTGGAGCGAAGATTTACGCCGAGAGAGTGCCTTTTATGGGTAATTCCATCGACCTGAGCAATGAACTCGGCATCGACCCGCTCGCCGCTGCCCTAAACGGAGGCGACGACTGCCGTCTTCTCTTCACCATCCCCATCGGCAAGCACGACAAGTTCCGCCACGACTTCCAGACCTTCGACATCATCGGCCATCTCGCCAAGCCCGAAGTAGGCTCCGTCATAGTTACCCCCGACGGCGTCGAACTCCCCCTCCACGCCCAAGGCTGGCCGAAAGAAAATGCCATATCCCACAATCATCATCGGTAGGGCGATGCCTATAGAGGAATGACGAGTAACGCGGCAATCCGGTTTTATTCAATTACTCGGCGGAGCCGATGCGAGCCTGGATGCGGGCGGAGAGGAGGCGTTGGCGGCGCTCCATCAGTTCATGGAGGCGGGAGGCGTAGTGGTTGCGCTCCCGGTAGTCCATGATGAAGGCCGTGACGCTGTAGAAGGCGAACTGGGAAATCAGCCCGATGAGCTGCGGACGAATCATCGGGAGAGTGGCGGCGGCGTTGTTGATGGCGTGGAAGCCCTGGATGCCGAAGGTCGACGGGAAAATCCATGAGACGGCTTTCCAGAATGGTGACATGGAGCTTACCGGCCAGATGGTGCCGCTGAGGAAGAGACAGATGGAAGACACGAAGAGGAGTTCCACGAAGACCGTCTCCCTGTGGCGGATGAAGCGGCTGAATGTGAAACTGAACGCCACGCAGTCGATGACGAAGAAGAAAATCAGCGCAAGCATCGCTCCGAGACTCCCCCTCTGAGGCATCCCGAACATTGCTGGAACAACCATAAGGCACCAGAAAGCTATGCCGAAGTAAATCAGCGCGTAGGCGGCCGCCCTTCCGAGGAGCGAACCGTCGTGGGTGGCGTTGCCCTCACGCATCGAACCGTTCATCACGCTCACTCCGAAGAACATGGTCTGCTGGATGACTAGAAGAAGCGCCGCGGAGAGGAAGAAAATCAGGAACGACCAGTTCGTATTGAACGGCACGTTCTCCTCCGCCGGAATGGCATTGACCATCTGGGAGATTGCGGCATCCGTCAGTCCCATCATCGCGAGGCGGGATGAGCCTATTGTGCGGAGCTCGTCAATCATGACATGATTCACCGCCATAGTTATGTTCTTGTAGTAGAGGAAGCTGGCCATGTCAGCGTAGGTGGAGACAGTCGCCTGCTCCATATTGGCGAGCCTGTCGCCGTAGTCCTCTGGGAAGAGCACAATTCCGTGAACTTTCCTCTCCTCAAGCAGCTGCCGGGCTTCCGCCATGGACACGCACCTATAGGCTACATCCACCTCGCGGGTGGCGTCAATCTTCTGAATGAAGCGCCTGCTGTCGCTGCTCTGGCTCAAGTCCACCACGGCGACCGGCATCTCATCGACTGTGCCCTTATAATAAATCAGTCCGTAGATGACCGGATAGAGCAGGCCTCCGAGGAGGAAGATGATGAGGACGTATGAATCCGCAAATATGCGTCGTAATTCTTTTAACATAATTGTATATTCCTATGTATCATTAATATGCCGCATTCGACATATCGTCACATTCTATCTCTCGTAGTTCTCGTTCACCCATGCCCTCTTCAGACGTCCGCTTACACACAGCGGGCCGATGAGGAAGAGGAGAAGGCAGACCAGATATGGCCACCAGTCTCCGAGTCCCGTGCCGTAAATCGCCTCCTGAACGTATGCCAGATAGTAGAAGCGCAGCGGGAAGAGAACCGCGATGCCCTGAATCGCCTTAGGCATGGCCTCGACCGGGAAGGTGAAACCGGAGAACGAGAATCCGAGAATCGTGAACAGAGCCGCGATGCTCAGCGCGAACCTAAGCGTCGGGAGCAGCCCCACAATCGTCACGGCCACGGCCTCGCAGGCAAGGATGAACACCATCATGAGCAGCATCATATTGCCCACGCTCCCCGCCACAGGGAACTTGCACACGCCGTACATCAACAGGTCAAGCGTAAGTCCCATAAGGAGATAGACGAGAGTGTAGGGTGCAAGCTTGCCGAAAAGAGCCGCCGCGAAAGAGCCGTCCGCCGTCTCCATAAGTTCCTTGGATGTGCCGTAGCGGAGTTCCGAGCCGAGAGCGTAAATCAGAACGAAGACGATGCTCAAGCAAAGAAGCCCGGGAAGGATGATGTTGTTCAGATATATGCTGTAGTTCGTCATCGGATTGCCGATGTGGTGCTCGTCAATCGTGATAGGCTGTATCATACCCATAATCTCGCCGTCGGAGAGCCCCTTTGCACGGAACACTTCCCGCTGCACGGCGCCTCCCGTGAGAGTAACCATCGTGAGGACGTCCTTGTAGCTCAGCGCACCGGCAATCATGTAGAGCGAGTTCACATAGTAGGTGAACGTCGGCTGACGGTTCGCATAGACGTCCGCAGCCATGTTCTTCGGAATCACGCAGACGGAAGCCACCTCACCTATCTGCATTGCATCGCGGGCATCGGAAAAGCTGTCGAAATGGACGACCTTGCCGAGCTGCGTCGCGTCAAGCTGGCTGCAGAAGTTGCGCGAGAGGGATGAATTGTCCATGTCAACCACTCCGATCGGCAGTTCTTCAGGCAGCCCAGCCTTGAAGAATGTCAGGTAGAAAAGGCAGCAGACAGCCATCATAACCACCGATCCGAGCAGATAGACAGGTTTGCGACGTATAATCCCGAGCTCACGCCGCATAACTTTCAAAAAACTATTCATATCATATAGAAAGTCTCAAGCAGACTTTTTCTTTCCAAAATTTCATCAGAGTTCAACTCAAAATTCGCAAGACCAAACGATTGAAAGTCAAAGAGCTTAACTCAAAATTTACAGAGTCAAACGATTGAAAGTCAAAGAGTTTAACTCAAATTTCACAGAGTCAAACGGTTGAATTAGGGATAAATAAAAAGATGGGATGCAAGGCATCCAACGCAGCAGACCGCTTTTTATTTGTTCCGTACAACGATTGCTGTCATGCCAGGGCGAAGCCCCTCAACCAGCGATGCTGGCACAGCCCGAACCTCAAATGTCTTCGCATCGTACTGATCAGTCTCCTTGGTTGCCCTCCAAGTTGCGTATGACTCGCGTGCGGCAATGTAGGTCACAGTTGCCTCGATTTCCTTGCCATCGAGAGCAGGTATACTGAGACGCATCTTGTCGCCGGACTTCATGCTGTGGAGCTTGTCCTCGCGGATGTTAAAGGTGAACCACATGTCAGAAAGGTCGGTCACGGTCATAATCGGAGAACCGGTTCCAACCAATTCTCCCACATGAGGATAGCGTGCGGAAATGACACCGTCCACAGGGGAAGTGAGCTTAAGCTCCGAAAGATAAGACTTTACCTCCATCACCGCGCCGTTTGCCCTGTCTACCAAAGCTATAGCTGCGGCCTTGTCCTCCTCACGCGCGCCCTTCACTGCCATGTCATACTGGGACTTCGCGGCCTCGGCGGTCGCTGCGGCGGCATTGTACTGCGCAGTGGCCTCATCAAACTTCTGGTCACTGATGACGTTCTGTTCATGAAGCCTTGTGGCACGGTCAAGAGTCTTCTTCGCGATGTCCTTGCCCACGAGAGCCTTCTGCCAGATTTCGTATGCTCCGGCAATCTCTTCCTTGCGTGCGCCCGTGTTCGCCTTGTTTCGCTGGGCGGCAGCCGCTGCGTATGCCGCATTTGCCTGCGCGAGCTTTGCGCGGACCTCAGGAGAGTCTATGAGAACGAGGGTGTCGCCCTTGTGAACCATATCACCCTCGCTTGCGTAAAACGCCTCGATACGTCCCGGAACCTTTCCGGAGATACGGTATTCGGCAGCCTCGGCCTCGCCCTGAATGACGGCTTCCTTAGGCTTTGAGAAGATGATACCAAGCACAGCCACAGCTGCGATGAGTGCAACCAGAACGATTATTCCAAGAAGCAGGTTGCCTTTTTTCTGAGTCTTTTCCATTGTATTGTATTTTTATTATTTTCTACTTTTTACCAAATCACTATTTTAGTAATGGCTGTATAAAAAGATGAAGTGCAAGGCTTGCGAAATCTTTTTAACCGGAGCAACCTTGTGGTTGTGAGGATTAAAAAGTTGAGCGTAACGCAGCAATTCGCTTTTTAGACAGTCATTACAATCGGCCTTCGGCCTTTGCAAGGTTTACACTGCACATCTGCAGCTCAACCCCGGTCTCGATGTACTCCGAATGCGCCTGAAGCCATGCCGTCTGCGCCTGAAGAACCACGCTCGAAGCAATCATACCCTCGTTCCAGCCTGCAGTAGCCACACGAAGATTCTCCTCCGCGCTCTCAAGATTGCTTTCGGCAGCAGTCAGTTTCTCAAGAGCCTCCCCTTCCTGCTGACGGAGCTGCGCCACCTGAAGGGAAATCATCTCCTTTGCGTCATCAAGCTTATACTGAGTAAGTGCAGCCTCTGCCTTGGCTTTCCTCGTCTTCTGGATAGCCTCCGTGCCGTGGAATATAGGAATGTTCACAACTACACCCGCGGAGAAGAATCCTCCGAACTTATTCTGGAAACCGTTGAATACGTTAGGGTTGGTCACGACGTAGTTTGCCATCACGGCCACGCTCGGAAGTCCATCCGCGCGCACCACGGCGACCTTCTTGTCATATATTTTCTTCGCCAAGTCGAGACTTCTGATCTCTGGCCTTGCCGCATAGACCTCCTCGTCCGAAATTACCGGACGCATCTCCGGAACAGGAATCGCGTCCAGATTCTCGTCCGCCAGCGTAATCTTGCTGTCAAGCGGAAGTCCGCATTCCTTGCAGAGCAGCATCTTCGCAAGCACAAGTCCATTGGTCGCTTTGGTGAGAAGCATCTCCGCCTCGTTGGTCTTGACCTTTATGGTAAGCGCATCGGAAGGAGTTGCAAACCCCTCTGCCACAAGCGCATCCACATCCTTTCCCATCTGACGGAGCAGATCCGCGTAGTTCTCTGCAAGGCTCTTCTTCGCGGCGATGGAGACTATCTGCCAATAGGCCTGCTCTATATCAGCAAGAACCTGCGCGTGCTCTGTGTCATACTGCGACTTCGCCAGTTCCTCGGCATACTTTGCCATCTGGTTGGATGCCACAATCTTGCCTCCCATGAAAACCGGCTGCTGAACAGAAACGACCGCTCCGCACAGATTGTGCATGTCAAGAGTTAGGGCATCCGTGATGTGCTGACCTATCGCGTTTATAGGTGTCGCGATATCCGAAGCCTGAAGTGCCCCGAGAATTTTCTTGAAAGCCGGATCCGTCATGTATTTATCCATCACGTCAGGATCGGATAGCAACCCCATCATCTTGTCAGTCAGGTCCTTCTGTACCTTTGTCCCAGCGCTTTGAAGTTCTTCGGCCTTCTCATCGTCAATGAGTTTCCAATCACGAGTCGTGTACATATACGCGCCGGTTGCCGTAATCTTAGGAAAATAGTTCGCAAGGGCGATGTTTCTGTCGTAACCGGCAATCGTGATTTTCTGTTCCGCCGTCTTAAGAGAATTGTTGTTCTCGACCGCCATCTGTCTGCACTCCTCAAGTGTCAGCACCCGCTGCGCATCAGCATGAGGAGTTAGCAGGCACAATCCTGCGGCAATAATCAAAATCGTCTTTTTCATTTTATTATATTTTTCAGTTATTTCCGACATTTAAAGCGCTGTCAGCCAAGTCAAATTCATTGCCATTCAGGCAGAAAGACGGATAACAAAATGCCGTTGAAAATATGCAATTTGTCTAAAAAAGCGACTTTTTAATATTTTTTACGTAGTTTTGTAAATAACAAAAACCCCTATTAATGGAAAAATATCGCGAACTCAACATCCGGGAGCTGAGAAACGTTTTCCCTTATTTCCAAGTGAATGACAATCTGTCAGATGACCTCTTCATTGCAGAAATGCAATATGAATCAAAAATGGACGTCATCAAGTATCCCTGCCGCTTTCACGGATATGTCGCGTTTTTTTGCATGGAAGGGCATTTTGAAATCGAAGTAAATCTCAAGAGATTCACGATACATCCAGGGTCCATGTTTATCTACACTCCGGGCAACATAGTGAGAGTCACAGGAATAGACCCTAAGAAAAAAGACTCCGTGCATTTTGTTGTAGTCGCGATATCGGAAGACCTCATGTCCAGCACACGCTTCGATTTCAGCAAACTCTACAACGAGAGTCTCAAATTGCTGGAAAGCCCGTGCGTGACAATCAATGATCGGGAAAGGGCCATGTGCAGGAAATATTTCGACCTAGCGATGGAAGTCTCGCAGTTCGGGCTCCCGAACACAAGGGAATGCGTTGCAGCCCTGATTTCATCCGTGTTCTACCTGATGGGTGCGTTGTGGACTGACAGGCTGTCAGCCGCGAAGAAAAGCGAAGACGGGACATCGACAAGATCCAGAATAATCCTCGAGGACTTCCTGCTTCTGGTGAGAGACCACCACACAAAGGAAAGAAACCTTTCATTCTACGCCGACAAGCTCTACCTTACCCCAAAGTATCTTTCGAAGCTGATAAAATCCGTCAGCGGCAAGTCCGCCCATGAGTGGATTGACTCCTTCGTCATCCTTGAGGCAAAGAACCTCCTGAAATACTCCGACATGAGTATAAAGGCCATAGTCTACGAACTGAATTTCCCGAACCAGACCACTTTTTACCGCTTCTTCAAGACAAAGACCGGCATGACCCCATCAGAGTATCGGAAGATGTAGAAAAACGCCATGAAAAAAGCCTTATCCCGCCGGCCGGATGTCATGATGCATTGACAAAGCGGCGGAATAAGGCAAAACTACAGAACTTCCTGAAAATCAGAAAGCCTTCAGCTGTCTGAAGCGACTAAAGCTTCTTGAGAAGAGTCTTGATGTTGACTTCCTTATCGATTATGTCAGGAAGATCTTCAATTTTCACCCTCTCCTGGGCCATCGTGTCGCGGTGACGGATTGTCACGCAGCCGTCGCCCAGAGATTCGTGATCCACTGTCACGCAGAACGGAGTTCCGATTGCGTCCTGACGGCGGTAGCGCTTTCCGATGGAGTCCTTTTCGTCGTACTGGCAGTTGTAGTCGTACTTGAGTTCGTCCATAATCTTCTGGGCAAGTTCAGGAAGTCCGTCCTTCTTGATGAGCGGGAGCACCGCAACCTTAACGGGGGCGAGCGCCGGCGGAATGGAGAGCACGACTCGTGTCTCGCCGTTCTCAAGCTTCTCCTCATGGAAAGAGTGAGAAAGCACGGCAAGCACCATACGGTCAACTCCGATGGATGTCTCGACGACGTACGGAGTGAAGCTTTCGCCAGTCTCCGGGTCGAAATACTGAATCTTCTTGCCGGAGAACTTCTGGTGGTTTCCGAGGTCGAAGTCGGTGCGGGAATGGATGCCCTCAAGCTCCTTGAAGCCGAACGGGAAGTTGAACTCGATGTCAGTGGCGGCGTTGGCGTAGTGCGCGAGCTTCTCGTGGTCGTGGAAGCGGTAGTTCTCCGCTCCCATCCCGAGCGCCTTGTGCCATGCCAGACGACGTTCCTTCCACTTCGCGAACCAGTCAAGCTCCGTTCCCGGCTTGATGAAGAACTGCATCTCCATCTGCTCGAACTCCCTCATCCTGAAGATGAACTGCCGCGCCACAATCTCGTTTCTGAACGCCTTGCCAATCTGCGCGATGCCGAAAGGAAGCTTCATGCGGCCGGACTTCTGCACGTTGAGATAGTTTACGAAAATGCCCTGGGCCGTCTCCGGACGAAGATAAATCACGTTCGTGCTGTCGGAAGTGTTCCCGAGCTGGGTGGAGAACATCAGGTTGAACTGACGGACATCCGTCCAGTTCTTCGTTCCCGAAATAGGGCAGACAATCTCGCAGTCGATGATAATCTGACGAAGCGCCGCCAAATCGTTGGCATTCAGCGCATCAGCCATTCTCTTACGAGTCTCGTCAATCTTCGCGGTGTTCCTCAGCACGTTAGGGTTGGTCTCGCGGAACTTCGCCTCGTCGAAAGCATCTCCGAACTTCTTGCGCGCCTTCTCTACCTCCTTGTTGTTCTTTTCCTCAAGCTTAGCGATGTAGTCCTCGATGAGAACGTCGGCCCTATAGCGTTTCTTGGAGTCCTTGTTGTCGATGAGCGGGTCATTGAACGCCCCGACGTGTCCGGAAGCCTCCCAAATTTTCGGGTGCATGAATATGCAGGAGTCGATGCCCACGATGTTCTCGTT
>DJSA01000057.1 GCA_002438905.1 Bacteroidales bacterium UBA6346
TGATGTATCCATAAACCATTGTTCGAATCTTTACAAGTTGCATGACCCGGAACAAGACGAGAATCGGGTCTGCACGGCGAATTTCCGTACAAACCCGTATTCTGTCAATAGCTAATCGAAGATTTATCGATTTTTATATGAAAGTTTTTCTCTTTTTATATGTTTTTTTAGATTTTTTATGACGAGAATATTTACGTGGAACGAAGTCCGGAGATATGCTACATTCGGGGAGATTTGTCCAGGCTGGAAGCCTTATGATTCTTGTTGATGGAGAAAACTCCGGAGAGGTGTTTGCGACACCGGTTGATGGCTATCAAGGTTCGACATTCAAGATATTGGACATTGATGCAAAGTATTGTAAAGAGTTTATACTATTGCTTATACAGAGTAATAGGAAATCGCTCCGAGAGAACAAAGTCGGCTCGGCAATTCCCCATCTAAACAAGAAGATGTTCAAAGAAATTGTCGTGCCGCCTTTTTCATACAATGAACAATGCGAAATAGCCCAAACCATAAAGGATTATTTCTGCGTTTTGGATTCAATCATAGGATGATCTTTAGGAGGAATAGGTATTTTTATCTTGGAATATTCTGATATCCAATATCTCTTATGAGTAGTGCCAACAAGTTTGGTAGTGGACATGAAGTATGCAATATACTTTAGATTTATATCCACTTTAGGATGAAGGATCTTCATTGCCGATGACCTTACCTTAAATGGGATGTGTTCAGAAAAAGTTTTATAAAGTATTGGCAAAACGCAAAAGTATCGGTAATTTTGCAAAAATTACCGAGTAAATTATACTCGACTATATGGCAATATATGGTTGTAAGCACTATAAAAGAGCGTATTAGCTCTGCAGAGAATGGAACATTGCTCTTCAACAACAGTTTTCCTGAATACGATGATGAGTATGTCGGGAAAATTCTTTCCGATCTCGTGAGATCAGGATATCTATATCACCTTTCCAGAGGTGTCTATCTTAAAACAGAACGAACAAGATTCGGCTTAGTCTATCCTCCGGTTTCTGCCATTGCCTCTGCTATTGCTGAAAGAGACAAGGCTCAGATTCTTCCGACAGGAGCCACGGCACTAAATCTTTTGGGGCTATCAACACAGATGCCGATGAATCCGGTATTTTTGACATCCGGTTCCGCAAGAAAAATCACTATTGACGGAAGAACAATAACCTTCAAAAGAGCCGTTCCGAAGAACTTTGCCATCAAGGGGAGAAAACGTAGTTTGATTGTTCAAGCATTGAAATATATCGGGGAGAATAACATAACAGAAGAAGATAGGCTCAACATCAGCAATCTGATTTGCCAAGACAAGGACGTAGATAATCTCTCCGATGATTTGCAGATGATGCCGAGTTGGATAAGGAAGTTTTTTATCTATGCACTTAAAACACAGACGAGATGAATAACTTATGGCAAAAGTTGCCTGTAGCCGAGCGGCTGGCTTCGGTACAGGCCACGGCAAAGGAGAAAAAGATTGAAGATCGTGCCGTAGAAAAGGACTGGTGGGTGACGATCATTTTGAAGGCTTTATTCAATATGGGATGCGGTCCATTTCTTCTTTTCAAGGGAGGCACATCATTGAGCAAGGGATGGGGACTGATTCAGCGATTCAGTGAGGACATTGACATCGCGATAGATCGGAGATTCTATCGTGACATTCTTGGCTATAGCTTTGCGGCAGGAGAGACCAACTCGCAGTTGATGAGATTAAGAAAGGCTTCAAGAGATTATATTCACGAAATGTTGTCAAATGAGCTTGAAAAGAAACTGAAAGAATATGGTGTCCACGATTTCAGTGTGAAGAATGTTACTTAGACTCTGACAGAAACAGGAACAAAGCCGATAGACCACGATAGTGATCCTACGGCCATAAATGTATTCTACTCCAGCTTGTTTCCTGAATATTCCGGTGACATAGAAGACTGCGTGAAAATTGAAATAAGCAGCCTTTCTATGGATGAGCCTTATGAGGACAAAATGATCACGTCTCTCATCAATCAGAAGTTTGAAGATACGGACACGGATTCCGGATCCGTGATTCGCACCGTAAAGCCTTCAAGAACATTTCTGGAAAAGTGTTTCCTTCTGAACGAGGAATTTCAGAGGCAGAATCCGCGTTCCCGCAGGATGAGCCGCCATTTGTATGACATTGAAAAGATAATGGACACCGACTATGGAAAGGAGGCATTGAACGACATTTCTTTATACAAATCCATAGTGGAACATCGCCGGAAATTCTATCATCTTGGCTATGTGAATTATGATTTGGATTATCCGGCTCACATTGATTTTGTGCCTGCCGGAGAGGTTCTCGACGCATTCCGGAAAGACTACAACGACAATATGATTAATGGTTACATTTACGGAGATGCTCTTGGTTTTGATAGTATCATACAGAGGATGAACGACCTGAGATTGCGTTTCCGACAAATGAGAATATAATATTCGAAAAAGATTCTTATATCTGCAGCGTCATCGCTCGAAGAACGAAGGACTTGGTTGGCCGCATTACCGTAAATGCGGTTATTTTTTTTGCTCTCTGAGTAACATTCAATACAGCGAAACCGCTATCGGAAAACCTCCGGCAGCGGTTTTTTGCTATTACTACCAGTTTACAACTTTATCAATTATCTGTTGCTGTTCGCTGGCAGTCCTGCGGAGATAGATTCGAGTCGTCTCGATACTTTCGTGCCCCATAAGGTCGGCGAGGAGAGAAATGTCGTTGAACCGTTCGAGGAAGTTCTTTGCGAACCTGTGGCGGAAAGAATGAGGATAGACCACTTTCTTGTTGATACCGTACTTGTCTGCGAAATGTTTAAGCTGCATAGCTATGCCACGGGCAGTTATCCTGTTCCCGAACCTGTTGAGGAAGAGATAACCGGAAGTCTTATTCTCTTTGCCGAGCCAATCGGCAGCCTCGGTTCTAAGTCTCTTAGGAATATACAATCGGCGGACTTTTCCACCCTTGCTGTACATATCCAGATGCCCAGCCATAACATCCTCAACCTTTATCTGAAGCAGTTCGCTGACACGCGCGCCTGTCGCTGTCATAAACCAGACCACAAAATACCATTCAGTGAAACCGTCCTTTTTCAGTTTTGATTTCAGGAACTTGTAGTCAGCATCGCTGATTACATTCTCCAGAAAGTTTTTCTGCTGAACCTTGATGAATTTCAGTTTCAGTCTGTCCTTGTGAATGAACTCCAAATACTTGTTGATTCCCTGCAACCGCAGGTTCACAGTCTGCGGCTTGAAGTGTTCTACAAGAAATCCCTTGTACGCAAGAAGATTCTCCTTGTTGAACTCTACATAGTTGGTAATGAAGTGATTGACCATCCACACATAGGACTCTATGGTGTTGCCGGACAAGTCTGACTTCTCAAGATTCTGTTTGAATTTGCTTTCCACAATATCTTGGCGTTTTAATAAATTGAGGCGCTATAAAGCCCCTGAATATCCTTTCGTTTCCGCCATCTTGAACCGGATGAACCGCGAAAGGGTGTTTCGGTCGACCTTGCAGATTTTTGCAATCTTGTTCTGGGACATTCCGATTGCCTTCAACTCCATTATCAGATTGCGCTTGCGGTAGAGCTTGTGCTTCTCCACTGCCGTCTTCTTGCCCTTCGGACGGCCGAGCGTGACTCCTTCCGATTTCTTGCGGGCGAGCGCCTCCTTTGTCCGCTGGCTGATGAGGTTGCGCTCGATTTCTGCCGAGAGTCCGAAGGCAAAGGCGAGGACCTTGCTCTGGATGTCCTCGCCGAGGCGGTAGTTGTCCTTGATTGTCCAGACCTTGCACTCGCGGGTCATGCAGATGTTCAGAATCTCCATGATCATGAAGAGGTTCCTGCCTAGACGCGACAACTCCGCGCAGATGATAAGGTCGTCCTTCTGCACCCTCTTGAGCAGCTGCCCGAGCTGCCGTTTGCTGTAGGACTTCGTGCCGCTGATGGTTTCCTCAATCCACCCGTCGATGTTCAGACCCTCCTTCTCGCAGAAATTGGTAATCTCAAACCGCTGGTTCTCGACGGTCTGCTTGTCGCTGCTCACTCTGATGTATCCATAAACCATTGTCCGAATCTTTATACGATGCGGGCACCGATGCGAAAAACGAGGTTCGGGTCCGCACGGTGAATTTCCGTACAAACCCGAACATTGTCAACAGAAAATCGATGAATTATCGATTTCTATATGAAAGTTTTTCTCTTTTTATAGATTTTATTCTTTTTTGAAGGTTTCTTATATGCCGATCGTGCATCTCTTCATATGCCATTCCCGGCTTGATGTCGGACAGCCAGCGAACTACACAAGCTTTGGCGCGTCCTGCTCCGGAGCCTTGAAGAGAATCATGAAGAGAATCGCCACCACGAGGGCGTAGGCGGCGAAGATGTACCAGCAGGCGCTCCAGCCGTCGAGGCCGCAGCTGAGCTTGTTGCCCATAGTGAACACGCGCTCTGCCCCATCGATGACGACAGTTTCGGCGTGGGTGAACTTGTTCACGATTGCCTGGGCGCTGAGGGTGCCCACAGTCGCACCGATTCCATTGGTCATGAGCATGAACAGACCCTGTGCGCTGTTCTGGACTGCTCCGGATGTCCTCTGGTTAACATAGAGCGAACCGGAAATGTTGAAGAAGTCGAACGCCACTCCGTAGACTATGCAGGAGAGGATGAGCATCCAGACTCCGCTTCCGGTGTCTCCGAGCCCGAACAGGCCGAAGCGCAGAACCCATGCGAACATCGCGATGAGCATTACGTTCTTGATGCCGAACTTCTTCATCGCGAACGGAATAAGAAGGATGCCGAGAGTCTCGGCAATCTGTGAAACAGAATAGATTGCGGTCGCGTTCTTCGCTCCCCAGGATGATGCAAACTCAGGAAGTCCCTGGAAATGGGAAATGAACGGGGTTGCGTAACCGTTTGTAATCTGAAGTGCCACTCCGAGCAGCATGGAGAATATAAAGAAGAAAGCCATCTGCTTGTCCTTGAATAATTTGAAGGCGCTTAGACCGAGGGCGTCGGCGAATGACTGCTTTCCTGACGCCTCGGCTTTCTGAATCTTCGGCAGGGTGAAACAGTACGCCACGAGGACGAGCCCGATTGCACCGGAGATGATGAATTGGTGGTAGGTGTTTTGGAACGAAACTCCGGATCCGGTCTTGCAGAAGTTCATGATCCACATGCTTGCGATGAAGCCGACCGTTCCGAAAACACGGATTGGAGGGAAGTCCTTCACCGTGTCGTAGCCGTTCTGTTCGAGTATGCCGTATGCCGTCGAGTTGGAAAGTGCGATGGTTGGCATGTAGAACGCCACGCTGAGTGTGTAGAGTGCTATGAACACAGGAAAACTGAATGTGCTTGAAATCAGTGCTGTGAGTTCAGAGCCTGTCGCTCCGGTAGCTATTGCCGCAGACTCGACCCCCGCAGCATAGAGACCCGCTCCAAGCATAGCCGCCCCGGCGATGAACTGGCAGAGAGCTAGTGACTTTTCTGCTCCGAGCCATTTGTCTGCAACGATGCCCATCAGGGCCGGCATGAATATGGAAACTATACCCTGCATTGCGTAGAACAGCCCGATTTTGCTGCCGAGTCCGACCTGCACGAGATAGTTGCCCATCGAGGTCAGATATGCTCCCCAGATTGCCCATTGCAGGATGTTCATCACAATGAGCC
>DJSA01000033.1:0-1634 GCA_002438905.1 Bacteroidales bacterium UBA6346
GCATTGAAACAATATATAAATCTGAAATAGTTTACTGGAAACACGGACGTAATCTTTCGATTTTCATACGCCACTTTTCTACGCTCGGCATAACTCAAGCGAGCTTGGACTTGAGCCAAAGAGTGTCAAACTCATGTACTGATAGCCGCTCATGTGTAAAAATGAAAAAGCGGCACCAACCACTCTTTTCGAGACGGGATCGGTGCCGTTTTGCTATGAATATAAAACAAGTCTATCAACGAGTCATTGTCGATCTAGTCCCTTTGTCATCGGATGCGGGCACGATGGCGGTTCCGGACGAGGCATTTCGCCTAATTATAATTTGACGAAATGGGAATGTACCTAGTGTACATATTCTCACTTTGCACGAGTATACGTCTCTGTTTCGGATTCTTTGGAACCTACCTCCCGAATCTGCAACTTATCGGATGTCAAAGAGACCACACTGTAGTGTATCGGCTTCTTTGAGTGTTTCTTGAACTCGGAGACAACACTTTTGCTTAGGGCATTTAAGAAGAACTTGGGGAAACCGTCCGGCTGCTCCAGAATCTCGGTTTGATGGATTTCGCTTCAAAAGTTTGAGACAGAGTTTTATCTATTAGAGACCAAGTGCCGCTACACGAAATGATGACTTTCAGTTTAGCTGGAGCCTGTCCGTTCTTCTCATCTGTATATTCATTTCCTGAGCATATATGCTGACTGATAATGACAAACTCAGCAAAGCGGAAATTATTCTCTTCATGCTTTAACCCTAAATTCCGTAGAAAAAGTCACGGATACGGTGAAGGTACAACTAAAATCAGTCAACATCAATTTTTTTTTGGGGGGGGACTGTCACATTCTCAGCGAAAGGTCATCCGGCAGGAAGGTTCAGCATCGACTTTATCTCGACTTTATCTAGGCAAATTTGTGATATCAACAATTATATATTATTTTTACATCATATTTATGGAAATCACAGATTTGAGCGTTCACTACGCTTCGTTAATAAAAATATCATGATACTTACAACTACACCGACCATTGAAGGTCACAAAATCAGAGAGTACAAGGGTGTCGTTTGCGGTGAGGTAATCTCCGGAGTGAATTTCTTCAAGGACTTCGGGGCCAGCATCCGCAATTTCATTGGTGGGCGCTCCAGTTCATACGAAAACGAACTCATAAAGGCCAGGGAAAAGGCTCTGGCCGAGATGTCGCAGCGTGCGATGGAACGCGGGGCAAACGCTGTGGTGGGCATTGACATTGATTACGAGACCCTCGGAGCCGACAACGGCATGCTCATGGCCACCGCCTCTGGGACCGCCGTTGTCATTGATTGATAGCAAAATAAGGCCAAATATTCACAGAGAGAAATCAGACATGGAAAAAGGAATTATCATTTACCAATCCAAATATGGAGCCACTCAGAAATATGCACAATGGCTTCAAGACAAAACCGGTTTTCAGTGTATAAAAGCACGCGATGCCGCACTGAAAGATATATTACAATACGACACAATCGTATTTTGCGGCAGTATATATGCCTCCGGAATATCAGGATTGTCCTTCCTGAAGAAGAATATGGACAGTTTGAAGAATAAGAAAATAGCGATATTTTGTGTCGGTGCCTCTCCTTATGACGAGAGTGCGTTTGA
>DJSA01000033.1:1695-1849 GCA_002438905.1 Bacteroidales bacterium UBA6346
GGAAGAGGCGCCTGGAATCTGGACAAGATGAGCTATATTGACAAGACTATGTGCAAACTGCTTCAAAGGTCGATAGCGAAAAAGGACCCGGCCACGTATGAACCATGGATGAAAGCGCTTATGTGCTCGGTCGGAAAAAGCTGCGATTGGACAG
>DJSA01000033.1:1990-2403 GCA_002438905.1 Bacteroidales bacterium UBA6346
GATCACTTCGCGTCCGATGAGGTAACGGAAAACGGCGTATCTTTCACATATATCCTGAAATCCTTGACAGCCCCCGGAGCCTTGGCTTCCATACGAGGAAGGTACTGGTAACCGGAGATGTTATGAGACGCACCGAGATCTATGACGATGGAATGAGGGAAGGCTGCGCCGGGAACAGTCTGCCAGAAAGTCGACTCTTGGAGATCGAAAGCCTTGTCGGCGGACCGGTTCACACCATCTACGCATTCACTGTCGGCATACACTACCACCCAGGGTTCACGCGAGAGACGCGCGCCCTTGTCATCGAGCAGATACATTTCGGCCACTGCGGCCACATCCTTGCCATCCGCCGCATTGAGAGCCTCTATGCAGACATAACGGCCGCGGACGGGAGCGAATCTGACTTCCTGCCA
>DJSA01000033.1:2446-6403 GCA_002438905.1 Bacteroidales bacterium UBA6346
CAGGCTTTTCAACTGAAAGGTCAAGGTTCTGTCCCAGATCATGGTGTGTCTTGCGTTTCTTCACGAGAAGCTGGTCAAGCAGGGGCTTCTCAAGTCCCTCCGTCCTAGCCTCACGCGGGCCGATTATGTCGAACACGATGATTTCGTTCTCACCTTTTTTCAGCCAGCAGCCCGGCATATACAGAGTCTGTTGCGGGCCTATCTCCCAGATCCTCCCCATCGGATGACCATTGACGTACACAAGTCCCTTGCCCCAAGTCTCAAAATTCAGAAACGTGTCTGAAGGCTTGCCCTTGAGGTTGAAAGTGGCTCTGTACGCACCAATGGGCAGGCGTCCACCGTCTTTCTTGAATCCCGATATCGGAAGGAACTTCATCGACGAATATGTTTCATATTCATCCTCAATATTATATACCTGCCAATTTTTGAGGTCTGATATCCATTTGTAGCCGTCTTTGCTTACCGTCAGCGTGACATTTCCTGTGATGCCCTTGAAATCCTTTATGGCCCGTCCGAAATTGATGCGGCCCATCGCCTCCACAAGAATGTCGAGCCGAGACCCTTTATCCACAGCAGGCAGCATAAGTTCTTTTTCACCATTGCGGCGATCAAGCTTGCCGACATATTCGCCATCAATGAATATCTGGGCGTAATCGTGCGGCTCATCCACCGTCAATAGTGCCGGCACATCCAGTTCAGGCAGGACAGTGCTGTAGAGAATCGAACCAAATCCCTGGTCATACTCCTCCATTGTCTTTATTTCCGTGTCCGTCTTGGCCTCCGGCAGGTTCGCTCGGAGCGGGGCTACCTCGGTGAACTCAAACGCTTTTATCGCCATCGGCTTTATGGTTGCCGGGACCTTCGCCTGTTTTTCCCCGTCCATGAACTTGGCCATCGCGTTGCGGAGTTCCCAATATTTAGGAGTGGTTTGTCCCGATTCCGAAATGGGAGCGTCATAGTCGTAGGATGTCACATCCGGAGCGAATCCCGGAGAGTTGGCACCTGCCCAATGTCCCCAGTTTGTGCCTCCATGGGTCATATAAAGAGAGAATGATATGCCCTTGGAGAGCATTTCCTCAATTCCCGCTATCATGTCGGCGGCCGGACGCGTCTCGTGGTTCGCGCCCCATTTGTCAAACCATCCGCTCCAGTATTCGGAACACATGAGCGGTGATGAAGGGCGACTGCGTCTGAGCGGCTCAAACTGCGCGTCTATGTCAGCGCCTGTGCCAAAGTTGATTGTCCAGATCAGGTCGTCCAGTCCGTTGTTGAGGAAGTTCGACGACCAGTCGCACTGGAACAGAGTAACTTCCGTACCAAAATTCTTTCTGAGCATATCCCGTATCTCCGAAACGTAGGGCTTGTCTATACCGTAAGAGCCGTATTCGTTCTCAACCTGGACCATAATGATCGGCCCGCCGTCGGCTATCGTCAGATCCCCGACCTGCTCGGCCACCTTCTGCTGGAACTTGTCGACACGCTCAAGGAAGAACGGATCCCGTTCCCTGAGCTTTATGTCTTTCTTTTTGAGCAGCCACCACGGCAGACCGCCCATTTCCCACTCGGCGCAGACATAGGGTCCCGGACGGAGTATGACTTTCATATTGTTTTTAGCGCACAATTCCACGAATCCGCGCAGGTCATTCTGCCCGGTGAAATCAAACTGATCCATCCTCCGCTCGTGTGAGTTCCAAAAGACATATAGGCAGATAGAGTTCATTCCCAGTGCCTTGCAGAGCAGTATGCGCTGTTCCCAATATTCTCTCGGAATACGCGGATAATGCAACTCGGCCGCCTTGACGATGAATGGCTTGCCATTGAGAAGAAAAGTCCCGTTTCCTGCCTCGAAGCCTGGTCGGTCATCTGTGTTCTGCACGACTTCACCGGTCATAATATCCGTTGCGCCGGCATCTAATGCAGGAAGCATTATGGAGAAAGCGGCCATAGCCGTCAATAATATACTGAATTTCATAGTATGACAATTGCTTTGTTTCGGCCGCAAAAATAGAGACAAAAAATATATTTCGCAAATGAGGGAAGTTGAGCAGAAAAAATTAAGAAACGTGAAAAATTAACCTGCTTCAGATGTCGATAATCTTGAATTTTTGTCTAATTTTGCGGCACAAGATTTTATGGATGACGACATGACCGCCATTGACGACCGGTTTGTCAAAGCAATCTAAAAGAACATCATTACTATGGTAAGAATCAATTGTTTCGTAAAAGTGACAGATGCCTCCAAACGCGAGGAAGTAATCAACAATGCGAAGGCTCTCGTGGCCGAGACTCTGAAGAGCGACAAAGGATGCAAGGCATACGACTTCTTTGCAAGTACCATTCATGACGACGTGTTCATGTTCTGTGAGACTTGGGAAAGCCAGGCCGATCTTGACGCACATTCAGCAACTGGGCATTTCAAGAAATATGTCGGTGCGATAGAAAAGGTATCCACGGTTTCCATCGAGTCGTTCACACGCTGATTCAGAATCTGAACGAAAGTCCGGCGGACACGCACCCCGTGTCATGACCGCCCTCGACCCAGAGACCGGCCTTCTCGCAGAAATACCAGCGGAGACCGGCCGTGGTGATGAACGTCATCTTGGTGTCCATCTTGTTGAAGGTACTGCTTGCCTTCTCGCCGCTTTCGTGGTCGGTGGTATGCTCCCCTATCAGGCCGGCATCCACCATTGCGCGGGCATATAGTTCAAGACGACGACAGAGAGTTATGTGATAGCTCAGGCCGGCGGCGATGTCTACGCGGTTGCAGAACGTGTCCTGCTGCTTGCCTCCGTAGCCGTTGTCATACACCCAGTTGTAGCCGTAGCGCGAATATTCGCCGCCCACTGACCAGCCGAGACTGCCGAAACGTCCGAAATCGAGGAAACAGATGTCCGAATATATCATCACCGGAGGCACGACCATACGGAACGAAGACTTGTCATCCACCGCATGCTTCATGATTTTCGCCCACGGAGCGAATACCGGTGAAACTCCGACCTGAATCGTCCTCGTGTATTTCGGGAAAACGATCTCCGACTTCGTGCGCTTCCAACCGACATTCTTCCCGGCATCCGATGCGGCTATGCCTTTCTGAATGCCAATCTGGTTGTCCTTCATCTTGCCCTTGACACGGAGAGCAGTGTTTCCGTAAGAGGCTTCCCAGGCATAGATGACATCCATGAAAGTCTTGAAGTCGCCGGCCTTCACCCTCGCCGCGAACTCCGGATAGTCATAGATTTTTCCGAAATATGTGTTCAGCATCGACGCGGACATTGACGGTTCAGTCCTGTCAAAAATGCTGTCGCGCTGATCCGAACCGACCATCACTGCCATATCTCCGGCAATGCTCAGATACCACGACCGGATCGGACGGACCACCGTGATGTTTCTTCCTGTCTGCTCCGACTCGACGGTGAAGAGCGAATAAAGGTCAATCCCTGCTCCGTGGTACTCTTCTCGGACCCATTCCACCTTTGCCTTGCTGCCAAAGGGACCGAACATCTTTACAAGGCGCTTTACATACTTGTCAGTGCCTTCAAGAAGCAGCGAATCCACGTCCTCGTTGATATACCGTGTCCTCTCGCCGTCCGGAGTGAGACTGAACTCGATGTGGTCAGGCCTGTTGACAAGAGCCGAGCGGAGATAGCCATCAAGAACCCGAGTCTCGCCCTTGTTGAGCCAGACACGAGCCCTCACGCCTTCACTTTCTTCTGCCTTTGCCTTCTTGTCGGATAATACCGTCTGCGCACTTGCCGACACCCCTGCCAGCAAAAGCGCTGCCGAGGCTAATGCGATGATTTTCAAGGTTTTCATAGATTATTTCTTATCTACGGAGAAACTCAACGCGAAATTTTTGTCCTTGGCAGAATAGCTGCCCGTAAATGTGTATTCCAATTCGCTGGCTGTCTTGCGGTAAATTTCGGAACCTTCGCTCTTGATAAACCCTGCCGGCACAAT
>DJSA01000089.1 GCA_002438905.1 Bacteroidales bacterium UBA6346
GTCACGCCATTCCCCGCGATTGCCGCATCAAGACACCTTTCCCTGCGCTCCCGAGCCGTTTCTCCCGGCTCGCTTCCAAGTCCGGCAATCGAGAAAAGGCGGTCGAGAAAGGCATCTGTGACCTTGGACGCGGCTGCCGGAGTTATAGTGTTTCCGAGCGGAGGAGACTGAAGTATAGCCCTGTGAAACAGCAACTCTCCCCCGAAGCGTGGAACATTTGTAAAAGGTTCCGCATCGTCCGCCGAGGCAATCAGCGATGCAATGGAGTGTGCCCCCGCCGACTGCCCGAAAACGGAGACATTGTTCGGGTCCCCGCCGAACGAAGCGATATGCCGGCGAATCCAACGCAGCGACGCTTTCTGATCCTCCAGACCGAGATTCGCGATTCCCCTTTCCGGCATCCACATATATCCTTCAACCCCGAGACGATAGGAAACCTTCACCACGATGACATTCCCTGCCTCGGCCAGCCGCGACACGTCATAGCGATGATCTTCACTTCCTCCTGTGAAGTAAAAGCCACCGTGAATCCATACCATCACAGGCAGCTTCCCAAGCGTCTTCCCGGAAGCCTCAGACTCCCCTTCTGAGCCAACATTGGGACAGAGATTGGGACCGGCATTCACGTCCACTGCCCCCGGCACGGTCACGGATAGGCACAGTTCCCCCTCACGCATTTCCAAACCGGAATCCGGGCCAAGCTGTCCTGACAGATGCGTCAAATCCTGAGGACATACGCAACCATATTTCGTAGCATCATAGACCTCATCCTTGTCGTAATCCTCCTCCACAGGCTTGCCAAACCGTTCATAACGCGCATAGACTATCCCGTGGAACACTTTCGCGCCGTTCCACGACCTTATGCCGATGAACTTCCCGTCTACGCTATGCACGCACGAAGCATTCACATTTTCCTGTTTCATAAGACGATGTCATTTTTCGATTTTTGAACACACAAATTTACAAAAGCGTTTCGGAAAGCCGTAAAAAAGTTTTAACTTTGGAGGTTTAATTGGGATTTGTGTTCCGAATCAAAATTTTGAACCTGACATGAGCATCCAGACAGAAAAGATTAAAGAACTCGTCGAAAAAAGGAAAGTCGCGCGGCTCGGCGGCGGACAGGCGAGAATAGATGCCCAGCATTCAAAGGGTAAACTCACTGCCAGAGAGAGGATTGCATTGCTTCTGGACGAGGGCAGTTTCGAGGAATACGATATGTTCGTGCACCACAGATGTCACAATTTCGGAATGGATAAGGTCCATTTCGACGGAGACGGGGTCGTGACTGGGCAGGGAACCATCAACGGCAGGGTTGTATATGTGTTCGCTCAAGACTTCACGGTGACAGGAGGCTCGCTTTCGGAAACTATGGCACAGAAAATCTGCAAGGTCATGGATATGGCGGTTCGCAACGGGGCGCCGTGCATCGGTCTCAATGACTCCGGCGGAGCGAGGATTCAGGAAGGAGTCAGTTCTCTAGCCGGCTTCGGGGAAATTTTTGAGAGAAACATCCTGTCCTCCGGCGTGATTCCGCAGATTTCAGGAATATTCGGACCATGTGCAGGTGGTGCAGTCTACTCCCCTGCCCTCACAGACTTCAACATAATGATTCAGAACACCTCGTATATGTTCCTCACCGGTCCTGCGGTCGTCAAGAGCGTCACTGGGGAGGTCGTAACGCAGGAGCAGCTCGGAGGGGCGTCGGTTCACGCGACCAAGAGCGGAGTGGCGCATTTTGCCGCTGAAAACGAACAGGAAGGCCTGCAGCTCATCCGACAACTCATCGGCTTCATCCCTTCAAACAACCGTGAGAAAGCACCGGAGAGGCCGACAAGCGACCCATACAACCGGGTGGATTACAAGCTCAACGACATAATCCCAGACAATCCGAACAAAGCATACGACATGTACGGAGTCATCGGCTCCATCGTCGATGACGGGCAATTCCTCGAAGTCCACAAAGGCTGGGCAAAGAACATAATCATAGGTTTCGCGCACATGGGCGGTAAATCCATCGGAATCGTGGCAAACCAGCCTAAAATACTCGCGGGCGTGCTCGACATCAACGCCTCACGCAAGGCCGCGCGCTTTGTCCGTTTCTGCGACGCGTTCAACATCCCGCTCGTCACACTCGTCGATGTTCCAGGCTTCCTATGCGGAACCCAGCAGGAGTACGGCGGCATCATCGCGAACGGAGCCAAGCTCCTCTATGCCTACGGGGAGGCTACCGTGCCGAAGATTACGGTGACCCTGCGCAAGAGCTACGGAGGAGCACATATCGTAATGAGCTGTAAGCAGTTGCGTGGAGACGTGAACTACGCATGGCCGAGCGCGAACATAGCCGTGATGGGAGCCGACGGAGCGGTCGAGATCCTCTACTCCAAGGAACTAAAGGCCATTGAAGACCCGACAAAGCGGGCAGAGCTCAAAGAGGCGAAGAAAAAGGAATACGATGACCTGTTCTGCAACCCGTACTACGCCGCGTCGTTCGGTTATATAGACGATGTCATAGAGCCGGCAAACACGCGCTTCAGGGTGATTCGCGCCCTTGTGCAGCTTGAGAACAAGAAGGTGGAGAATCCTGTGCGCAAACATGATAACCTGCCGATGTAGAAAAAGTTACGCAACTGAAAAAGGCATTGAGACATGAAATTCGGACTCATACTTACGCTAACTTCCGTTCTAGTCGTGTTCTTTGCGCTGACGGTGCTCTATTTCTGCTATTCGGGGATAGGCAAGGTTCTGGACACGGATTGGAAAGAGAAATTTCGCTGGCGGCACCGGAAAGGGACAGAGAGCAAGGGAAAGATACCCCCGGAGGCAGCAGCAGCCGTGGCGATGGCGCTCGAAAGGGAACTTTCCCGCGAGGATGAAGTTGCGGCCGCGATTTCGATGGCTCTTGAGGCTGAAGGATATGGAGAGGTGCATGATGTCGAGAGCTATCTTATAACGATACGCAGATAGAAAATGTTCTCCGGACGGGACGAAAGAATACGGAATGAAAGGATATGGAATGAATATAAACGCAATGGTTTATGGGAAAATATAATTTCAGAATAAACGGACACGACTATGATGTCGAAGTAAATTCGGTGGAAAACGGAGTGGCCGATGTTACGGTGAACGGAACTGACTACAAGGTAGAACTCGGAGACTCAACTCCGGCAGCCTCGCTCTCCGGAACGATTCAGAAGCCTATACAGCCACAGAGTGCCACTACTGCAACGATAGCCGCGCACAACGCTGGGAGTACTGTCACAACCGCCGCTGCGCAGCAGTCACAAGCGGCTCCAGCACAGCCGTCCGGACAAGGCAAAACCGTCACTTCTCCGCTTCCGGGAGTGATCCTTGACATAAGGGTGAAGGTCGGTGACAGCGTCAAGGCCGGTCAGACAGTGGCGGTACTTGAGGCGATGAAGATGGAAAACGAGATTGAGGCAACCATCAGCGGGACAGTCACGGCAATCAGCGCGTCAAAGGGAGACTCGGTGCTTGAGGGTGCAACGATAATGACAATAGCATAACCCGGAGAGCAATGCACGAGATTATCGACAGCCTACAACAGTTCTGGAGCTTCACAGGATTCTACAACTGCACCTGGCAGCACCTCGTGATGATTGCCATCGGCATTGCATTCATCGTTCTCGGAATAGTCAAGAAATGGGAACCGCTGCTGCTTGTCCCGATAGGTTTCGGCATAGTAGTCGGCAACATCCCGCTTCCGGAAGGGATGCAGGTCGGCATCTATGAGGAGGGCTCCGTACTCAACATTCTCTATCAGGGAGTTGTGAAGGGGTGGTATCCCCCACTCATATTCCTCGGTATCGGCGCGATGACGGATTTCTCCTCGCTCATTTCGCAGCCACGGCTCATACTCATCGGTGCGGCAGCGCAGATGGGCATTTTCGGGGCGTTCCTGCTAGCCCTCTGGCTCGGATTCAGCCCGCAGGAAGCCGGTGCAATCGGAATAATCGGAGGCGCGGACGGTCCCACGGCCATTTTCCTAAGTTCAAAGCTTGCGCCTCATCTTCTCGGAGCCATCGCAGTTTCGGCCTATTCCTACATGGCGCTCGTACCCGTGATCCAGAAGCCTATAATGCTTTTATTGACCACAAAGAGGGAAAGAATCATCAGAATGGCTCCTCCGAGACAGGTCAGCCAAAGGGAAAAAATCATATTCCCGATAGTTGGTTTCATACTAACAGCGTTCATCGTCCCGTCCGGTCTTCCGCTTCTTGGCATGCTGTTTTTCGGAAATCTCCTGAAAGAGAGCGGAGTGACGAGAAGGCTAGCAGAGACCGCTCGGGGACCGCTTATCGATGTGGTGACAACGCTCATCGGACTGACCGTCGGCGCGTCCACTCAGGCGGATCAGTTCCTGTCTCCGCAGTCTGTTAAAATCTTCATTTTGGGGCTGATTTCGTTCGTGATAGCCACTTTCTGCGGCGTACTTTTTGTGAAATTCATGAACTTGTTCTGCAAAGATGGTCACAAGATAAATCCGCTCATCGGCAATGCCGGTGTGTCTGCTGTGCCTGATTCCGCGCGGGTTTCGGAGACTGTAGGACGAGAATTTGACAAAGACAACCATTTGCTTATGCACGCGATGGCCCCAAATGTCGCCGGGGTGATCGGGTCGGCTGTGGCGGCCGGCATATTGCTGAGCTTTCTCGGATGAGGACAGATTCATTCGATTTTTAACCGAACATATTGATAGATAGACAAATATATAAAACAAAATAAATATTCAAACAATGCAGAACAAATTGCAGGAACTGACAGAAAAGCTCTACAACGAGGGACTGTCAAAAGGAAAGGCTGAAGGAGAGGCTGTTCTCTCGAAGGCGCAGGCCGAGGCAGACGCTATCGTGGCAGAGGCCAAGAAGCAGGCTGAAGCCATTGTTTCAAAGGCACATAAAGATGCAGAGGACCTAAGGACAAAGACTGCCGGAGACATCGCTCTTGCGTCAAGGCAGGCTGTAGGCGAAACTAGGCAGGCTATTGAGAAACTCATCATCGCTCAAGCGGCTGGCGCAAAAGTAAAGACGACACTTTCCGATGAGGAGTTCGTGAAGACTCTCATCACTTCTGCCGTGAAGGCATTCGCGGACGGGAAGGACACCGGCATTGACGTCTGTCTTCCTGAATCTGCAAAGTCCAGTCTCGTCGGATTCGTGAAGAACGAAGTCGCGAAGACCCTCAGCAAGGAAGTTGAAGTGAAATTCAGTAAGAAAATCGGTGGTGGATTCACCATCGGTCCTAAGGATGGGGGCTATTTCATCAACTTCACCGATGAGGCATTCAACGAACTCATAGGCGACTATCTCCGCCCTGCAACGAGAAAGATTCTTTTCGGATAGTACCGAAGAAATATTTAAGTTTATTTTTTGTGAAAAACTACGAATACATCATTGCCTGCCTGCCTGTCATCGACAGCGGATTCAGGTTCACGGACACGACTCCGGATCAGTTCATCGCGGAAATACGCGAACAGCTGGATTCGCGTGACAACGCGCTCGTGGACTTTCTGCTGAAAGGCTATGAGGAGGCCAATCTCACGCCTGAATTCTACGCTGCGGCAATCTCGCACAGGAATCATTTCATCCGCGAATACTTCCGCTTTGACCTAAACTTGAGGAACGCAAAAGTGAAATACCTCAACAGTTCCCTCGGGCGGCCTGCCGGGAAAGATCTCATGGTTCTTTCTGACAAGGATGGCGAACCGATTGTGCTGGCGTTTGAAGAAGAGGGAACGGTGACGAGCATACTTCGCGGTGAGGATCTGCTGGCCAGGGAAAGGGCGCTCGACGATCTGATGTGGGAAAAGATCTCGGAGATTACGGTTTTTGACTATTTTGACATTGAGGCCGTGCTTGCGTTCATCGCAAAGATGCAGGTTGTTGCACGCTGGTATAGGCTCGACGAGCAACACGGGCGGGAGATGTTCCGAAAGTTGGTCGACGAGGTGCGGGGGACTTTCAAGGGAGTCAACTTCACCGCCGAATAGATGGACAGGAAAAGGGACGGCGTCCATTTCCTCCATACGAACAGAAATAATTAATAAAGAAACACTCAATATGAACAAGACAACAGGAAAGGTGACGGGCATCGTCTCAAACCTTGTCACTGTCGCGGTTGACGGGCCGGTCTCGCAGAATGAAATCTGCTTCATCGACCTCGACGGGACCGAACTCATGGCCGAGGTCATCAAGGTCAACGGTTCCAACGCGTCTGTGCAGGTGTTCGAGAGCACCCGTGGCCTGAAAAATGGAAACAAGGTTGTTTTCGAGAACAGGATGCTTGAGGTCACACTCGGTCCAGGCCTGCTCTCAAGTTGCTATGACGGACTCCAGAACAACCTCACCACGATGACCGGAGTTTTCCTCAAAAGAGGCGAATATACAGAGCCTCTGGACCATGAAAAACTTTGGGACTTCACCCCGATTGCAAAGCCAGGCGACAAGGTCGTTGCGGCCGATTGGCTCGGAGAGGTGAAGGAAGGATGGCTGCCCCACAAAATTATGGTGCCATTCTCTTTCAAGGGAGAATATACTGTGAAATCAGTGGCAGCCGCAGGGCAGTACAAGATTGACGACACTGTCGCTGTTCTCGTGGATGAAGATGGCGAGGAAGTCAAAGTTACCATGGTTCAGAAATGGCCGGTAAAGGTTGCCGTAAAAGGATATAAGGAAAAGCCGAGGCCCTCAAGGATAATGGAGACCGGAGTGCGTGTCATTGACACACTCGACCCTATAGCAGAGGGCGGCACAGGGTTCATCCCGGGTCCGTTCGGCTGCGGAAAGACCGTGCTCCAGCACGCCATCGCAAAGCAGGGCGATGCTCAAGTCATCGTGATGGCGGCCTGCGGAGAGCGTGCAAACGAGGTCGTGGAAATCTTCACGGAGTTCCCTGAACTGATTGACCCGCACACAGGACGCCACCTTATGGAGCGTACGACCATCATCTGCAACACCTCAAACATGCCTGTCGCCGCACGTGAGGCATCCGTATACACGGCAATGACAATCTGCGAATATTACCGTGCCATGGGCATGAAGGTTCTCCTGCTTGCCGACTCGACTTCAAGATGGGCACAGGCCCTCAGGGAGATGAGTAACCGTATGGAGGAACTCCCGGGCGCTGACGCATTCCCTGTCGATTTGTCAGCAATCATCTCAAACTTCTATGCCCGCGCCGGCATGGTTGTCCTGAACAACGGGCAGACCGGCTCCGTCACTTTCATCGGAACCGTGTCTCCGGCAGGAGGTAACCTAAAAGAGCCGGTTACTGAATCTACGAAGAAGNNNNCGCGCTGCTTTTACGCACTTGAACAGAAACGTGCGGACCAGAAGAGGTATCCGGCTGTAAACCCGATTGACTCATATTCCAAATATCTTGAATACCCTGAGATTCAGGAATATCTCGAAGAAACCATTGCACATGGATGGGGTGAGAAGGTGAACAAGCTCAAGAATCTCATACGCAAGGGACGCGAAGTTCAGGAACAGATCAACATCCTCGGTGATGATGGCGTTCCTATGAACTACCACGAACTTTTCTGGAAATCAGAACTCATCGACTTCGTGATTCTTCAGCAGGATGCGTTTGATGCGATTGACGCACTCTGCCCTCTTGAACGACAGAAGTATATGGTCGAGCTCGTCCTCGGAATATGTGATAGGGACTTCGAGTTCGAGGACTTCGAGAAATGCCGAAATTTCTTCAAGGAGATAATCAACATTCTCCGTCAGATGAACTATTCCGAGTTTCACGGAGATCAGTTCAAGGAATTTGAAAATCAACTTAATACGCTCCTGAACAATGGCAAATAAGGCATATCAGAAAATCTATACAAAGCTGGAAGGCATAACAAAGGCCACAGTCGCGTTGAAGGCCGATGGTGTCTCCAACGATGAACTTGCCGTTGTGGACGGCAGGCTGGCACAGGTCGTGAAGACCAAGGGAGCGCTCGTCACGCTCCAGATATTTTCCGGAACTGAAGGCATCCCGACCGATGCCGAAGTCACATTCCTCGGTGAGGCTCCAAGCCTTCATGTGAGTGATGACCTTGCCGGACGATTCTTCAACGCATATGGACATCCAATTGACGGAGGTCCGGAAGTCGAGGGCGAGTTGCGCGAAATCGGAGGCCCGTCAGTGAACCCATACAAGAGAAAGCAGCCTTCGGAGATTATACCTACGGGTATCGCCGGCATCGACCTGAACAACACGCTCGTCTCCGGACAGAAAATCCCGTTCTTCGCTGACTCCGACCAGCCGTACAATAACGTTATGGCCCAGGTTGCCCTCCGCGCCGACGTGGACAAGATTATCCTCGGAGGAATGGGGCTCTCGAACGATGACTACCTCTACTTCAAGCATGAGTTCGAGGCGGCAGGCGCACTCGACAAGATCATCTCTTTTGTGAACACCACCGAGCAGCCTCCTGTGGAGCGACTCCTCATTCCGGACATGGCACTTACAGCCGCAGAGTATTTTGCGGTGGAGAAGAACGAGAAGGTGCTGGTTCTCCTGACGGACATGACCCTCTACGCCGATGCGCTCTCGATCGTGTCTAACCGTATGGATCAGATTCCTTCAAAGGACTCAATGCCTGGCTCACTCTACTCCGACCTCGCGAAAATCTACGAGAAGGCCGTACAGTTGCCTGACGGAGGTTCGATCACCATCATCGCTGTGACAACGCTCAATGACGGGGACATCACCCATGCCATCCCGGACAACACAGGCTACATCACTGAGGGACAGTTGTTCCTCCGCAACGATCCGGATTCCGGCAAGGTCATCATCGACCCGTTCCGTTCCCTTTCACGACTCAAGCAGCTCGTTCAGGGCAAGAAGACAAGGGAAGACCACTCGCAGGTGATGAACGCCTCGGTCCGCCTCTACTCCGATGCGCAGAACGCCAAGACGAAACTCGAGAACGGCTTTGACCTCTCGGACTATGACCACCGTTGCCTCGCCTACGCAAAGGATTACGCCACAAGAATCCTTTCCATCGACGTCAATCTCTCTCTCAACGAGATGCTCGACACTGCATGGGAGCTCTTCGGCAAGTACTTCTCGAAGGCTGAGACCGGCATCAAGCAGGCGCTCATCGACAAGTACTGGAAAAACTAAGTAATAACAGATTATATTTTTGAAATATTTGTTTTTCATAAAATGAATCCACACCTTATTGAATTGAATGATTTGATTCAGATTTTTGAGGATAGATTCATTTGGGAAGAAGGAGTTTGGCAGGCCAAATGACAGATGAAAAACAAAGAATGAATTAAGTAAAATTTATAAATTATTTGTTCAAGATTTTTGAGAACAGATTCATTTTGGAAGAGGGAGTTTGGCGGGCCAAATGACTGATGAAAAATGGATATGGGCCAAAAAGATTAACAAATCCACACTATATGGCTATTAAGTTTCAATACAACAAGACGTCTCTCAATGACATTGGCAAGCAGCTGAAGATGCGTCAGAACGCTCTACCTACCCTGAAGAGCAAGGAGAGCGCCCTGCGTTTAGAGGTACGCCGCGCCAAGGATTATTCGGAGAAGTTGATTGAAGATCTTGAAGCCGCCCTCAAAAAATACGATTATCTTGCAGCTCTATGGAACGAGTTCGAACCGGGACTGATTTCCATCACCGATGTTGACCTCGTCACGGTGAAGGTGGCCGGAGTGAAGACCCCTGAACTCAAGGGCATATCCTTTGAACTTCATGAATTCAACGCCTTCGCCAAACCGGCGTGGTACGCTGATGGAGTGACAATCCTGAAGGAGCTTTCGCGTCTCGGCATTGAGTCGGAAGTCTATAAGGAAAAGAGTCGAATCCTTGATTTTCAACGGAAAAAGACGACCCAGAAGGTGAATCTCTACGAAAAGGTTCAAATTCCGGGCTATCAGGAGGCGATACGCAAGATTAAGAGGTATATGGAGGACGAGGAGAACCTCACCAAGGCGGCATCAAAGATCGTCAAGCAGAGACACGCGGAAGAGGAGGACGCTGAAGATGGTAACTAAAATGACAAAATACTCCTTCATTCTGCTTTCCGGGCAGACAGAAGGATTCCTGGAGAAGCTTCAGGGGCTTGGAGTTGTTGATGTCAGGCGCTCCCTCAAACCCGTTGACGACAAGTCTTCGGAATTGCTTGCCGAGGCAGATGAGGCAAAGAAGGCGCTTGCCGTTCTTAAAGACTGTAAGGCTGGACCTGAAGCCGGATTCAAGTTCAATGGCTGCCCGGCAAAGGCCGTGCTTGACACACATGAAGAAATCGAAGCCACCAGTGCAGCAATTTCCGCAGCGAAGAAAGAGATTGACCTGCGCAAGCCGTGGGGAGAATTCAGCAGTGCTGACATCCACAGACTTGAATCACAAGGACTTAAGCTTCGATTTTATAGTTGTCAGAAAAAAAAGTTCGACCCTTCGTGGGCTGAAATCCAGCCACTTGAAGTCATAAGCGAGACTGACTCCACAGTATTTTTTGTGACAGTGGCTCAGGCAGAGGGGAACTATAGTTTTCCTATCGAGCCGACAGCAGCTCCCGAAGGCTCCGTCAACGAGGAGGAGAAGTCTCTCGGAGAACTCCAGACTAAGCTCGCAGAAGAGCAGGATAGGCTCGGTAATCTCAAGGCGTACGAAAATGAAATACGCAGGGATTATGAGGAGAAGCTAGGTGAACTCGATCTCTACCTGGCGGAAGCCGCGACAGAAAAGGCGGTCGAAAACTACATTACGGTCTTCACCGGATTCGCTCCTACGGAGGATGACGACAAGCTCTGCAAGGAATTTGACTCTATGGATGTCTATTACACCCATGAGCCGGCCACCAAGGAGGACAATCCGCCAATCAAGTTGAAAAATAACTGGTTCGCGAAAAACTTTGAGGTGCTCACGGGAATGTATGGAATGCCTGTCTACGACGAATTCGACCCGACCCCTGTGCTCGGACCGTTCTTTATGCTGTTCTTTGCAATGTGTATGGGCGATGCCGGTTATGGAATCGTGCTCATGCTCATCGCCCTCTATATGAAGCTGAAAATGCAGAACACAAGCCTCGGGAAGATGTACCGTCTCATCGGATTTCTCGGTGGAATGACCTTCATTGTCGGTCTGGTACTCGGCACGTTCTTCGGAATGAGCATACTAGATGCATCATGGGCGCCGTCTTGGCTTAAAGCAATCTGCATTGACGGCTGGTTCCCGGGCGGTAAGATTGCCGGATTTCCGGTTCAGATGGTTCTTGCAGTGGCCGTGGGCGTGTTACACATCTGTCTCGCGATGATAATCAAGACTATCAACTTCACAAAGAGGTTCGGATTCAAGAACACCGTCGCTACATGGGGCTGGACGACGCTCATAGTCGGAGGCATCATTGTTATCGCCCTCGGCATGACGGAAGTCCTTTCGGCGGAAGCGTTCAAATGGACAATCATCGCTCTCGCCGTTGTCAGCGGACTTGCGATATACGTATTCAACACGCCGGGACGCAACCCGCTGGTAAACATCGGCTCCGGGCTCTGGGACACATACAACATGGTCACAGGCCTTCTCGGTGACGTTCTGAGCTACATACGTCTCTACGCCCTCGGGCTTGCCGGCGGTATGCTCGGAAACGCGTTCAACATCATGGGAACCATGATTCTCGACATCCCTGTTCCGGGCGTGAACTGGGTGTTCTGCATCATT
>DJSA01000131.1 GCA_002438905.1 Bacteroidales bacterium UBA6346
AACTGAACAAAAAATTAAAACATCTTCTTATGTCTCAAAGACTTGCAGCCAAAGCCGCACCTCTTCCCGACAAAAAGTCTGCAAATATAGACAAAATTATCGGATTGTCAAACAGTTGCGTACACCTAAAATCCATAAAAAATATTTTCCGAAACATTCTTCCCGAAGAAATTTTGCCCGTATCTTTGCAAAACGAGAACCCGTTTGTCCTGAACTTACATAAAAATTTTTGTTGACTTCGGACAAACGGACCATCGACAAAAAGTTATTTGATTTTAGATTTTGGATATGCGTTTGGTGATTCAAAGAGTTAAAAATGCCTCAGTCAGCATCGGTGGAGAGGAAATCTCGTCCATCGGGGCAGGACTTTTAGTGCTTGTGGGCGTGGAAAACGGAGACACGGAAGAAGATATGCGGTGGCTTGTCGGAAAGACCGTCGGGCTCCGTATTTTCGACGACGAGGAAGGTGTCATGAACAGGAGCGTCATGGACATCGGCGGTGACATCCTCGCGGTCTCGCAGTTCACCCTCACGGCATCGACAAGAAAGGGAAACCGGCCGTCATACATCCGCGCCGCCGGCCACGACCTCGCAGTACCACTCTATGAAAAGTACTGCGAAAGCCTCTCGGCCGCGCTCGGCAAGGAAGTCGGTCGCGGAGTCTTCGGCGCTGACATGCAGGTCTCCCTCCTCAACGACGGCCCTGTCACCATCATCATCGACTCGCGGCTGAAAGAATAAATTCAATCACAAAGCCAATAGTTATTTTCGGCACAAATTTAAACAGATTCTAAAAATCTCGCATTTTTTATGTATGTTTGTGTTCGGTCAACGATAAAGATTATGAAAAAGGATGACTACGACTCTCTCATCAAGGCCGCCATCAAGTCCTTCTGGGAGACCAAACAAAAGCAACTCACCTCCAGCGGTGATTCTTCCAATCGCGGAGCCGTTGTTGGAGGCAAGCAGCTGGACGCTTTTGCTGATTTACTTAGGACGATTGCCATTGAGCAAGGAGTCCCCGAGGAGTGTATCTACACAAAACAAGCTTATCTGCCGGGATACTTCCGTTCATCCAAAGACTGGGACGTTCTGATCATCGCCCCGAATAATAAACTGATAGCAGCCGTTGAACTGAAATCGCAGATTGGCTCCTACAGCAACAATTTCAACAATCGAACGGAAGAGGCTATCGGCTCTGCCGTTGACCTTTGGACAGCATTCCGTGAAAATCAATTCCCTGGACAGACAGCACCATGGATCGGATATCTTACCATTGTCGGAAAAGACGAAGGATCAACGAATCCTGTACGAAACAATGAGCCTCACTATCCCGTACTCCCAGAATTCAAGACAGCCAGTTACTTGGACCGCTACCGGATACTCTGTCAAAAGCTCATTCTCGAAAGACACTATTCCATGGCCGCCCTGATTTCAACCAGCGGTCGAGACAATTACGAAGATGTCTCAGAAGACACCTCTATCAAAAAATTCATCCGGTCATTTATAGGTCATCTGACAGGCAATCTAAATGAGTTCCAACAGTAGCAGATATGGCTTGCGCCGTTCCGGAGGGCAGCACGGAGATGTATTCACGTCCCCGGAAGTCGTATCATATATGCTGGATATTGTCGGATATACTGCTGATAATAATTTGAGCAGGACAAGCATCCTTGAACCATCCTGTGGAGAGGGTGAATTCATCGTCGAGATAGCATGTCGCCTTCTGGAATCATCCAGAAGATTCGGCTTCGATTTCTCAACGGCTTTCCAGAACAATGTATTCGGCTATGATATCGACGAGAACAAGATTGCATTATGTCGCAGACGGATAACAGAACTTGGACTTTCTCTTCCCCTTGAATGGAATATCCGTCAGGCTGATTTCCTGACTGAAGACATCCGTCCATTCGATATAATTGTAGGGAATCCTCCTTACATACGTTATGAGCAGATACCGGCCGAACTATTATCCGGCTACAAACGAGAATTCCACACATTCCACTATAGGTCAGACCTATACATTCTTTTCTTTGAGAAGACCTTGAAGCTCTTGGCTCCCGGAGGACGGCATTGCTTTATCTGCTCCAATCGCTGGCTCAAGAATGAGTATGGCAAAAAACTGCGCGGATGGATTGCAAAATCCTTCAGGTTGGAATCGATTGTCTCATTGGAGAAAGCCACGGACGCATTTCAGGAAGATGTGTTGGCATATCCAGACATTACACTCATATCCAATGCGCGACCTGGCCACACGTTCACTTTTTCCGAAATTACATCAATTACACAACTCGGAAAAGACTCCCAAAGGCTTCTGCCTGCGCCCATCTCGGCAGACTGGAGCAACGTCTTCAATCACGCGCAGAGCGACGACACCCTAGTGACCATTGAAGACATGGGATTCCTTATCGGAATCGGAGTAGCAACTGGAGCTGATTCCGTATTCATCGCCAAAGATCTCCCGGAGAAAGTGGAGAAAGAACTGCTTCTTCCAGCACTGAACGCCAGGGATATGTCCGGAAACCGCATGCGATGGTCAGGTCAATACTTGCTGAACCCATACAAACCTACTGGAGAACTCATCAATTTGGATGATTACCCAAAGGCAGCCGCATACCTCATCTCACATCGTGAGACCTTGCAGAAACGCTACATCGCCAAAAAGAATCCAGAGAGATGGTATAAGACCATTGACCGAATCGTGCCATCGCTGAAAGATTCTCCCAAGGTGCTGCTTCCTGACATTTCCGGGAATCAGCTAATCTTTGTTGACGAGGGAAGGTTCTATCCGCAGCACAACCTATATTACATCACCGGAGGGTCGTTACGCCAACTCCAACTACTCAGTGCGATGCTTATGTCCGATTATGTCAAGAGTCAGCTTCTCTGTCTCACCAATTGCATGAACGGCGGCTATCCGCGTTGGCAGAGCCAATACCTGCGTAAACTCGTCATGCCGGATGTGAATGTTATTGACGAATCGTTGGCGGAACGCTTACTGGTGGCATATCAAGCATTTGATTTGACACGTCTCAATGATACGATGGCTGACATTGTTTCGACACCTCGCACCAAAAGCCACAAACGGCAACCACAGGCACAGCAACTGACACTTGATTTTGCGTAACCACAAGACAAGATAACGCATTAAATCACCATCATCATTGACTCGCGGCTGAAGTAGCGATTAATCATTTTTCTGACATCCGAAAAATAAAAATGTCCAACGGATGAAGTGCAAGGCGGACAAGGAATTTCAACCGCAGCAACCTGGTGGTTGTGAGGATTGAAATTGCCGCAGTCCAACGCCGCAATTCGCCGCTTTGTGGCTTTTACAGCATCTTGCGACGCTTGAAGATAAGAAATACGACCACAAACGAAATCACCATCAGCGACACAATGATGACCCAGTTCCACTGAGTGTCGCCGGGAATCATCGGCAGGGCGACGTTCATTCCGTAGAAGGAGGCAATGAGCGTCGGAGGCATCAGAAGCAGCGAAACGAGGGTGAAGACCTTCATTATCTTGTTCTGGTCGAGGTTGATGAGACCGATGACGGTGTTCTGGAGGTACTCGAGACGGTCGAAACTGAAGTTGGTGTGGTTCACGAGGGACGAGATATCCTTGAGCATGATGTTCAGCTTGTTCTGGATGCTCTTGGGACATTTCTGGGACTTAAGTATGCTAGAAATCACCCTCTGCTTGTCCACGATGCTCTCGCGAAGGACTATCGTATTCTCCTGCAGGCGATTAATGTCGAGGAGGAATTCTTCGTTGATGTCCTCGCCGAGGCTGACCTTTTTGTTATATTGGGAAATCTCCTTGGAAAGAATCTCTATCATGTCGGCGTCCGAGTCGATGCGCTGCTCAAGTATGCTGTTGAACACCGTGAATCCGTTGGGGTACATCTTCGGGAACACGTTGAGACGCCGCTGGAGTTCGGTAAAACTGCGGAGCTGAACCTCGCGGAGAGTCGTGAGGACATTGCCTTTCAAGATGAAGGATACCGTCTCCATGGCATATTCCTCCGGACCCGGAATGACGAAGTTCGTGTTTGCGAATATGGCATCCTCCGTCTCCGAAAAACGTGAAGATGACTCAATCTCCTCGGCAGTCGCGCGGCTCTGAATCATGGTCCCGAGAAACGCCTCCACAGCCCGCTTCTCCTCTCCGGTGGGCGCAAGAAGGTCTATCCATACCACATCCGGGATGTTGATTGCAGAGAAATCGGCCTCCGTCTGGGAGACCTGCATCTGCCCGTTCACCCTGTAGAAGATTTCTACCATGTCCTGCCTTGTTTGCTCCGGCTGCCGTCGGATGGGTTTCACTTCGGGAATAATGCCATTTCGCAACAGAACAGAGAAACGGCGCGCAAATATAAGATATTTTTCTGAATT
>DJSA01000065.1:0-183 GCA_002438905.1 Bacteroidales bacterium UBA6346
CTTTACGAGTAATGAGCTTGCCTTTTGCGAATGCACTTCTTCCAAGCTTTTGGGATGAATGCAAGGCGGACGCCTGGGGCGGAAGGGAGCTACCTGATGGTAGTGACCGACTGACGCTGGGAAGTCCAGCGCAGCAGTCGCCCAAAAGATGAAGAAGAATCTCTCTCAGAAACATACTGTGGC
>DJSA01000065.1:320-7938 GCA_002438905.1 Bacteroidales bacterium UBA6346
GAGACCCGAGTGAGCAATCACCTGGGTCTCTTTTTTTGTGTGGGGATTAAAACTGCGACTTGATGTTATAGTTGTTCCGCTCGCTGCTGTTGCGTGAAATCATCTCACAGATGAAACCGGCGAGGAACATCTGCACGCCAATTACGAGCGCAACTAGCGCCAGATAAAATAGTGGCTGGTCAGTGACTGGTCTGAACACTTCGTGTCGCGCCTGCTGGATGAGCTTCTCTATGATGACCCACAATGCAATGATTCCTCCGACAAAGAACGTGATGAGACCAGTAAACCCGAAGAAGTGCATCGGCTTCTTTCCGAATGTGCTGAGGAACCAAAGTGAAAGCAGGTCAAGAAATCCGTTCACGAACCTGTTCAACCCGAACTTGCTCTTTCCATACTTGCGTTTCTGGTGATGCACCGGCATTTCCGTAATTCGGGTATAGCCGGCGTTCTTCGCCAGATATGGTATATATCTGTGCATCTCCCCATAGACCTCGATGTCCTTGACGACCTCGTTCCTATAGGCCTTCAGCCCGCAGTTCATGTCATGCAGTTTTATGCCGGTAATCTTTCTTGCCGTGGCGTTATAGAGCTTCGATGGAAGGTTCTTGGTGATCTTGTTGTCCTGTCTGTGCTGTTTCCACCCGGAAACTATGTCCCAGCCGTCCTCAACAATCATTCTATACATTTCAGGGATTTCTTCCGGTGAATCCTGAAGATCAGCGTCCATGGTCACTACAACCCTTCCCACCGCTGCCTTGAACCCGCAGTAGAGCGCCGCCGACTTGCCGTAATTGCGTCTGAAAGATATTCCTCGGATGTTGCGATCCTCCTCTGCAAGCCTTTGAATTACAGCCCAGGAGCCGTCAGTACTCCCGTCGTCAACCATGATTATCTCATATTTCCAATCCTGCTTTTTTAGAACGGAATGTATCCATTCGACAAGTTCAGGGAGGGATTCCTCCTCGTTGAAAAGTGATATGACGATGGAAAGGTCCTTTGCGTATTCTTTCATAGCCGGGATTCTCAATTGTCTGACTTGTCTACTGCTCTTCTATGTTCGATGTGTTTTCGTCTCCGCCGTTGCGGAATCCTGCGAAAGGATCGGCCTCTGGGACATGTCTTGACAGTATGGCTGAAAGAACCATTCCGTAGAGGAAGCAATATATGAAGTTCGAGAAGAACGTTATTGCCGGCATGTCTTCTTTAATGCTGTCTATTGCCGCGATGGTGTTGGAGTCCATCATAGATGAATACTGGCTCAAGGCCTGGTTAAAGGCCTGCTCTATGGCGACAGGGCTGATGTAGAGAATGTTCGCTAGGTTTGCTGCAGAAAAAATCAGCGCAGAGAAAAGCGATGCCAAGACACCGAGCCGTAGCGTATGCGTGCGCTGCGCCCCATCGTAAGAATCTACGAATCTCTGCATAAAACCTTTCAGAATGTATATGCACCCGACAAATTTCGCAATCCACAGCGCCGTCGTTATAAGACTTACTGCAATGGAAGATGGAATAATCTGTGGAAGATACTGTACAGCAAAAAGATATGCCGTGGATACGGCTCCGAGCGCGAGTCCTGCAATTGCCGCATTATTGAGCAGAACTCCTTTTGATATGTTGTCGTTCATAATGTTGCATTTATCCTTTTCCAATGTGCAAAGATAGAAAAAAATTCCTACCTTTGTCCGCTTATTTGACATAGGGTGCCGTGTTTGTAGACGGCGAAGTTGAATTCAGGCCTGCAAGTACTTCTGTTGTAATTAAGGAAGCAGGTCAAAAAATGTAAAATTATGATAAATATCACATTTCCCGACGGCAGCGTGAAGTCTTTTGAAAAAGGCGTCACCGGTTATCAGATTGCCGAGAGCATAAGCCCGAGGCTTGCATCAGAAGTTTTGGCAATGACAGTGAAGACTGCGGACGACGACACGGCCGGGAAAGGAGCATTATATGACCTTGACCGTCCTATAAACGAGGACTGTGCGGTCACATTCCACAAATGGGGCGATGACGAGGCTAAGCATGTGTTCTGGCACTCCACCTCACATCTTATGGCTCAGGCGCTTGAGGCTCTCTATCCGGGTGTGAAGTTCGGCATTGGTCCTGCAATCGAAAACGGTTTCTACTACGATGTCGATCTTCAGGGCAGGCAGATTACAGAGGCCGACCTCAAGGCCATCGAGGACAAGATGATGGAGTTCGCGCGCACGAAGGAAGCCTTCGTCAGAAAGGAGGTCTCAAAAGACGATGCGCTCAAGGCCTTCGCCGAGAAGGGCGACGAGTATAAGCTGGAACTCATCGGAGAACTTGAGGACGGCCACATATCTTTCTACACCAACGGAAACTTCACGGATCTTTGCCGCGGACCTCACCTTAGAGACACTTCCGTAATCAAGGCCGTGAAACTCACCTCCATCGCCGGAGCATACTGGAGAGGCGACCAGAACCGTCAGCAGCTCACCCGTATCTACGGAATCTCGTTCCCCAAGAAGTCGATGCTTGACGAGTACCTTGCCCTCATGGAAGAGGCCAAGAAACGCGATCACAGGAAGATAGGCAAGGAGATGGAACTGTTCACCTTCTCGTCTAAGGTCGGGATGGGGCTTCCTCTGTGGCTGCCTAAGGGCGCTGACCTGCGCTCCCGCCTGGAGGAGTTTCTTAAGAAGATTCAGAAGTCCTACGGCTATCTTCCAGTCATCACCCCTCACATCGGAAATAAGGAACTCTATGTGACTTCAGGCCATTATGCAAAATACGGCAAGGACTCGTTCCAGCCGATTCACACCCCGCAGGAGGGCGAGGAATATCTGCTCAAGCCGATGAACTGCCCTCACCACTGCGAGATTTACCGCAGCAAGCCGCGTTCCTACAAGGATCTTCCTCTTCGTTTTGCCGAGTTCGGCACCGTCTATCGCTACGAGCAGAGCGGTGAACTTCACGGACTTACCCGTGTGCGCTGTTTCACCCAGGACGATGCGCACCTCTTCGTGCGCCCTGATCAGCTCAAGGAAGAGTTCGAGAAGGTCATCGATATCATTCTCTATGTGTTCAAGACCTTGAATTTCAAGGAATACACGGCTCAGATTTCACTCCGTGACCCGAAGAATCCGTCCAAGTACATCGGCTCCGACGAGAATTGGGCAAAGGCCGAGTCCGCCATCATCGAGGCATCCAATGAGAAGGGTCTTCCGACCGTCGTTGAACTCGGGGAGGCCGCGTTCTACGGCCCTAAGCTTGACTTCATGGTCAAGGACGCCATCGGCAGGAAGTGGCAGCTCGGAACAATTCAGGTGGACTACAACCTCCCAGAGCGTTTCGGCCTCGAGTATGTCGGGGCGGACGGACAGAAGCACCGTCCGGTGATGATTCACCGCGCACCGTTCGGCTCTCTCGAACGATTTGTGGCAGTGCTTCTTGAGCATACGGCTGGCAAACTCCCTCTTTGGCTGACTCCGGATCAGGTGAACATTGTGCCTGTGAGCGAAAAATACTCGGAATATGCAAAAAAAGTTTGCAGTTTGCTGAATAATTCCGATATTCGCGCTTCAATCGACGATCGTAATGAGACGCTCGGCAAGAGAATCCGTGAGTCAGAACTCAAGAGGATTCCGTTCCTTGTCATTGTAGGTGAGAAGGAGGCGGCCGAGGGGCTTGTTTCTGTGCGTCGTCAAGGGGGAAAAGACGAGGGCTCAATGTCAGTTGAGGACTTCATATCGCTTGTTAGCAACGAGGTGAAGTCGCAATTGGCATGAAACCCATGAGATATTATTAACAATTTTATTTTAGGAGGATATTTTTATCGCAACACCATTCAGACCTAAGCCGCGCCCGCTGGGTCCAAGACCACAGCAGGGCCGTCCTGCTCCGAACCAGAAGAAGGATGAAGGCAGCCTAAGAATCAATGACGAGATCAGAGTACCGCAGGTTCGGCTCGTTGGGGACAACATCCCAGAGCCGGGAATTTATCCGATATCCAAGGCACTCAAACTCGCGGATGAGCTCGAACTTGACCTGGTGGAGATAAGCGCGAAGGCGGATCCTCCGGTATGTAAGATTATTGACTACCAGAAATATCTCTATCAGCAGAAGAAAAAGGCCAAGGAGATGAAGTCCAATGCGGCAAAGGTGGTCATAAAAGAAATAAGGTTTGGGCCGAACACGGACGAGCACGACTTCCAGTTCAAGCTCAAGCATGCGCAGGAGTTCCTCCAGGAGGGTTCGAAGGTCAAGTCTTCGGTATTCTTCAAAGGGCGTTCCATCATATACGCGGAGCAGGGAGAGAAGCTTCTCCTTCGTTTCGCTCTGGAACTTGAGGAGTACGGGCGTGCGGAGCAGATGCCTAAGCTTGAGGGCAAGAGGATGATCATGATGATTGCTCCGATTGCAAAGAAGAAGTAGTCTGTGCGGACTCCTTCACGAAGGGGTTTCTCCCGCAGACGGGATTAGTTGGATGTCAGTAGAGACATTATATTATTATTAACAAGTTAAATGATTTAGCTATGCCAAAAATCAAGACCAACTCCGGTTCAAAAAAGCGCTTTGCACTTACCGGAACGGGAAAAATCAAGAGGAAGCATGCTTTCAAGAGCCACATCCTCACCAAGAAGACCAAGAAGCAGAAGAGAAATTTGACTCACTTCGGACTTGTCACTGCTCCTGACCAGAAGAGAGTCAAGGCTTTGTTGGGATTGTAATCATTACTTATGTTAAACTTGGTTGCAGTAAAGTAATCCTTAGAAAATAACTCGGTAATCTTTGTTTGTCTTTTTGGTCTATATTTCTTTTCTCATCGGTCATGTACCTCCAGTACATTCCCTTTTCCAAAAGAAATCTATCCTCAAAAATCCTTCACAAATCTGTACCGGCTTATTTCATAACGCTTACGTAAAAGCTCCTGAAAGATTGGACACTGCCTCCATAAAAACAGTTAAATTATGCCAAGATCGGTAAATTCAGTAGCCTCAAGGGCTCGCCGCAAGAAGATTCTCAAGAGAACACGCGGTAACTTTCTGTCAAGAAAAAATGTCTGGACGGTAGCGAAAAATACCTACGAGAAAGGTTTGACCTACGCCTATCGTGATCGCAAGAACAAGAAACGCGAATTCCGCGCGCTTTGGATTCAGCGAATCAATGCAGCCGCTCGCCAGTACGGAATGACTTACTCTCAGTTCATGGGTAAGATTGCAAAGCAGAACATCGGTCTCAACCGTAAGGTTCTTGCAGACCTCGCCATGAATAATCCTAAGGCTTTCGAAGCAATCGTCAACTCTGTAAAATAGTCTGTTGAGATGAGCCTGAAGGAATTCTTCCACAATCGTTGGGTAAAGTTCGGATTTTGGGCTTTACTTTACATTTTGTGGGTGATATGGCTCGGAAATTATTGGTGGCTTCTCGGTCTCGCCGTTCTTTTTGACCTTTGTGTCACGAAAAAAGTCAAGTGGCTTTTCTGGAAAAAGGAATACAAGGAGGGTGAGAAGAGAAATGCGGCTCTTGACTGGCTTGATGCCATCATTTTTGCCGTCATCGTCGTGACGTTCATCAACATATTCTTTTTCCAGGCCTTCAAGATTCCTTCATCCTCGATGGAAAGCACACTGTACACCGGTGACCACCTTTTCGTGAGTAAACTCGCATATGGTCCACGGATGCCGCAGACTCCGCTGACGATCCCTTTTACCCACAATACTATAGCTGGCAGGGAATCCTATTCCGAACTAATCAAATGCCGCTATAGGCGACTGAAGGGGCTAGGCCATGTGAAGCGGGGGGATTGTGTGGTTTTTGGCTTCCCCAATGGAGACACTGTCCTTACTAAGGCGCCTGCTGATGATTACTACATGCTTTGCAGGATGTATGGGAGGGACTTTACTGTGAAAAACTACGGGCCTGTAAAGGTTCGGCCTTCCGACAAGAAGGACCATTACGTCAAGAGATGCGTTGCCATAGCCGGTGATACTCTCGAAATTAGGGGCGGAGCGGTCTATGTCAATTCTGAAAGGGAAGAGACCTTGCCGGGGATGCAGAATAGTTACACCGTCACTACCAACGGACAGCGGCTCAATCCTCGCAGTCTTGAAAGGCTCGGGATCAACAAGTCTGAACTCTGGTTCGACCAGACGCTTCCGGGTTATCCCGCGATGCCACTTACGGAAAAGATGCTGGAGGAATTGAAAGGCTTTTCAAGCATCGTTTCCATAGAGCCGAACATAGACTCCTATCCGCCGGACTATCCGGACTCGTGGAAGACCATCTTCCCTTTCTCGGAAAGCTTCGAATGGACAAGGGATAATTTCGGCCCGCTATGGATTCCACAGAAGGGCGCAACGGTGAAACTGACGCGTGAGAGTCTCCCTCTTTATGAAAGGATCATCACTTCGTACGAAGGAAATGAACTTCAGGTCGGGGCGGATGGCACGATAAGGATAAATGGGAAAATGGTTACGGAATATACTTTCCGGCAGGATTATTACTTTATGATGGGAGACAATAGGCACAACTCTCTCGACTCGCGCTATTGGGGATTCGTCCCCGAGGATCATATAGTCGGGAAACCTGCCTTGATATGGCTCTCAATTGATGGGAATAGGAAATTTCCAAGCAACATTAGATGGCGGAGATTCTTCAAAATCGTCTAAATACTTGCAATTTGGCAATTTTTACACGATATTTGCAGCCCGCAAAAATTCGATAATATTAAAAAGTATATAAAATGGCAAAGGTTTGTCAAGTAACAGGAAGGAAGAGAATGGTCGGCAATAACGTCGCTCACTCTAAATTGCGCACTAAGCGCGTGTTCGCCCTGAACCTCAAGACCAAGAAGTTCTGGTCGGAGGAGGAGCAGAGATTCATCACCCTCAAGGTGTCCTGCAAGGGTATGAGGCACATTGAGAAGAATGGTCTCGATGCTACAATCAGAGACGCTCAGAAGAAAGGATTTATTAACCTTGTTTAATCGTTTTTGAATTATGGCAAAGAAAGCAAAAGGTAACAGGGTGCAAGTCATCCTTGAGTGCACTGAGCAGAGGGAGAGCGGTGTACCGGGTATCTCAAGATACATTACTACAAAGAACAAGAAAAACACGACTCAGCGTCTTGAAAGGATGAAGTACAATCCTTTCCTCAAGAAAGTTACGCTTCACCGTGAGATTAAATAACGAAGGAGGATTAAACTATGGCAAAGAAAGCGGTCGCAACCTTCGCTGCCGGCAAGGGCGGTAAGAAAATGGTTAAGTGCATCCGTATGGACAAGTCTCCGAAGACTGGTGCTTACGTTTTCAACGAGCTTCTCGTGGAGGAGTCGGGTGTTAAGGATTTTTTCGCTAAGAAATAGTTCGATTTTCAATCGCCACTTTTCTGCGCTCGGCAGTCTCAAATCCATTTGGACTGCCCTCGCTTATCGAAAAGGTTCGTTTAGTGGATTTAGACCCTGGGGTGGAAGCCTCGGGGTCTTTCTGTTGGAAGCCATTTTATGAAGTTTTGTCGTGAAAAGTCGTCCGACTTGATGGACTGTCGTAATTTCATTATATTCTCATCTTTGACACTTCTATGTTAAAAAATAGAGCCCCCAGACCGCTGTGGTAGCGATTTGGGGGCTGTTGGATTTTTCTGGTATGTAATGTAA
>DJSA01000022.1 GCA_002438905.1 Bacteroidales bacterium UBA6346
ATGCCGAGTCCCACCTGCACGAGATAGTTGCCCATCGAGGTCAGATACGCTCCCCAGATTGCCCATTGGAGGATGTTCATCACAATGAGCCTGATTTTGATATTTTTACCCATTTGCTTGTTTATTAATGTGTTATAAATTATTCTTTACCACTATATTTTCTTATAAGTCTGTGCAACCGAACAAAGGTACAAAAAGTTTTACTATCTTTGAGGTCAATTTGTCTGACGCAATTTCACCTTGGATAGACTTCGTTGCGCAAATTTTCTGGCAACCGAAAAATGTCGTCGGGCAGTAAAAAACGGTTACATGACATTCAAACTCATCGCGACAGACCCCGGTTCTTCGGCAAGATGCGGGCTGATATCGACAGACCATGGGCAGATAGAAACTCCGATATTCATGCCGGTGGGGACTGTTGGTTCGGTCAAGGGCATATATCACAGGGACTTGGTGGAAGACATAAAGGCCGAAATAATTCTCGGCAACACCTATCATCTTTACCTGCGTCCCGGTCTGGAAATTCTCCGCAAGGCTGGCGGTCTCCACAAGTTCGAGCACTGGGACAGGCCGATTCTCACGGACAGCGGCGGATTTCAGGTGTTTTCGCTCACGCAGATGCGAAAACTCACGCTTGAAGGCTGTACTTTTCGCTCGCATATCGATGGTTCGAAGCATACTTTTACTCCAGAGAATAACGTTGATACACAGCGCATTATTGGCGCGGACATCATGATGGCTCTCGACGAATGCTGCCCAGGCGACGCTTCATACGAATACGCTAAAAAGTCATTGAAACTTACCCAAAGTTGGCTCGAACGTTATCTGAAGCGATTCGATGAGACGGAGCCGCTTTACGGATATTCCCAGACGGTTTTTCCGATTGTCCAGGGATGCGTCTATCCTGACCTGCGCAGGGCCGCTGCCGAGCACGCAGCCAAATTCGACCGCGAGGGCTATGCGATTGGTGGCCTAGCCGTGGGGGAACCGACCGAGAAGATGTNNTATCCGGACCTGCGCCGGGCAGCCGTCGAGCACGCCGCGAAGTTTGACCGCGAGGGCTATGCCATCGGGGGGCTTGCGGTGGGGGAGCCGACGGAGAAGATGTATGAGATGCTTGAGGTAGTCCATCCTATTCTTCCGCAGGACAAGCCGCGCTACCTTATGGGCGTGGGCACTCCGGCAAATATTCTTGAAGGCATAGCGAGGGGCGTTGACATGTTCGACTGCGTGATGCCGACCCGCAACGGACGCAACGGGATGTTGTTCACCTGGAACGGAATCATGAACATGCGCAACCTCAAGTGGGCGGATGACTTCTCGGAGCTTGATCCGAGCGGAAGCTCATTCGTGGATCACTACTACACGAAGGCATACCTCCGTCACCTCTTCATCGCAGGAGAGATTTTTGCGGCGCAGATTGCCTCAGAACATAATCTCGCATTCTATCTCGACCTCGTGCGCGAGGCTCGTAAACATATTCAGGCCGGAGACTTTGCGATGTGGAAGGATGCTACTGTCAAGAAGATAATGACGAGGCTTTGATGATTCGGACTCGTAGGCCCGCAAAACATATATGACCCGATGATGGAATTTTCACTCAGACCGAAGAAATTAGATGTATACATATTCAAGAAGTTCATCCTGACCTTCTTTGTTGCGCTGGTGCTAATCATCGGCATCGTCATCATATTCGACATAAGCGAGAAAATCGACAAATTCGTAGCGAAGGAGGCTCCGCTCAAGGCCATAATCTTCGATTACTACATGAACTTCATTCCGTACTTCATGAATATGTTCTCGCCTCTGTTCGTGTTCATTACGGTGATTTTCTTTACATCGAAGATGGCTGCGAACTCGGAAATCGTGGCTATTCTCAGCTGCGGCATCAGCTTCCACAGGATGATGGTTCCATATATGGCGGCGGCAACGCTCATTTGCGTCCTGTCGCTGTGCCTGAACCTTTTTATCATCCCAGATGCGAACAAGACGAGAGTGGAATTCGAGGGAAAATATATAAAATCCGGCTCTGTTACCGGCAAAAATAATGTCCATTATCAGATTTCACCGGGCGAGTTCGTCTTCGTGGAGTCGTTCAACACTTGGAACAACACGGCCTATCGTTTCACCCTCGAAAGGTTTGCCGGCAACCATCTTGAATCTAAGATTTCTGCGGAGACGGCGGTGTGGGACAGCACTTTCGGCGGATGGAAGCTCAAGAATTACTTTATCCGTGACTATTACGACGACATGACCGACCGCATCAGGAGCGGCAAGCAACTTGACACGGTCATCGCCCTGACGGTAGATGACTTTTATGTACGAAAGAGTACGGTGGAAACCCTGAACTATGGTGAATTGAACCGTTATATAGCCCGCCAGCAGATGAGGGGCGACGCCAACGTCAAGTATTCCCTTATTGAGAAGCACAAGCGCTTCACCCTGCCTTTCTCGGCGTTCATCCTCACCATCATGGGCGTGTCGCTCTCATCAAAGAAACGTCGCGGCGGCATAGGCTGGAACATCGGGATCGGCATCGCCCTGAGTTTCTCCTACATACTATTCATGAAGTTCAGCGAGATGTTTGTCTACACAGATACCCTTCCACCGGTTTGGGCAATGTGGCTGCCGAACATAATCTTCGCCATCATTGCCGCCGTCCTCTACCGCATCGCTCCGAAGTAAACTGTCATCCTGTCATCCGTTGAAGAATGTCAGTTGCCATCTGTCTTTTGCTGACTTTCCTAGTGTGCCGTTTATTTCTGCCGGATGAAGATCTGCAGCGGGCAGCCGGTGAAGTCGAAGTTGGCGCGGAGACGGTTCTCGAGGAAGCGCCTATAGGGCTCGCGGATGTACTGCGGAAGGTTGCAGAAGAACGCGAAGGACGGGCTGCGGGTGGGAAGCTGGGTGATGTACTTGATTTTGATGTATTTGCCTTTCCATGCCGGCGGCGGATAGTTCTCGATTTCCGGCAACATTACCTCATTCAGCCTTGATGTCGGAATCTTCTTCGAGTAGTTCGCATAGACCTTCTCGGCCGCGTCAAGCACATCCATGATTCTCTGTTTGTTGAGGACGGAGGTGAAGATGATCGGAACATCGTTGTTCGGGGCTATGCGCTCTCTGATGGCCTCGGTGTATTTCTTCATCGTGTTGCTGTCTTTCTCGACCGCGTCCCACTTGTTCACAACGATGACGCATCCCTTGCGGTTGCGCTGGATGAGGTTGAAAATGCTCATGTCCTGAGCCTCGATTCCGTTCTGGGCATCCACCATTAGTATGCAGACATCCGAATGCTCGATGGCGCGGATGGAACGCATCACGGAGTAGAACTCAAGGTCTTCGTGAACCTTGCTCTTGCGGCGCATCCCGGCCGTATCTACCAGCATGAACTCGTGTCCGAACTTGTTGAAGAGGGTGGCTATGGAGTCGCGGGTGGTGCCGGCAATCGGGGTGACGATGTTTCTCTCCTTCCCGAGCAGCGCGTTGGTGAGCGACGACTTGCCCACGTTCGGGCGGCCCACAATCGCGAAATGCGGCAGCTCCGGATGTTCGTCATTGTCAGCCGCGGCATCAGCAGGCAGCCTGCGGACGATTTCGTCCAGAAGGTCTCCGGTGCCGCCTCCGTTGGCAGATGAGATGCTCCAGATTTCCCCGAGCCCCAGAGAATAGAACTGGAAGGTGTCATAGACCTTTTCTCCGGAGTCCACCTTATTGACCGCGAGCACCACCGGTTTCCCACTGCGGCGCAGCATGTCGGCGATTTCCGCGTCGTAGTCGGTGATTCCCGAAGCCGCCTCGACCATGAACAGTACAAGGTCCGACTCCTCCACGGCGAGCACCACCTGCTTGCGGATTTCCTCCTCGAAAATGTCGTCGGAGTTGGACGTGTAGCCGCCCGTGTCCACAATAGAGAACTCTGTCCCGCACCATTCACATTTCCCGTAGTGACGATCCCTCGTGACTCCGGCGGTCTCGTCGACAATTGCCTGACGCATCCCCACCAGACGATTGAAAAGCGTCGATTTGCCGACATTCGGCCTTCCTACAATAGCTACCAAACTCATAGTTGTTGTCTGTTTACAGCCCCGTCGCGGGGCAATTCATAAGCTTATCTTTACAGGGCAGGTGACCAAATGTTTTTTGTCCTCCCACTCATTCGGAACTTTGGAACCATCCTCATCCGCTACACTTTCGTCTTCGGGTGGAGTTCACATCCGGCGCACGCGCTGCATCCCAAATCCTCGCAGGAGGCCGCACGTTTCTTGTCACCCCACATCTTCATCTCTTCTTCCTTTGCGCACTTGATTCCCAATTTCTTCATATTCTTGTTGTTGGATATCTCCGTCTCTGGGAATTTCCCGTTCTTGCGAAATATGATATTGAATCCCAATCCGACAAAGCAGAATGCGATGAGGATGAGTGTTGCGATGAAAATTTTCATACTATTAATAGATAAAGCCTGTGCTTATAGGCTCGTTGTTATAAACCTTATCAATCACCGATGCAAAAATCCCCGTCATCGAGCATACGGTAATCTTGCTCTTGTCGTCCTCCGGCTTCTTGCTCAGCGGAATCGTATCAGAGACAATCACTTCCTCAAGCGCGCTGTCCGCAATCTTCTTGTATGCATCGCCTGAGAAAACAGGATGTGTGGCGCATGCACGTACGCTCTTCGCTCCCATTTCCTTCAGTACGTTAGCCGCCTTCGTGAGCGTTCCGGCCGTGTCAATCATGTCGTCCACGATGATGACGTTCTTGCCCTCGACGTCGCCGATTGCAGTGATGGAGCCCACCACATTTGCCCTCTCGCGTGACTTGTGGCAGATGATGACCGGGCATTCAAGATGCTTCGCGTAGGCGAGAGCCCTCTTAGCTCCGCCCATGTCCGGGGCGGCAATCGCAAGATTCTCGATGTTGAGCGACTTTATATAAGGGACGAAGACTGAACTTGCATATAGGTGATCCACAGGGAAGTCGAAGAATCCCTGAATCTGGTCGGCGTGGAGGTCGCAGGTCATCACGCGGTCACATCCTGCCGCGTGGAGAAGGTTTGCGACGAGCTTCGCTCCGATTGAGACTCTTGGCCGGTCCTTCCTGTCCTGACGTGCCCAGCCGAAGTATGGCATGACGGCCACAACCTTGTAGGCTGAAGCCCTGCGCGCCGCGTCGCACATGAGAAGGAGTTCCATGAGGTTCTCTGTCGGCGGGAAGGTTGACTGGATGATGAATACAGTCGCACCTCGGACACTCTCAAGGTAGGCCGGCTGAAACTCGCCATCGCTGAATGTCACAGTCTCGGACTGTCCAAGTTGAAGATTAAGGCATTTCGCAACTTTTTCTGCAAAATCCTTTGATGCCCTGCAGGCAAATAATTTGATCTGATGCTCTCTATCCATCGTTTCTATATATTTTGATTGTTGTCAAACTGTCATTCTATTCTCTCTCCTATTCTCTCTCCTCTTTCTCTCACTCGTCCTTCTCTCACTCGTCTTTCTCCGCAGCCGCAGGATTCCCGTTCCCTTTCCGCGTCGTGTCATCGTTGTCTTTTCCGAGGCTCTCCAAGACGCTTCCAATGTAATCCAGAATCTCCTCGCGTCCCGCGCCCGTTTCCGACGAACTCACGAAATAAGGGGGCAATTCCTCCCAGAACTCCAGCAGCTGCTTCTTGTCCTTCTCAATCTGCGCAGCCAGCACGTTCACGCCCTGCTTGTCGCCCTTGGTGAAGATTATCGCGAAAGGAATCCGACGCTCCCCGAGCTCCATAAGAAAGTCGAGGTCAATCTTTCCGATGTCATGACGCGAGTCGATGAGCACAAAAAGGTTGACCAGATCGGGCGAAAGGTTTATGTAGTTGTTGATTACCTGCTGAATCTTCTGCCGTTCGGAAGCAGATGCCTTCGCGTAGCCGTAGCCGGGGAGGTCGACGAGATACCAGCTCCGGTTTATGAGGAAATGGTTCACGAGCCGCGTCTTTC
>DJSA01000053.1:0-205 GCA_002438905.1 Bacteroidales bacterium UBA6346
TACTGGCAGCCCAATATGCCAACGGTATCCAGATGCGGATTATCAAGGGCGATAAGGACATCAACTTCGGTTCTATTTATGAGAATGTGGTGGCGCAGGAACTTGTCGCACATGGTCTGGAGCCCTATTACTATAACAGCAAGAAGAGGGGAGAGCTGGACTTTGTCATAGAGCAGGGGGGTAGGATTCTTCCCATCGAGGTCAA
>DJSA01000053.1:346-3231 GCA_002438905.1 Bacteroidales bacterium UBA6346
CGGCGCCGATAGAATACAAAGTGGATCTAGGTGGTTTATCGAATGGGGATGTCTAACGGAGTGTTCATTTTCAACCGAAAACATCCCCGTTGAATAATAAGAGTTTTATTAAGATTTATGCTAGCATACACATACATCGAAAAAGGAAAGTTCGCTTTGGTGGAGAAACCGAAGCCTATATTGATTGAGCCCACGGATGCCATTGTGCGAGTGACGATGGGAAGTATCTGTTCCAGTGACCTGCATATTAAGCACGGTAGTGTCCCTCGTGCTGTTCCTGGTATCACCGTTGGGCACGAAATGGTGGGTGTGGTTGAAGAAATAGGTTCTGAAGTCACTAATGTGAAGCCAGGTGACCGGGTAACCGTCAATGTGGAGACCTTTTGTGGAGAGTGTTTCTTCTGTAAGAACGGTTATGTGAACAACTGTACTAACCCCAATGGCGGATGGGCATTAGGATGCCGTATCGATGGTGGACAGACGGAATATGTTCGTGTGCCGCTTGCCAATCAAGGATTGAATCGTATTCCCGATAGCGTTTCCGATGAACAGGCTTTGTTGGTGGGCGATGTCTTGGCCACAGGCTTTTGGGCAGCTCGTATTTCAGAGATTACAGAAGGCGACACTGTACTGATAATTGGAGCGGGTCCCACAGGCATTTGCACTTTGCTTTGCGTGATGTTGAAGCATCCCAAACGCATCATAGTATGTGAAAAATCTGAAGAGAGAAGACGATTTGTGCAAGAGCATTACCCCGAAGTACTCCTCACAACTCCCGAAGAATGTAAGGAGTTTGTTTTTAAGCATAGCGACCATAGCGGTGCTGATAGAGTGCTCGAAGTGGCCGGAGCTACAGATACCTTCCGACTGGCGTGGGAGTGTGCTCGCCCCAACGCTATAGTTGCCGTAGTCGCACTATATGACCAGGCACAAATTCTTCCTCTGCCCCAAATGTATGGCAAGAACCTCTGCTTTAAAACCGGTGGTGTGGATGGATGCGATTGCGAAGAAGTCCTCAGCTTGATTAAAGAAGGAAAGATTGACACCACTCCACTTATCACGCATCGTTTCCCATTGTGCGAAATCGAAGAGGCGTATCGCGTTTTCGAGAACAAACTGGACGGGGTAATTAAGGTGGCGATATTTTGATTATTTATTTCCCGATGCAGAAATTAGGTGAAATGTATATCTATTTGAAATATAATCCGGTGTCGTTTTGAGTATTTCATTATTGTCCACCGTCTGTCCACGAAATAGATTTTTTGTTTTCGGGGACAATTTTTCAGCGCAGCTCCTTGAACTCCATTATGTCCAGCATTGAGAACAGGACACTATCAATGCAGGAACTCCAGCTTTGATGAAAATGACCATAGAACCAATGCTCAAGCGGATGGTTGTTGGCTTTCAGATATTCGAAAATATGGTCCATTATCCTTCGTTCGTTGTCGCAGTCCGCAAGAAGGGTCGAGTCTCGTTCTGCCCATTCCAATAATCCGGACTTTGAAATCAGTTCGCAGAATGATGGAGATGTGTGCGTGATAACTGTATCAATCTTTAACCTTCGTCCGATGTCATTCAAGGCTTCTTCGTCAAAAATCGGCATTTCGTTTCCCCAATATGAAGCGATACCTGAAGCGGAATGTCTGGAATCGTTATCAATCCTATATGTGCGGTCAATGCTGACGGCTCCGCCCACGCATAATATGTTGTGTCCGCAGGCTTGGATGACACTGTAGTCGGGGACGGTGCGGAACCTTTGGTGCGATATCTTTTCTTCGCTGAAATATGACGGATCGTCGTGATTGCCGCGCATCATCACAATCCAGTTGTTGGATTTGCACAATCTTGAGGAGTTATGGCGGAACACCTGCTCATAATATCCTGGCTTTTCAAAGCCGAATCCGCAGTCTCCGGCAACGATGAGCAGCGTGTCCGTCAGCTGGTATTGGATGCATAATTTGTATATCAGAGAATTGAATTCTCCGTGAATGTCGCCGCAGATGACTATGCTCTTGGCTTCGGGGAATGTATATGTATGGAGAGTATTCATCACTTATTCAGATTGTCCCAATAAGGTTGGAGCCTTTCTTGCAGATATGCAACGACTTCTGAGAACTGAATGCTCTGCTTTGCGGTAATCTTTTTTATAAATGCCTTCCAGCGGGTCTCCATTATCGGATTTGAACCAAAGTCATCCCTGAAAAACATTGTGTAGGGGTCGTAGCCAGTATGCCTGTTCTCGAATGTCCTTGTAATTGCTTCTTTCAGAACCTCGGTGTCAAGTTCTTGAGTGTTCAGTATCTGGTATAGGTCGTAGTAGTCTTTCATCCGGCTGCTCTGATCTGCAAGGTTGATGACTGCGTGCATCTTTTCTGCAATGACAGTTTCTAGAGAGTATGCAAGAATATTGGCGGAAGGAAGATGGTTCAAGAGAGACGGGTAGTCAAGATCAACCGGAGCCGGTGTCACGATGTCTCCGAATCCTATATCCATCGTCAGAACTTGCGCGACAGTGTCCATTGATACCGGGATGCTGAGTCGCACTCCGTGGTAGTCCTTTAGTTCCGTGATGTTCTTAGAAGTAATGTGTTCAACATCATATTTTACTCCAACCTCCTCGCAAGGAACTGAACATATCTCGCGAAAAGCGGCAGCGATTCTTTCGCCGTTGTTGCTGATGTTGTTGCCGAGGAAGTCTATGTCCAATGTCGGTCTTGCCGCGAATCTCTCGTGGGCATACATCAGTGCCCCTCCTTTCAGATAGAAATTCTGCCGATAGGATGTCTGAGACATTCTGTATATCAATCTCTCCTGAAAGTAGCGCGTCAGAACAGTCTGATAATATATCCCTTCGCTTTTGGCAATGTTAAGCAGTTTGCTTCGGA
>DJSA01000019.1 GCA_002438905.1 Bacteroidales bacterium UBA6346
AAAATAAGTTGCATCAGATTTGTCTTTGATTTTCGAGTATAGATTTCTTTTGGAAGAAGGAGTGTACTGGACGTACACGACTGATGAGAAAAGGAATATAGACCGAAAAGAATGGGAAAAATGATGCAGGTTATTTTTTGAAGGTTTCTAAATAATCCCTTTGAGATTACTCTTCAGTAACTCTGTTGGTATTAGCATCGAAGTTCACCGCTGTATCCCCCTGCGGGTCTTTCCCGAACTCATAGTCCTTGCCCGGAAGTATCGCGTTGAGGACGATCCCGACGAGAGCCGCAACCGCAAGCGCGGAGAGTTTCGTGAATCCGAGGTCTATGCTGCCGCCCGGGATGCCGTAGTTGATGCCGATGCCGAGCACGAGGATTATAGCCGCGATGATGACGTTGCGTGATGCCGTGAAATCTACCTTGTTCTCAACGACGTTGCGCACGCCGACCGCCGAAATCATTCCGTAGAGAATCAGCGAAACTCCGCCGATTGTCGCCGCCGGCATCGCGCTTATGAGAGCCGAGAACTTCGGGCAGAAAGAGAAGAGGATTGCGAAGCCTGCTGCGATTCTGATGACACGTGGGTCATACACCCTCGTGAGGTTGAGCACGCCGGTATTCTCTCCGTATGTCGTGTTTGCGGGCGCTCCGAAAAGGGAGGCGATCATCGTCGCCAGACCATCTCCTATGAGCGTACGGTGCAGCCCCGGATTTTCCAGGTAATTCTTGCCCGTCGTCGAGGATATGGCGCACATGTCACCGATGTGTTCAATCATGGTGGCGAGCGCAATTGGCATGATTGTGATGATTGCGCTGGTGAGGAGTTCCCAGTTTTTGGTGTCGGTTACGGCTATGACCGTGCTGTCCCGGTGAATAGGGAGACCTATCCATGCGGCTTCCTTAACGGTCGTGAAGTCGACAAGTCCGCAGCATGCCGCCACGATGTAGGAACCGAAGACTCCGAGAAGGATCGGGATTATGCGGATCATTCCGCGTCCCCAGATGTTGCAGACCACGATGATTGCAATCGCGAGCAGCGCAATCCACCAGTTGGACTGGCAGTTTTGTATTGCCGAACCTGACAGAATGAGCCCGATGCAGATGATGATAGGACCTGTAACGACCGGAGGGAAGAATTTCATGACCCTTTTTGCTCCGAAAGCCGCGAAAAGCCCGGCAAGTATGAAATATAAAAAACCTGCACAGGCAACGCCGATGCAGGCATAAGGCAGTGATTGTTCAGCCGAAAGTCCGAATTCGCCTCCCATTTCCACTACAGAGAGGTAACCTCCTATGAATGCGAACGAGGAACCGAGGAATGCGGGTACTTGGAACTTTGTGATGAGATGGAAGATGAGAGTGCCGATTCCTGCGAAGAGGAGGGTGGTGGAGACGGGCAGGCCTGTGATTGCAGGCACTAGGACGGTTGCGCCGAACATCGCGAACATGTGCTGTAAGCCGAGAGTGAGCATCTTCGGCATGCCCAACGTCCTTGCATCATAAACCGGTTGTTGGTGGGTCTGTGATTTTGACATAGAAAAGATGAATTTACTAACCGGGCTGCAAATCTATGCACAATTTTCGGTTCTGCAAAATAAACTTCTCGGATTGTGCGTAACAATTTATTAACACCCTATGTTGATAAAAACATGCCATACAGGCCAATCTTTTGATGATTACGGAGATATGGGAAGACTAGGACACCCAAATGACTGCCAAAATGAAAGCGCCGAAAATGCGCCGAAAAAATAATTTTCGGAATATGGAAATGATGTTGTATCTTTGCTGTCCTTTTCGAAGGTTTCTTTGTTAGTGATATTATTTTGTTAGTGGTATTATATAGTGTTTAACGCGCGGCTTATGGAAAGCCGCAATTTTTTTTGTGTTCAATGAAGTACACAAGGGTATTCCGTCCTAAATTCTTTCATCTTTTTCAAAAAGGACGGTACAGCAAGGAGAGGTTTGTCTCCGATCTCATCGCGGGAATAATCGTCGGAATCATCGCCCTTCCGCTCGCAATCGCATTCGGAATCGCCAGCGGTGTGACTCCTCAGCAGGGGCTCATCACGGCAATAGTGGCGGGATTCCTGATTTCTGTCTTCGGCGGTTCGCGCTTTCTCATCGGAGGCCCGACGGGAGCGTTCATCGTCATTGTCGCAGGCATCGTCGCGCAGTACGGGATGGCCGGGCTTACGGTCGCCACGATTATGGCCGGAGTGATACTTGTCGTGATGGGATTCTGCAGGCTCGGGACCATATTTCATTTCATACCATATCCTATAGTCGTCGGATTCACCAGCGGCATCGCGCTGACGATATTCTCTACACAGATGAAGGATTTCTTCGGACTTACGGATGTGGCGGTGCCGGCCGGATTTGTGCCTGAATGGATTTGCTATTTTCAGAATATATCTAATATAAATTGGGTGGAAACGGCTCTCAGTGCCGGATGCCTCATCGCCATCATCCTTTGGAACCGCTTCGGCAGCCGGAGGATCCCTGGGGCGCTGATTGCCCTGATTCTCGGAACAGCCGCCTCCGTGCTCCTGAGCAGATTCTGCGGAATCGAGTTCGCGACAATAGGCTCAAAGTTTCCGGAACTAGCAAACGGGATTCCGCTTCCGAAGCCAACCATGCCTAATTTGAGTTTTGATGATGTCAAGAACTTGGTTTCACCGGCGTTTACCATCGCAATACTCTGCGCCATAGAGTCGCTTCTCGCCGCGATGGTTGCGGATGGCGTCACTGGAAAGCAGCATGACTCGAACACAGAGTTGATCGGTCAAGGAATAGCCAACATCATCACTCCTCTCTTCGGTGGCATTCCGGCTACGGGCGCGCTTGCAAGGACGATGGCAAGCATCAATAATGGTGCGAGAACCTCAGTCGCGGGAATTGTGCACTCGGTAGTCCTGCTTCTCATCTACCTCTTCCTTATGCCCTATGCGGTCTATATCCCGCTCGCCTGTCTTGCGTCCATACTTGTAATTGTCGCCTACAACATGAGCGAGTGGCGCACGTTCCGCTATCTTCTCAAGGGAGATTCTCCCGATGTCGCTGTTCTTTTGATTACGTTCTTCCTCACCGTCATCGTTGACCTTACCGTAGCAATCGAGGTTGGCGTTTTGCTCGCGATTGTGCTGTTTGTTCGCCGAATGATGCAGACTTCGAGCATTGAGGTTCTTGATCAGGCGAAGCTTGCCGCTACCGAGGATGATGAGAAGGCGAATCTTGAGGATACGGAATACCTTGACGTGCATAAGGGCGTGGAGGTGTATGAGATCAACGGTCCGTATTTCTTTGGCCTTGCTGCGCAGTCGGAAGAGTTTGAGCAGAGGAATAAAGCTGACACCTGCGTGAAGATCATCCGCATGAGAAAGGTTCCATTCATCGACTCGACCGGTGTCAGGAATTTGAGGAATATCTGTGACATGGCGCGTAAAAGGGGAGTACAAGTGATCCTTTCCGGCGTCCAGCCGCGAGTCATGCGCACTCTCAAGAAATTCGGTGTCGACAAGGAACTGGGCCGCGATAACATCTTCGACCACATCATACCCGCCCTTGCATATGCCAATTCCATAGCAGATCACGAGTCTGAAAAACAGCGCGGTTAGGATTTGTGGTGCAACTTTGCCCTTTCAAAAAGTCCGGACAGTCTGAAAATCCAATAGATCAGGGCGATAGCGGCAGCGGCACCTCCTGCAAATCCTATGTATTTCAGAGACATGTGTGTGCACACAAGCCCCCCTGCGAATGAGCCGCAGCCTATTCCAAGGTTGAATATTCCCGAGAATATCGACATTGCCACGGCGGTGGATTCAGGTCGGTCGGAGGTGAGGCTGATGACTTCGTCCTGCATTGAGACATTATAGGCCGTGCCCGCGATGCCCCACAATATGCAAAGTCCTATCATGAACCATTTGCTGAATGACAGCGGGTAGAAGAGCATGAGACTCGCCGTGAGGGCGATCATCACGAGCGTTATGAATCTACTGCTGTTTGCGGTGTAGAACTTTGAAAATAGGAAACTTCCGACCAGTCCCGCGCCTCCGAATATCATGAGTGCTGCCGTCACGAGGTCATCGGACAGACCGGCAACTTGTTTCATGAACGGTTCTATGTAGCTGTAGCATGTGTAATATGAACCGGCGAAGAGTGCCGTGAAGAGAAACAGACCGCTGAGTGCCCTATTCATGAAGATTTCCGGAAGCCTCCCCATAGAGAATCCTCCATCGCTCTGGATTCGTGGCAGCACGACCAGAAGGTAGGCGAATGTCACGAATGCGAAGATTCCGATGCTGAGAAATGTCATCCTCCATCCTATGTGCAGGCCGATTACGCGACCTATCGGCATCCCAAGAATCATCGCGATGGACGAGCCAGTGATAATCATGCTGAGCGCGAGGGGACGGTGTTCGGCGGAGACGATTTTTACGGCGACTGGCGAAGCTATCGACCAGAATATGGAGTGGGTGCACGCCACTCCGATTCTTGAGGCCATCAGCATCCAATAGTTTACTGAAAGAAACGACATGATCTGAAATGCCGAGAAACATCCGAGAAGGCAGAGCATCAATCTTCTGAGTTCCATCCTCGATGCGAGTATCATAAGCGGTAGTGACAGTAGCATCACCACCCACGCATACACCGAAATGAGCAATCCTGCTTGAGCTTCATTCATACTGAAGTCCGAGGCTATATCGCTAAGAAGTCCGATTGGGATGAATTCCGAAGTGTTGAAGATAAAGGCCGAGCACGTTAGCCCTACAAGCGGAAGCCATGCCTTGATCGGCATGCGTCCATTGTTACTTTCCATATTAATAACACTCACTGCTTTCTTGTGCGGGCGAAGGGACTCGAACCCATACGCCTTCCGGCACCAGATCCTAAGTCTGGCTTGGCTACCAATTACAACACGCCCGCAACGCTGCCCCGAAAAGGACTGCAAAGTTACTCATATATTTTAAATATACAAATCCTTATCCGCCTCAAACAAAAAAAAGGTTGGCCAGGTTTTTTTCCTAACCAACCAAATATCGAAATTTAAAAATTTCAAGAAATTATCTCAGAAAAAGTATCTGAGAGAAAGCCTGCTTAAAGTTTAGGACCTGCGGCTACAAGTGACTTACCGAGTTCGTTCGTTGTGAACTTCTCGAAGTTCTTGTTGAAGCGTGCGGCGAGATCCCTTGCCTTCTCGTCCCACTGGGCAGCATCAGCGTAGGTGTCACGAGGGTCGAGGATGTGGGAGTCAACTCCAGGAAGCTCGGTCGGAACCTCAAAGTCGAAATAAGGGATCTTCTTTGTTGGAGCCTTCTCGATTGAACCATCAAGGATTGCATCGATGATTCCGCGGGTGTCACGAATTGAGATACGCTTGCCGGTTCCGTTCCATCCAGTGTTAACCAGATATGCCTTGGCACCTGCGGCCTTCATTCTCTTTACGAGCTCCTCACCATACTTTGTCGGGTGAAGTGAAAGGAACGCAGCACCGAAGCAAGCGGAGAATGTTGGAGTCGGCTCTGTGATGCCGCGCTCTGTTCCGGCGAGCTTTGCGGTGAATCCTGACAGGAAATAGTACTTGGTCTGCTCAGGAGTGAGGATTGAAACTGGAGGAAGAACTCCGAAAGCATCAGCTGAAAGGAAGATGACCTGCTTTGCGTGAGGTCCCTTTGATACCGGCTTTACGATATTCTTGATGTGATAGATCGGGTATGAAACGCGGGTGTTCTCGGTAACGCTCTTGTCGGCGAAGTCAATCTTGCCGTTCTCGTCAACAGTCACGTTCTCGAGAAGTGCGTCCCTTCTTATGGCGTTGTAGATATCAGGCTCAGACTCTTTGTCGAGGTTGATTACCTTTGCATAGCAGCCACCCTCGTAGTTGAACACTCCGTTGTCATCCCAGCCGTGCTC
>DJSA01000146.1 GCA_002438905.1 Bacteroidales bacterium UBA6346
GAACCAACTGAGCTATGCTCCCAAAGGGATTGCAAAGGTACGCAAAAATTCGTTACCTGCAAATTTTTGTGATAAAACTTTGCAAAAATCTCCCATTCACATCTGAAGGATTCGTTGCAAACGTTTATGAAAGCTGGAACTTTCGCGATGAACGTATCATCTGTTTCAGGATGATTGACATCTGCTCCGATTCCTGCAGCACATTGAGGAAGAGATATCCAGTGTTCATGTTCACCGAATTGTTCCTGATGTCTTCCATAAGAGATTTCCTCATGTCTGAAAAATCCTTTCTGACAGCCTTGAACTTTTCCTCCATCCCTTTCAGTTCTGCATATTCCATGTCTTCGCAATGCATAATCACTTCATCCGTGTATCCTATCAGCTTGTCCCTTACAGGTATGAATTCGGTGATGTATTTTTCTGGAATCGGTGTGAAATGGTTGTCAATATGCTCATAGGCTGGCTCGCAGATGCGCCGGATTGCATAGTAAAGTTGCTCCAATTCATTGAATGACGAGAAGTACCATGCGCCCTTGCGCATCGCGGTCTCCTGATCCATACGCCTTATGCATATAGTTTCCTTCCTGCGTATGTTTTTTACCTTTCCTTTTTTATCTAGTAACTCATAGCGCGATTTTCGGAGCAACTTCATATTTTCTGTCATCAGGCCGTCCGTAACGCTGCGATAGTTTCGTAGTATGTCTCTCAAGAGGACACTCTCGTTGGCTGCAACGTAGCGGCAGACCAGCTTGTCTGTTTCCGTCTGGTTAGTCGAACGGATTATTTCCTTGAACATCTTGTCCCCGTTCTCTTCGTCGCTCTTGTGCTTGTAACTGATGTTGCTGTGAATCATGACCGCCAATCCTGCCAAGACTATGATGGCCATCGCGATCATTCCACCCCAATGCATGATGATGGCGATGAGGAATGCAGATGCGAAGGCGATCGCCGCTGTCAGAAACCAGCCTCCGATGACTGACAGGACTCCTGTGATGCGGTAGACCGCACTCTCACGTCCCCATGCCCGGTCTGCCAGAGAAGTGGCCATGGCCACCATAAATGTCACGTATGTCGTTGATAGCGGCAGTTTAAGTGATGTTCCGAGAGCAATGAGCAGTGATGCCGTGACTAGGTTTACCGACGCGCGGACAAGGTCGTACTGGGCTCCTTCCTCTATCTCAATGTTACTACGGTCAAACCGCCTATTTACCCAATCCCTGAAATTTTCAGGAGTGATGGCTATGATTGCGTTTGCTGCGGAATTTCCCAAACGAACCAAGCTGCGGGCGACTCTTGACGTTCCGAACATCTCCTCTCCCTCATCCTGTCTTGCCAGATTCAACTCAGTCTTCGTGACATTGTGTGCTTTCTTTGATGTGGCGAGGGCGAGGACCATAACCGCTCCTGCAGCGATCAGGAAGACTAAAGGAGTTCTTGCTGGAGCATTGAGCACATTCATCATGTGTGCCGCCGGGTCACCTGCTCCAGATGTGAGCCAATCCTGATATGATGAATAGCCCGTGAGAGGCACGCCGATGAAATTCACCAAGTCATTGCCGGCAAAGGCAGTTGCAAGCGCAAATGTGCCGACAAGGACGATTATCTTGAACACATTTACTTTCAGCGCGTAAAGTCCCTGCATCAACAGTGTGAAGAATACCAAGCAGCATGCAAGAATCCAAGGAGTATTCGTCTCGATCCATTCCGTCACGCTGTCTGTCATGAATGACATGGAATGAAGCCCTTTGAAGAGCATGAAGTAGACAATCGCTGTGATTGACACACCACCGAAGATGCCTATTTTCCATTTCAGTGAACTGTTCTTATAGCTGAACGTGAACAATAGGCGCACAATCCACTGCACGATGACTCCGATGACGAAGGCTATTGCCACAGAAATGAATATCGCGAGTATTACCTGTAGCGCCTTTGACGTGTTCATATAGTCGGAAAGTCCAAGTCCACTTCCCTCAGCTGCGTTCATCTTTATCATTGTCAGCGCAAACGTGGCTCCCAAGAGTTCAAACACAAGCGATACCGTCGTTGAGGTCGGCATTCCCAGAGAATTAAAGGCATCGAGGAGCATAATGTCCGTGACCATCACCGCAAGACATATCAGCATGATTTCACTGAATGCAAATTGCTCCGGCCGGAAAATTCCATGCCTTGCGATGTCCATCATACCGTTGCTCATCACCGCACCGCAGAACACTCCGACAGCCGCTATTATGATGATTGTTCTGAATTTTGCCGCTTTTGAACCTATTGCGGAATTAAGAAAGTTGACCGCGTCATTGCTGACTCCAACCCATAGATCCGAAACTGCCAGCAGGAATAAGAATATGACGAAGCCTAAATAAATAAGATCCATAAATAGTTTACCTAATTTTTCAGGTTACAAATGTATTCCGAATATGTTGGAAGGATATTACAGAAATGTTAAAAAAATGTTACATAGGGGGGGGTGATTGGTCGTGCATCTCGTATATCTTGGCATACGTGGGGGAAATTAAACGGATTCTGACTATATTTGCGCTGCAGAATTTGAACTGATTCCCAGAACCTGTTCAAGAAAAATAAATAAGGACGAAATGAACGGAATACGTATTCTTGTCGTTGATGATGAAATAGACATATGCGAGATTCTCAAGTTCAACCTTGAGAATGCTGGATATTCGGTTGACACTGCAGAGTCGGCAGAGGAGGCATTGGGCAAACTTAGTCCTGCTCACCGCCTTATTCTGCTGGATGTGATGCTTGCCGGTATGTCTGGATTCAAGATGGCGGAAATAGTGAGGAAAGAGCGTCATCTTGACACTCCTATAATATTCCTTACTGCACGAACATCTGAGAATGACCTGCTTACCGGTTTCTCGGCAGGAGGTGATGACTATATCTTCAAGCCCTTTTCGATTCAGGAAGTGCTTGCCCGCGTGCGTGCAGTGCTTAAAAGAGGGAGACCTGCCTTGATGCCACAGGCAGAGAGCCGCATCATTGACGAGGGCCGGTTGAAAATAGATGCTGATGCGAAGATGGTTTATGTTGACGGCTCTCCGGTGACTCTTTCCAAGAAGGAGTTTGATCTTCTTTCTCTGCTAGCCGGACAGCCGGGGAAGATTTTTTCGCGTGAGGAAATCATTGATGCACTGTGGAAGGATGCCCCATATGTGCTGGACAGGACTATCGATGTTCACATCGCGAGGATAAGGGCAAAACTTGGCACGATGAAGTCCTGCATCACGAACCGTTCTGGGTTTGGCTACTGTTTCAATCCGGTGTCCTGAGAGACGTCTGATTGCGGAGTCCCAAAACTTTTCTGCATCGTAAGGGGGCAGGTGTCCGCATAAACGGAAATGAACTATGAAATCATATGATGTTAAAACTGCCAGGCG
>DJSA01000067.1:0-4726 GCA_002438905.1 Bacteroidales bacterium UBA6346
AGGTGCGGAACGAGAAATCCGCGATGAAGGTCAATACCGACGGCGTGCTGCTCGGTGCGCTTATGACCATCGTTGGGAATGAACGCCGTCTTCTTGACATCGGCACCGGCACCGGCACAATCGCCCTCATGGCCGCGCAGCGGCTATCCGAGGCTGCCGGAAACATGACTGCGCAGCGGCTATCCGAGACCGCAGGAAACACAGATGACCGGAAGGCTCGGACGGCCTCGTTCCCGGAGACCGAGCAACTTGGACTGCTGCCGGAAACCGCGAACTTTCTCGTTGAGGCCATTGACATCGATGAGTCGTCAGCCGAGGAGGCTGGGGAGAATTTCAGTGGCTCTCCTTGGGTCGGCCATCTGAAAGCGCACCGCTGCCCGCTGTCTATGTTCCGGCCGGATGTGGGATACGACCTGATTTTTTCCAATCCGCCGTTCTTTACTGAAACCCTTCACTCTCCGTCCGAGCGCAAGGCACAGGCCCGCCATGCGGATGCTCTTCCGCTTGAGGACATCATGGCTTTTGCCGCGCTCAATCTCACTGCCGGTGGCCGCCTGAGCCTTATCCTCCCGTCCGAGCGTGAAAGAGAAGCCTCTTCGCTTGCGGCGGAGCATGGCCTCGGACTGTTCCGTCTTGTGGACATACACGGCTCCGACCGCAAGCCTGCCTATAGAACCATAATGGAATTCTCCCGCAACGCCTGGCAGAAAACCTCAGCGTCACGGGAGAAGGTTACAATAAATATGAATGGAAAGTATTCAGAACAATATCTCGATATTGTTTCTGATTTTCTTCTGCTCGGAGACTGACAATATTAAGGCGGCAAGAGCCTAACGCTCGGCATCCGTCATGTCCGCTCTTCTGCCACGAGGTTCTCCGCGTCCTTGAGGTGGTGCACCGGGACCGCCCCGCCGACCGTCAAGCCTATGAATCTGTTCCCGGCGGAAATCCTCCTCCGCCACCATAAGACGGGCAATCTGCTCATCTGTGAGCAAATCCGAAAACTTTTCATAGTCAGACGTTTCCAAGGCCTCCAATTTGGCGCGGGCTTCAATGTACTTTTTCAGAACAGCCTGGATATCCGTCTCCTCTTTTGATCTCAACGCCTTCTTCAACGCCTTGAAAGCCTCCTGGCGCTCGTGGAACAACTTGCCCTTCTGTTCCTCGTATTCGTTATAGGCTTTCAGAAATGCTTCCGACTCGTCCTTCTGCAGTCCCATCCGTTTCGTGATGAACTCAACCTTTTCCGCCTTGGCCTTCTTCCAAAATTCCGGATCCTTGTCCTTTTTTTCTCCCTTAGGCTGGGCTCCCAGGTTCAATGTCCCCGGGAGCATTGCCAGCGCTAACAAACAAACCTTATAAACATTTTTCATTTTTGAGTTTCTTTTTGGTACATATCTATTTCTTCTGCCGATGTTCCGGTATATATCAGATACTCAATGATTTCATCGTTGCTCAGAGCTGTCGCGACATTGTCCGAGTAGAGCCTGTGTTCCGGAGCCGCCCGACGGCCGTCAAAAAGCAGCATTCCGGAAAGAATCAGAGCGAGGGAAGCGGCCGCCGAGAGAACAGGTACCAGAATCCGGCGAATCTTCCTGTCGCGGACCTTCTGAATTTCAGGCAAATGTGAAGCCCGCTCCCTCATCGCTTCGAAATATCCCTCAGGGACGACGAAAGGATTGTCCTTCAGCCTTGCCTTGTCTTTCAAGATGTCCATATCATTCTGTTTCATACTCACGAGTTTTTAGACAGATTACTCATTCAAAAGTTTAGACGCGCCCCGCAGAATCTTTCGCCAAGTCATCGCGTATCTTGTTGTAGGCGATATGATATGAGGCTTTCAGCGCCCCCTCCGACGTCCCGAGAATCCTCGACATTTCCTTGTATTCCACCTCATCGAAATATCTCATCTCAAACACAAGCCTCTGTTTATACGGGAGTTTGGCGATTGAGCGATAAAGTGCGGCCTGCGCATGGTCTCCGTTAAAATATGTGTCGCCTTCGATATGCCTGACGGCCGAAGATTCGAAGTCTGCGGATGAAAAACGCGAAAGAATATCCCGTTTCCTCAGAAAATTCAGGCTTTCATTGATTATGATTCGATATATCCATGTGTATATCCCCGAATCCGCCCTGAACTTCGGAAGGTTCTTCCATATTTTCACATAGCAGTCCTGAAGAACGTCGTCCGTGTCGTCGTGGGAAAAAACCAACCGTCGAATCTGCCAATACATCCTCTCGCTGTAGAGCGCGACTATGCCGTCAAACGCCCCTCGGTAATCCTTCGCCCCGAGCCTTTCTGATATATTTTTCTCCGTTACGTTCATAAATGTTTCTCAATCAGAGACAAACGATTTGTTAGACAAGCTTTTTCAACGTAAGTTTAGTCGTAGCGTTGAAAAATGTTACAAAAAATACGCTTTTCTTGTATATTTCCCAATACAAATTTGTTGTCGAAATTCATCAGTGACTCTTGCATCCGATGAATTTCGGCCTTTTCGTAAAATACGGATTTTTGTGACTATCTTTGCAGGTTGTACGTCACGAAATAAGAAAATATGGAATATATACGCAACTTCTGCATAATCGCGCACATTGACCACGGAAAGAGTACTCTCGCCGACAGGATGCTCGAAATCACGGACACTCTGAATGCGAGGGAAATGGAAAACCAGGTGCTTGATTCGATGGATCTTGAGCGGGAAAAGGGCATCACAATCAAGAGCCACCCGATTCAGATGCAGTATAAATATAAGGAGGACACCTACACTCTGAATCTCATCGACACTCCGGGGCACGTCGATTTTTCATACGAAGTTTCCCGTGCAATCGCCTCCTGCGAGGGGGCACTTTTAGTCGTTGACGCGACGCAGGGCATTCAGGCGCAGACGATCTCAAATCTCTATCTTGCTGTGGAGCATGGACTTGAGATAATTCCCGTGCTGAACAAGATTGATATGGAGTCGGCGATGATTGACGTCGTTTCAGATCAGATTGTGGATATGATCGGCTGCAAGCCGGAGGAGATTCTGCTGGCTTCGGGAAAAACGGGGCAGGGAGTAAAGGAGGTTCTGGACGCTATCGTGGAGAGGGTTCCGGCTCCTAAGGGAGACCCGAATGCACCGCTTCAGGCACTGATTTTCGACTCCGTGTTCAACTCGTTCAGGGGCATCATCGCTTATTTCAAGGTGGTTAACGGGACTATCCGCACAGGCGACAAAGTCAAGTTCTTCAACACGGGCAAGGAATATGTCGCCGACGAGGTGGGTGCGCTGAAGATGAAACTCTGCCCTCGCGACGAGATTGCCTGCGGAAGTGTGGGATATATAATTTCCGGAATAAAGACCGCCAGCGAAGTGAAGGTGGGAGATACGATCACGACTGTCGCTAATCCATGCCATGAGGCGATTGCCGGATTCGAGGAGGTGAAGCCGATGCTCTTTGCCGGAATGTACCCGGTGGAGACGGATCAGTACGAGGAACTGCGCGCCGACCTTGAGAAGTTCCAGCTGAACGACGCCTCGTTCGTGTTCGAGCCGGAGTCCTCGCTCGCATTGGGATTCGGCTTCCGCTGCGGTTTTCTCGGTCTGCTGCATCTTGAAATCGTGCAGGAGAGGCTGTTCCGTGAGTTCGGAATGGACGTCATCACGACCGTGCCGAACGTCTCCTACAAGGTCTATACGACTCAGGGCGAGTGCATCGACGTCCATAACCCCTCAGGACTGCCGGCCGCTACCCTTATCGACCACATCGAGGAGCCGTACATCCGCGCCCAGGTCATCTCCAAGGCCGATTTTTATGGTCCTATAATGAAGCTCTGCCTCGACAAGAGGGGCACGCTCATAAACCAGCACTACATCACGGCCGACCGTCTTGAGCTTACCTACGAGATGCCGCTCTCCGAGATTGTCTTCGACTTCTACGACAAGCTCAAGTCCATTTCTAAGGGCTACGCCTCCTTCGACTACCACATCGTCGGGTTCAAGGACGCGAAGCTCGTGAAGCTCGACATCCTCCTCAACGGAGAGCCTGCCGACGCCCTCTCGTCCCTCATCCATGTCGATCACGCCTACGACTTCGGCCGCAAGATCTGCGAGAAGCTCAAGGAACTCATTCCGCGTCAGCAGTTCGACATCGCCATCCAGGCCGCTATCGGAGCCAAGATCATTGCCCGCGAGACCGTCAAGGCAGTCCGCAAGGATGTGACGGCCAAGTGCTATGGTGGCGACATCACCCGAAAGCGAAAGCTGCTTGAAAAGCAGAAGCAGGGCAAGAAGCGCATGAGGCAGATTGGCACCGTGGAGGTCCCTCAGTCCGCGTTTATGGCCGTGCTGAAGCTGGATTAATTCGCGCTAATTGTCTTTGTGGCAGAGTACAGAGTAGAGTCTGCCCGTATTTCAGACTTTTATTCTGCGGCGGTCATCTCGAAGGTGAGCTCGCCGCCTCGGATTATGTCGCGGTAGTCGATATAGGGCTTGTCGTGGGGAATGCCGTTGAGGCGGACACTGCGGATGTAACGGTTTTCGGCACTGAGGTTTTCGGCGCGGATTGTGAAGCTGTCGCCGAGAGCCGTGTCACCGTCGGTTCTTTGGGCATCGAGGTCGAGAGTCACGCTTTCAAAGGCGGGGGTGCCGAACCAGTAGCGGCCGGAGCCGGGTTCAACCTCATAGAGACCCATTGACGAAAGTACATACCATGCTGACATCTGGCCCACGTCCTCGTTGCC
>DJSA01000067.1:4811-6195 GCA_002438905.1 Bacteroidales bacterium UBA6346
CGGCTGCCCGAGCATGGAGTAGATGTAGAGGATATGGTGGCTCGGCTCGTTGCCGTGGGCATACTGACCGATGAGTCCGGAAATGTCCGGAGAGGTCTCCGCGCCCTCGATTACGGAGCTGACAGTGAACAGAGAGTCGAGCTTTTCGAGCATTCTTTCACGGCTTCCGAAACAGTCCTGAAGCCCTGGGATGTCATGAGGGACGAGCCAGGTATATTGCCATGCGTTGCCCTCGCAGTAGTCGTCGGCACGGTGCTCAGACGAGAATGGGTTGAACGGCGTGCGCCATCCCCCTCTGCTGTCGCGTCCTCGTATGAATCCGGTGGAGCCATCGAAATAATGCCTCCACGAACGGCCGCGCTCCCTAAACCTTTCCGCTTCCGCCTTTTTGCCGAGAGCCTCTGCTGCAAGTGCGGCTGCCCCATCGGCGAGGGCGTATTCCATGTCGTAGGCCACGGCCTCGCTCATCAGGTCACAGGGGATGTAGCCGTACTTGTCCCGAAGCTCACCTCCCCGTCCCGTCTCCTCGGCTGTCTTGAGAATTGCCTCAAAGGCCCTTTCCCTGTCGAAGCCGGGAATTTCCTTGACAATCGCGTCGGCCACGACCGGTATGCCCGGATTTCCGACCATGCAGTCGGTCTCGTTGCCCCACAGGTGCCACACCGGAAGCCGGCACTGCTCGTCGCATATCGCGAGCATGGTGTTTATTATGTCCGGCATCTTTTCCCTGTGCAGGAGCGTCATCAGCGGCATCTGGGCGCGGTAGGTGTCCCAAAGCGAGAATGTCGTGCGGGTCATGTGGGGAGCCTCTCGATGAACCTCTCCGTCGGCGCCCCGGTAGTCCCCGTTCACGTCGCAGAAGAGCGACGGCGCCACCATCGTGTGGTAGAGGGCGGTGTAGAAGCATGTCTTTGCATCCGCCGTCGCCTTGTCCCCGCCGTTCAGCCTGCCGTCCGCAATCCTGACCTTTCCGAGTTCACGGTTCCAGTCATCATTGGCGGCCCTGACGGTTCCATCGAAGTCCCATCCGGGAAGCTCCGCCTCAAGATTCAGCACCGAGCCCTTGACGCTTACCGGAGAAAGTGCGACCTTGAGCAGGATTTTCTGCCCCTCTGAAGTGCGGAATCTCAGACGGCAGAACTTTGCAGAAGAGGCGTCGTCCGAAAGGTTTTCAAGGATGTGGCCTTCACCGTCAATGAGATCCACCGCGAGGAACGGCTCCGAGACCTCGGCGGTGAAAAATACCTTCTGGTTTTTGGCCCAGCCGGTGGAGTGCCGCCATCCGGAGATTCTCCTGTCGCTCTCGACCCTGATGTGAGTGTCTGTGGCCTTGTCCCAGCAGCCTCCGTTTATGAGGTCGAAGACAATCCCCGCATCGTCCGAT
>DJSA01000120.1:0-4828 GCA_002438905.1 Bacteroidales bacterium UBA6346
GCGAATCTCGGTCTGGAGGATCAGAAAACGGCTCTGCGCTGGATTCGCCGGCATATCGCCTCTTTCGGCGGCGACCCGGACAATGTCACCGTTTTCGGTCAGTCTGCCGGGGCGCACTCCATAGCGTCGCTGATTGCCTCGGCGGACGATGTGGAACAGGTTACAAATGTTCCACGCTTCGGGGGAGAGCCGCTGTTCCACAGGGCGATACTCCAGTCTCCTCCGCTCGGAAACACGATAACTCCGAAAGCTGCGGCTAAGGTTACGGATGCCTTTCTCGACAAACTCTCTGAAATTGCCGGACTTGGAAACGAGCCGGGAGAAACGGCTCGGGAGCGCAGGGAAAGGTGTCTTGATGCGGCAATCGCGGGGAATGGCGTGACACTTGAGCAGATTATCGCTGCGCAGGATGCCGTGAAGTCAATGAGGCTCGGCATGACTTTTATGCCAGTGCTTCCGGATTATATGAGGATTCCTCCTGTCGGGACACCGTCCGCGGGTGGCTGCAATGGCGGGCAGCCGGGTCGCGGTGCCGCAGCCTGTGCTCAAAGGCATTCAGACCATGCTGCCGTGGCCGGGAAAGACCATTTCAGAGTCCTTGTCGGCTACAACGAAGATGACTCCTCTCCTTACATCCGCAAATGGACCGGCTTTCTCTGGAAAACCCCTCTGCGCCGCCTCTTGGTCAAGCTCCTGACGGACATGATATTCCGTAAGCCTGCGCTGCGCTATGCCGAAAGACTCAGAAAAGCCGGCATCGAGGCGCGGACATACTGCATCTGCTGGCACCCCCAAGGCTCGGAACTCGGTGCCTGCCACAGCATCGAACTCCCTTTCCTGCTCGGAAACTACGAGGACTGGACCGGGGCCGAGATGCTCCGCGGCATGACCCGCGAGGAGTTCGATGGCAACAGCTCCATCATGCAGCGTCTCTGGACAGAATTTGCCCGCAGCGGAGAGTTTCCCGCCACGGGCGTAATTTTATAACCGATATTTTCACTCAGTGCATTCCGATTTTTCCGGAAGACTATAGTTGTGAGGATTCAAAAGCCCCCGCGTAACGCAGCAGACCGCCTCTATTCGGCGTCTTCCTCATCCTCGGGCTTCATCGTGTGATACACATTCTGCACATCATCATCCTCCTCGATTTTCTCGATGAGCTTGTTGACCTCAGCGCGGTCTTCCGGAGAAACTTCCACAAGTTCGCAGTTCGGAATGCGGGTGAACTCGGCGGAAATCAACTCGTAGCCGTGATCCTCGATGTACTTCTGGATAGCGTTGAACGCAGTGTATTCGCCATAAATCACAATCTCCTTCTCCTCGTCCTCGTTCTCCTCCTCGAAGACCTCGTCAACACCGAGGTCAATCAGTTCGAGTTCAAGTTCGTCAAGGTCAATCTTTCCGTTGTCCTTTATGCGGAACATGGACTTGTGGTCGAAGAGGTACTCGACGCTGCCGGATGTCCCGAGCGAGCCCCCGAACTTTGTGAAGTATGAACGGACGTTTGCTACAGTCCTGTTGTTGTTGTCAGTCGCGGCCTCAACGAGGACGGCGATTCCGTGGGGTGCACGTCCTTCGAGCACAATCTCCTTGTAGTCTGCCTGATCCTTTTCCGAGGCCCTCTTGATTGCCCTCTCGATATTCTCCTTAGGCATATTCTCGGACCTTGCCGTCTGTATCAGCGCACGAAGACGCGGGTTTCCCGTCACGTCATGGCCGCCCTGCTTCACCGCAATGGTGATTTCCTTTCCGATTTTGGTGAACGTCTTGGCCATGTGGCCCCATCTCTTGAACTTCCTTTCCTTGCGGAACTCAAATGCTCTTCCCATTTTGTCTGTTCTAATAATTTTGCAAGTGAGAAAACAGTTGGTAATGTTTCCTACTCTACTACTGTGAGTAAAAATCGTATAAAATTAGGCGGTTTTTACTTGTTTTCAATCCTTGAAATATATTTGTCAATCTCGCGTCCCTCGATAGAGTTAGGATACTGATCCTTAACTTTCTTGTAGAGAACGAGTGCCTTGTCATCGTTTCCGAGTTTTTCGCAGACGGCCGCGGCCTTCATGAGGTAGCCAGCAGCGAAGACGTTGTCCTTCTTTGCGGCAGCCTTCTCGAAGCAGTCAAGAGCCTTGTCATACTCTTGAAGTCCTACGTAAGCGTCTCCCTTACAAGCGATTGCGCGCGGAGCGAGGAAATCGTCACCTCCCTTGTATTTGTTGAGATACTCAATCGCGCCTTCGTAGTTCTTGAGTTTGAGTTCGCAGACCCCAGCGTAGTAGTAGACAGCTTCACCGCCCTTTTTTCCATACTGGTCAATAATCTGAACGAATCCGAGGTTGTCGCCGTCACCATTGAGAGCCACCTCCCAATTTTCGGCGTTGAAATTCCTCTCCGCAATCACAACCTGTGACTTTGCCTCCTCAGAGGCAGCCTGCCAATAGAATTTGTAGAAGCAGTAAGAACCAGCCGCAATGATTACTACGGCCGCGAGAAGTCCGATGAGGAGATTTTTGTTTTTATTGAAGAATTCATCGGTCTTGGAAACTGCATTGACGACCGTCTCAGCATTTTCCACATTCTTGTTTACCTGTGACATTTGTTATATAATTTTAATATTTTCGTGTCATTCGGACACCGGTCCGATGTTTTAGCCTGCAAAAGTATGAAATTATGTCCAATATTCAAAAGGTGGAAATCAGAAACTCGAGAAAAAGACGAAACAAGCGAAAAATTCGTATCTTTGTCTCCCTTTCGCGTTAAATAGGCAATAATTGTCAATAGATCATGCCGGTACTTCAGAAAATAGTCATATCCGACTTCCGGAATATTGAATTCCAGGAACTGGATTTTTCTCCCAAGATAAACTGTATCTGGGGCAATAACGGCGAGGGAAAGACCAATCTGCTTGATGCAGTGTATTATCTCTCGATGACAAAGAGCGCGCTTGGCATCAGCGACAGTTTTAATTGCCGGCATGGTAAGGATGGATTTTCAATCGCGGGGACCTACCTCATGTCAACGTCACTTCAGAGGCGATTTTCTGTTGCCGTGAAGAAAGGGGAAGAGAAGAGAATCCGCTGTGATGATAAGCCATACGGACGGATTTCGGAACATATCGGCAAACTTCCTGCCGTCATCATATCTCCGTCCGACATATCCCTCGTCAGCGATTCCGGAGAGGAGAGGCGCAAGTTCATAAATGCCGTCATTTCTCAGATTACTCCGGACTATCTGGTTGCGCTTCAGCAATATAACCGTCTTCTTGCGCAGAGAAATAGGATGCTTAAGGACGGGGTGTGCGATGTGACTTTGCTTGAAATCATTGACATAAAGATGTCGTCCCATGCGGAATTCGTCCATGCCAAGAGGGCTGAGTTCTGTGAACCGCTGGCGGTGGCCGTGAATGAGTATTATAGACGTCTTAGCGGGGGGTGTGAGTCTGTTTCGATACGCTACCGCTCCGACCTCGATAGGGGAGCACTTGAACTGCTTCTGAAAGATTCGTACGAACGCGACAAGGTGTTGAAATATACGACTGTGGGCATCCAGAGAGACGACTTCGTGTTCGAGATGGACGGCTATCCGATTCGTCGCTGCGGTTCACAGGGACAGCAGAAGTCGTTTCTTCTGGCTCTGAAGCTCGCACAGTTCGATCTGATGAGGAAGGCCTTCGGATTCGCTCCGATTCTGCTTCTGGACGACGTGTTCGACAAACTGGACATGAACCGGACGAGAAATCTGCTTGAAATGGTTTCGAGAGAAGATTTCGGACAGATTTTTATTACGGACAGCAACAAGGTCCGCATGGCCTCGCTTGTGGACGGGCTCACTGACGACATGGCATTTTTCGAAACTTCCGGAGGGGTGTTCACGCGGACAGAATAAGATATAAGTGCTTTTATGTGTTTTATTTTCAAAGAGATATAGCAAATACGTAACGCTTTTTTTTATTGTTGAAGATTATGGCAGGATGGGGATATTCCGATGAATTCACTAAAGAGATGATCCGCAGGAGAGAGGCTACGGAAGGGGATCCGCTGCGACGTCGCGAGGCTGTGAACATTGGCTCAATGCTGAGAGTTTACCTTAAGGATTCTGGGCTTATGTTGGGATGGAACAGCAATCGTGTCTATATGGCTTGGGACAAGGTCTCCGGTGTTGCCTCCAGGACTTTGAGCAGAAACCTGGTCAAGGGGGTTCTCTATTGTGGACTGTCGTCTTCGATGGTGCGCAACCAACTCTATTTCCAGAAGGATGTTCTGCTTGAGGCCCTGAACCGGGAACTTCGTGCAGATCCCATGTTTTTTGGAATGCCAGCCGATGGTTCAGATCCAGTGAAGGCGCTTGTATTCAGATAGTTGATGGGGGAGAATATAACCTTTTTATGAGGGAGAAATTTGACATGAAAATTGTTGCAGACAGAAATATACCGTTTCTTGAAGGCGTGTTCGAGCCTTATTGTGAAGTTGCGTACGTCGACGGAAAGGAAATAGTACGAGAAGATCTCATCGATGCGGATGCAATGATAATTAGGACACGCACTCGCTGTGATGCAGCGCTTCTGGACGGGACGCGGGTGAAGATGATAGCCACAGCAACGATAGGTACGGATCATATCGACTTTGATTATTGCAATTCTCATGGAATTGAGGTTCACAATGCCCAAGGGTGCAATGCCGGTGGTGTCGCCCAATATGTGTTCTCAGCACTTTACGGTGTAGCATCGCGAAAGGCTATCAGCCTGAAAGACGACACTTTCGGGATAGTAGGAGTCGGGCATGTCGGTTCGCTTGTGGAGTCCATGGCACGCAAACTGGGCTTCAATGTC
>DJSA01000120.1:4914-8144 GCA_002438905.1 Bacteroidales bacterium UBA6346
ATTGTCACGATGCACACTCCTCTCGATGAGACGACGAAATTCATGGCCAATGCACAGTTTTTCGCAAAGATGCGTACCGGTGCATTCTTTATCAATGCGTCACGCGGCGAAGTTGTTGATGAACAGGCTCTTATGGAATATATTCCGAAACTTGGAGCGGTCATCATTGACACTTGGAACCATGAGCCTGACGTCAACGAGGAACTCATTGACATGGTGGATATTGCAACCCCGCACATTGCCGGCTATTCCTATCAGGGCAAACAGAATGGTACGGCTATGGCAGTTCGGGCAGTGGCGCGTCATTTTGGCATAGTTCAGCTCTACGATTTCTATCCGCCTTCCGATCATCCGGAAGAACAGCCGCTCAAACTCGACATCGAGGGCATGAGCCAGGGGGAGATTGCCGCAACTTTTCAGTATAACTATCCGATTTTCACCGACGACTTTATGTTCCGTCTCCACCCGGACTCGTTCGAGAAACTTCGCTCCGAGTATAAGTATCGCAGAGAGTTCTACATCTGATTTTTCTTATTCCCCTGTCCACAACTGCTGTATGAAACGGACGCTATATTTCTCCCAGTTGCGCCAGTTGTGGCCTCCGCCGGACATGTAATACTCGTGCGGATAGTCTTGGGTCTTCAGGTAAAAATTGAACTGTTCAGTAGACGCGAAGAATATGTCCCATTTTCCGGCCATTATGGAGTATAGTTCCGGTGGATCCGAGAACTGGACTGCCAGCCTTTTCTTGAGATCCCGGTAAAAGCCGGAATGTTCCCCGTAGTGGAAAACCGGCTTGATCATCGGTGAGAAAAGTCCGATGTATTCAAATAATTCCGGGTGTATTGCTGTGATGAATATTGTCTGGAGTGCCCCGACAGACAGGCCGGCTATTGCTCGCCCGCTTTTATTCCGGATTGTATGGTACAGACTGTCAATGGTTTCCATAACATCTGTCACGAAATATGTCTCCACTGCACCATTGACTTCGAGGACGGATTCCACGAGAGGCTTTTGCCTCGCCATCGCATAGTCGGCGTCATTGTCATACTCGTTGCAGTTCGGCATCACGACAATCATCGGCTTTGCCTTGCCTTCGCTGACAAGCCGGTCGACATTCTGCATGATATTGCCCTTTTCAATCCAAGATGATTCAGTCCCTCTCGCTCCGTGAAGCAGGTACAACACAGGGTAATCAATGTCAGCATTGTGGTAATTTTCAGGAAGATATACAAACATTCTACGCTCGCTTAGCCCAGGCTGTGAACTTTTGCAAAAGACGGTTTCCAAGGTCCCTCTGCCAACGTATTCTGATTTGACGGGAGTATATCCCGATGGCTGCACATGCCTTGCTGCGGAGCATGATGAAAAAAGTGCCGCCAGCATAGCAACGCATAAAATTTCAGATAATTTCCTTCCCATTCAAAACTGGTCACTATTAGACATCATTCAGGCTGCAAATATCGTCTTTTTATTTGGAATTTACGGCATAGGCAGTTTATTGCCGGCAAGACTTTATACCCGTTCTGTGAAAAACAGAAGGTTTTTGTCGGTTTTGTCGGTGTGGAGGGCAAATGTGTGGTAGCGGTCGGATGATTTGCACCCAAGGCATTTGCGGAGTTCTTCGCTGGTCATCTTGACATTGCGTGCCGTGACTTCCGCTTCCGGGTGCCTTCTGCCGAATTCCTTGATTGTCTTGCGTGACATTTCACAGACGTCGAGGATCCTGAACAGTTTGCCGGCTCTTGCCACGCTTGCCTTTATGGCGCAGTTCTTCTCCCTGTCATCGTGTTTTTCCGCATTTCTGCTCTCATTCCTCTGCGCTTCCTGATTCCTGCACTCACCCTCATCCGGCGCGGAAGTAATGTCAGCCGTCATGTAGTTATCTTTCAATATATAATAGTGCGTATCGCGCCCGAGTGCCGGAACCTCAAGCCGTTCTCCGATGAGCTTGAAACATCCGGCTTTCATCAGAGCCTTCCCCGGCTCAAACAGCAGCGCTCCGAGGGCAATCTCCTCAGGAGAGGCAAACCGCAGTCCCGTGCATCCGCTTTCCTCGTCGCGGCGGAACTCAAACACTGGAGACTCATTCCCTTTGTCTCCGCCTTCTCTCGTGCTGAGGCTATATACTTTTATCAGACATTCCTCCAACTTTTCCGCATCCCGCCGCATCAGAACAAGCAGCTCCTTGCATTCTCCTCCGGATTCGATGACATGCAGCTCGCGGCACTCATTTCCCAGTCTTTCGAGAACCATGCCGATGTCGGCCATAGGGGATAGCTTCAAGGCGAGAACCGGGGCGATATTCAGCAGTATATCCTTGATTTTCAGAATATCCGGCGAACAGTCCTCCAAAAGGAACACCTTTTTTCCGCAGCCGTCACGCCGTGCTGGGTCAAGATAAATCACATCGGGGCGGAATCTTTCAAGCCTCTTCCGAAGGCTTCCTGCACAAGTGCTTGCTGCCATTGGGGGCTTGACCTGTGCCGTCATGCCGTTCCCCGCCTGTACATCACGCGCCGCATCCGTCACCTCCGAGCCTCCCTCGCAGAGCGTAATTTGACTTGCCTCAAAGCAGCAAACCGCTATGTATCTCACTCCGAGCACCATGAAATTATGTGCCGCCGCCTCCGCGAGTTCCGGCAGCATCTCGTTGTAGAGCACCGCCTCCGCCACCTTTGAGAACTCAAGGCAATCCACGCCGAGCCCTCCGGTCAGGTCGGCGATGCGATACCGACATTTTCCAACTCCAGCGTTGCTTCCGCCAGGACTCTTCGTGGCCCTGCAATGAAGACTTTCTGAAGCATCATCGCAGTAACTTGCCTTCATGCTATTTCTATCTAGGAACTCCCTGATTGCCCGAGCCTTATGCCGTGCCGCTGCCTCTCCGCTGCACTGCTCTGCCGACAGCGTCCTCGGCAGCACCAGTCCGTTGGTCGTAGCCCATATGGGAGCCTTCTTCGTCAGCTTCCGCCTGCTCACAAGCGTGCTCACGGCCGTTGCCACATCAATCTCAGGCCAATTTCCCTTCTGCAGCGCTAGCCTATCTGGGTCGTCCCTGCTGTGCTCCGTGATGAACTTCGCGAGGCGTTCGAAGCCATCATATTTATTCCCTTCAAAATTCATTCGGCAAAAATACGACAAAAATCCCTTTTGTCAGTTCGATATTTGTTGTATTTTTGCGTCAAAATTTCTAAAAGATTGAGACTTACAATAGTTCGTTAAATTTA
>DJSA01000076.1 GCA_002438905.1 Bacteroidales bacterium UBA6346
CTCTCAGTCTTTTCAATGAACTCTTCTCAACCTTTCAAAAGGGCTTTCCGGTGTGCCTCGCAGCTCCTGAAGTACCCCCGTTTCCGAAAGGGATTGCAAAGGTACGCTTTTTTTCTTTACCTGCAAATTTTTTCACAACTTTTTTCAACTTTTTTTAGCCTTTTTTCAACGATAAAAGACAATGCGCTGTCAACCACACACTTGTTTAAAACGGATTTTTTACACTTTTTCAATGTTTTACGGCGGGACGCGCTTCTGCCCGTAAAGACATTTTAAAAAAAACTCGGGCGCTGCATGAAACTCGCAGCGCCCGCATGTAAATAACGAATAGGTGTCGGACAGACTACATCTCAATCCGGTTGATTGCAGATGCAGAATACCTTTTTCATCGAATTTTATGTTAAAGGTCGACGACCATGTCGAACTGGTCAATCTTTCCGGTACGGTGGGCGAGGTGCTTCGTAGAAGGTGATATTCCGAAGAGCGGGGAATATGTCTTGACCTTTATCGTCTTACCGTCCGGCATGAATTCGAGAATGCGAAGCCATCCGTCGCCCCCGTTGCCTTCCCAGCCTCCGCCAAGAATCTGTACATTGAACATCATCTGGTGGACTTTTCGGCCGGTGTCATTCTTGTCGACGCGATAGGCCACGGAGTCCTCGAATTTACCCGGATGCCCGGTATGCCCGCAAAGGACGAAGACGACATTAGGAGAAACCCTTACGAATTTGTCCCAGAAATCCTTGCCGGAAGTCTGAGGGGTTATGGTGTAGTGGGAATTGTCCGTGTAGTCTGCCGTCCTTTCAGTGAGATAGCTGTGGGTCATGGCGATGACCTTGTGGTTGCGGTACTTTTCCTGGGCGACAAACTTGCGTGCCCATCCGAGAACTTCAGGGCGTGGAGCAAATTCAGTCGTCAAGACAAGCATGTCGCCCCAGTTCCTGTCGTGGAACTCGAACGCGGCATTCTCCATGGAAACCTCTCCGTTGCGGTTCGGATAGTCTCCGACAATACAGTCCATAAGGCAGGAGTTCCTCTCAATCGGGAAGTATTCCGGAAATTTCGTTCGCCCGTTTTCAGCCCTTCGGTAGCCATATTCATGGTTTCCGCCGGAAATGATGTAGGGAACCTTGTTGTCGAGACGCTCAAATGAACGCGATGCGGACTCCCACATCTGACGGCTCGTCTGATTGAGCATGTTGCGGTCGCGTGTGATGTTCTCGTTCTGTTCCACGAGGTCGCCGGTGCAAAGGACGGCCTTTATGTTGAGATGCTCCACGTTGTCGGCAATCCATGCCGTGCAGAGCTCAAACAGTGGCTGGTTGATGTCGTACTTCGTGTAGCCCTGAGGGTCTCCGAGAACAATCATCGAGAACGAATCCTCATTTTCAAGACTCTGACGGTCAGCCCTGTGCTGGGCAAATGACAGCGGCGCAAGAGACGCCGCGAGGATGAGGGAAATAAATATCCTTTTCATAAATATGGTATTAGTTTTCAAGTGTAAAATTGGACGAGACGGAATTGCCGGAGACATCAACGGCGGTGATGGTGTGGGAGCCTCGTGAGGGGCGGAGCGAGAGACTGTGGACAAAACGGGTCGAGCCTACATAGTCTGAGTCGAGATGCCAGAAGACTTCGGTTTCCGGATTGGTGTGGGCAAGGCTGAAGACAACTTCACCCTCAGAGCCGTCGAGCGCGCGGGGTATGAATATGGCGCTGCCAGGTTCCGGATAAATGAAGGCCAAGGGGGAGGATGCCGTCGTGGGACTGCCCGGCAGCAGGGGCGGCAGCGGGATGTAGTCGGAGTGCGAGCGGCGGTAGTACCATTCCATCACCGGCGGGAGTATGAAAAAATTGCGTGTGATGCAGCCTTGGGCGGGAGAGGTCAGACGGTGAGCGCCGTCCTTGGTCAGAATAACGGGCTTATGGTAGGGACAGACATTGCCTCGAAGACCGGCTGCAGGTACAATTATGGAGTCGCACTCCTCGCAGAACTGTCCTCTGAGATGCCCCGACTTGCGGCAAACCTCGGCATAGACATACTCTTCGCGTGATGGCTCTTCAAACCAGCGGGAAGCGGGAAGAGTGTTGAATATGTCAAAAAGAACAGGTCCGGCTGTTCTTGCACCGACAAGTCCGGAGGCGGATTCGCCGTTTGCGTTGCCGGCCCAGACTCCGACGGCATAGTCCGGAGTCACACCGACAGCCCAGGCGTCACGGAATCCGTAGCTTGTGCCTGTCTTCCAGGCGATTTTATGAAGCGACGGCACGAGTCTCCAGTCCATCTCATCCGGACGATTCAGTTCTTTGAGAGTATCGAAGATCCACCAGAGAGCGCAGTGGTCAGTGAGTGGCCATTCGGATGGAATCCAGTCAGTAATATGTTGATAATGGGCGGACATTGCGGCGTACATTTTCGTGATCTCATAAAGTTTCCCTTCCGCCCCTCCGAGAATCAGCGAGAGCCCGTAGTCTTCAGAAGAACGTGTCAGTGTGGTCATTCCTGCCTTTTGCAGCAATTCACGGAAGTTCTGCACGCCAAAGTCTCGCAACATTCTGACATAAGGAACATTAAGCGAACGTGCAAGGGCATCGGAAGCCGAGACGGCACCTGAAAACTGAAGATCAAAGTTCTGAGGAGTGAAGCCTCCGGCATTCAAAGGAGTGTCGGGGATGAGGGTATGGGGCAATATGTCGCCGTTCTGCAGCATGGCTCCGTAGAGAAACGCCTTGAGAACGCTTCCGGTGCTCCTCGGAGAGTCCGCGATGTCAACGAGCGCACCCTCTCGAAGAGACATATGGTTTGCCACAGAAGCATAACTTTCCGCAGAAGTGCTGTCAGGGAAGCCCGAGGACAGGGTTGAGGCTTCCGATATGTTCGCGTTTCCGCAATATGCGAGTGTCTCGCCCGTGTGAACGTCTATGACGACAGCCGCAAGGTCTCGGATTCCCACTCTCGAAAACTCTGTATTCCAACGGTTTATCGTGGATTCGAGATGGTTCTGAAGAGATATGTCCACTCCGGTGCGAATGGTTTCGCCGGGATTTGTGCGATGGTATTTCTCCACAAGGTGATATGCCGTCTGCGGAAGAGGCTGAGGTCGTTCCGGGAGCGGCTCGGCACAGGCAAGTTCAAAAGTCACGGTGTCGATTATACCTATATTATATAGACGGGTCAGAAGCCTGTCGCGTTTGCTGCGGAGCAAGTCGCGGTTTCTGCCCGGATGAATCAGCGACGGAGAATTGGGCAGCACGGCAAGAGTGGCGGCATCCGCCCATGAGAGTTCGGATGCCGGGCGGCCAAAATAGCGTCGGGATGCGGCTTCTATGCCGACGAC
>DJSA01000125.1:0-291 GCA_002438905.1 Bacteroidales bacterium UBA6346
GTGGAGCAGATGAGAGCCGCCGGATTTGAACAGGATTTCATCGTCAAGCCGCTTCTCGGATTCCACAACGAGGACGAAAATCAGAGAAACATGACGCTGCTGCTTGCATTCGTGGCATTCGCGCTGCTGCTGACCTCTGTGCTGAACTATCTGCTGATAGTGCTTTCGACGACGGTGACGCGCAGCCGCGAGATGGCTCTGCGAAAATGTCTCGGAAGCGGGCGCGTGGAGATGTTCGGGATGATGTTCGCGGAGGCTCTCGTCCACACGCTGCTTGCCTGCGCTCTGGCG
>DJSA01000125.1:368-6444 GCA_002438905.1 Bacteroidales bacterium UBA6346
GTGTCGTCGCTCTTCTCTGGGAAGCCGCTGATTCTGGCAGTTGCGGTCGTTGTCGTGCTCATACTCATAAACACCGCTCTGCCGGCACATTTCTTCAACAGGATTCCGGTGGCGGCAGCGTTCAGGAACTACAGCGAGGGCAGGCGCAGATGGAAGCTCGGTCTGCTGGCCGTGGAGTTCGCGGCCGTGGCGTTCCTTGCGGTCGTGATTTGCGTGATTTCGCTGCAATATGACAAGATGGCCAATGCAGATCTCGGATTCAACTACCGGAACGTCGCGATGATAAGTCTCCCCGAGGCGACCCACGAGCAGAAGAACACTCTCATAGCGGAGGTGCGCGCGCTTTCGGACGTGGATGACGCGGCTTTCGCCTACCAGAGCCCTTTCGACGGCTATTCCGGCAACAACGTTTCAATACCGGGAGAGGACAGGCAGCTGTTCAATATCAGGGATGCCTATTATGTCGACAGCCACTGGCTCAATGTCCTCGGAGTGGATATTATTGAGGGGCGCAATTTTGACGGGACGCTTGCCGCCGACAGGGAAATACTTGTGGATGAGAGGTTTGTGGATAAGATGGAAAAGACTGCCGGGTGGGACGAGGTGCTCGGAAGGGATGTCATGATTACGGGGCACAAGGAAGGCCCCAAAAGGATTTGCGGTGTGTTCAAGCCCATAAACCAAGGCTCGTTCAGCCTTGAGGACAGTTTCTACTCCACCAGACCGATGGTCGTCTTCTACTGTGACCCGCAGCAATATACCAATTTTTTCAGGCTAATTTTCGTGAAGTATCACAAGATTTCCCCTGAGGCTCTGGAGCATACGCAGGCAGTGGTGAATGAGATTCTGCCGGGTCAGGCGAGCAAAATCGTTCCATGCAGCACTGCCGCCCTTGACAATCTGTCTGACACGAGGAATACGAGGAACGCCGTGCTCATCGGAGGCATTGTTTCGCTTATTATCGCCCTTTTGGGGCTTGTGGGATATACGATTGACGAGGTGCGTCGCCGCGCAAAGGAGATTGCGGTGCGGAGGGTGAACGGGGCTCAGTTCTCGCAGATTCGGGATATGTTCCTTAGGGACGTGATGTGGATTGCAGGGCCGTCGGTGGCCGTAGGTTGTGTTCTTGCGGGGATTGTGGCGGCACGGTGGGAGCAGCAGTTCAGCGTTCAGGCGGGGCTTCCGTGGTGGGTGTTTGCCGTGACTTTCATCGGCGTGCTCGGCATTGTTGCCGTCATTTCGGACATTTATGTCCAGATTGTGGCAAACCGCAATCCGGCCGAGAGTATTAAAACTGAGTGATGACAAGCTATAATTATATGAGTATTAGATTGGGATTTACGGGCTTCACGCTGGAAGCGAGAACCCATCGCTCATGAAAAGAAATCGCGCTGGGCTTCTCACCTCCGGCTTCCTTGAAGCCATTTCGCGCATATACAGAATTTCCGAAATAGCAATATAAAATAAGAGTCTATAATAATCGACAACGATTCGAATATACGAGAATTGAATATATTGAAATATAAAACAAAAAAAATAAAGGTATTATGATTAAGATTACAGACATTTGCAAGGTTTTCAGGACCGAGGAGATTGAGACGGTGGCTCTCGACAATGTTTCATTTGAAATTCAGGACGGCGAGTTCGTCGCGATTATGGGTCCTTCCGGTTGCGGAAAATCAACGCTGCTCAACATCCTCGGACTTCTCGACAACCCTACTTCAGGAAGCTATCTACTGTTAGGACAGGAGGTTGCGCAACTAAAGGAGAAGGAGAGGACGAAGTTCCGCAAGGGAAACATCGGGTTCGTGTTCCAGAGCTTCAACCTTATCGACGAGCTGAATGTTTATGAAAACATCGAGCTGCCGCTGCGCTATATGAACTTCTCGGCTGCAGAGAGGAAGGAGAAGGTGGAGGCCGTAATGGCACGTATGAACATCAGCCACAGGGCAAAGCATTTCCCGCAGCAGCTCTCCGGCGGTCAGCAGCAGAGGGTGGCGATTGCGCGCGCGGTGGTGGCCTCGCCGAAGCTGATTCTGGCCGACGAGCCTACCGGTAACCTCGACTCTAAGAACGGCAAAGAGGTGATGGACCTGCTCTGCGAGCTTAACGGCGAGGGGACTACCATCGTGATGGTGACCCACTCGCAGAAAGACGCGGCCATGGCGCAGCGGACTATTGATTTATTTGATGGTCATATTGTGAGCGATGTAAAGAATGAATTGTAATGCGATATATATTTCATAACTTTATAAACACCCTGCGGCGGTACAAGGCGTCGAGCCTGCTGAATGTCATCGGAATGGCGGTGGCGTTCGGGGCTTTCTATGTGATTATGACGCAGGTGAGCCGGGACTTCGGGTATAATCAGCGGCTCAAGGACGCGGACCGCACGTTCATTATTGCCCTGCCGTCGAACTATTCGCCGGGGAAATACAACACATGGATATGCCGTCCGCTCGGCGAGGCTCTGGTGAACGGTTCGTCATCCGTGGAGTGCGGAGGAATGTTCCAGGCATGGCACGGGGAACCGGAGATTTGCTGGACACGGCGCGGCGACACGGTGCGGAAAATGCGTCTCACCACTATGGAATACTCCGCCGGCGGAATCCGGACAATGAATTTCGAGGCGGCTGAAGGCTCGCTTGAGGAACTGTCAAGACCTGCGACCCTCGCCGTGAGCGAGACCTTTGCGGAGAAGAACGGAGTCACGGTCGGGGACAGGATTTCATGGAGTGATCCGGAGGGCGAGAAAAACGCGATGGAGGTCGTCGCCATATTCCGGGATTTTCAGAAAAACTCGGATCTCGGATATGTGGAAGGGGTCTATGACGCCGGAAACAGCCATATGGACAGCACGACCGAATGGTCGTTCCAGTATGTCGTGAAGCTCCGCGACGCCTCGCAAAGAAGCGAGTTCGAGACGGAGGCGATGCCCGTGATGCGGGAGTTTCTGAGCCGACTCTATCGGATAGACGATTCGGCCGGGGAGGAAGACAAGGCCGAGTTTGAGGAGATGCTGGACAGGATGAGCGTCAAGTTAGTGTCCTTGAAGGAAATGTATTTCACGAAAGTGCTTGACGGCAAGCCCGGAGAATCCGGAAACCTCACGACGGACATCACGATGCTCGCGGTGGCCGTTCTCATAATCCTGATTGCGCTCATCAATTTCATAAACTTTTTCTTCGCGCTCGTCCCGGCAAGGCTGAGGTCCGTCAACACCTACAAGATTTTCGGAGTTTCACGCAGCTCGCTGGTTCTCAACTTCATAGGTGAATCCGTAGGGCTCGTGCTCCTGTCCCTTGCCCTCGCGGCGCTTCTCGTCTACGCCTTTGCGGCAAGCCCGCTCTCCGACATACTCAGTTCAAACGTTGGCATCAGGGACAATGCCGCAGTTCTGGCCGTTACGGTTGCCGTCGCGCTCGTCGCAGCGGTCGGAGGAAGCATCTATCCGGCGCTCTACATCACCTCGTTCCAGCCGGCGCTCGTGCTCAAGGGCTCATTCGGAGGGTCAGCTGCCGGACGGAGGCTGCGCAATGTGCTGATAGGCTTCCAGTTCGCCATTTCAATCGCGCTGATTGTCTGCGCGTCCTTCATAAGCCTGCAGCACAGCTACATGATGAACTACGACATGGGCTTCAACAAGTCCAACCTGCTCACCGGAAACATTCCCCTCGGGCTGTGCTGGTATGGGGAACAGAATCATGCCTTTGAGGACCGGCTCCGCAGCAACCCGCAGATTGAGGACATCACATGGGCGGACGGAAGGATTGTCAACACCTCCAGAATGGGCTGGGGTCGCGACTACAAGGGTGAGACCATCAATTTCCAGTGCTACCCGGTAGCGTATAATTTCCTCAGGTTCATGGGAATCGGCATCGTGGAGGGACGGGATTTCTCTGAATCGGACGAGATTTCGGATGGCAGTTCCATGATTTTCAACGTTCAGGGACAGAAGGAGTTCAACATCGACCTTGAGACTCCGGGACCGGGGCACGGGGCAAAGACCGAGGTCGTAGGAATCTGCAAGGATTTCCATTTCAAGCCTTTGCAGTATGGAAACGCGCCTTTCGCATTCTATGTATTCGGCAAGCACAGATGGAGAAGCGGATTCAGGCACATCTACATCAGGACTGTCCCGGGAGCCAACCCTGCCGAGGTGATGCGGTTCGTGAACAACACCGTGGCCGAGATGCGCCCGGACACCGATCCGGAGACCTACGGAGTGGATTTCTTCGACAAGGAACTCGGGGCTCAGTATAAGAGGGAGAGTCAGCTCGCGCAGATGATAGGGCTGTTCACGCTGATTGCAATCATCATCTCGCTTATGGGAGTCTTCGGTCTCGTGCTTTTCGAGACGCAGCACAGAAGCCGCGAGATTGCAATCAGGCGTGTGAACGGAGCCGGTGTCACGGACATACTCAAGATGCTCAACCGCAAGTTCATAGTCATCGTGCTCGTGTCGTTTGCAGTGGCCGCACCGGTGAGCTGGCTGATTGTTCGGCTCTATTTCGACGGCTTCGCCTACCACACGGAAATTGTCTGGTGGGTCTTCGCCGCAGCCCTTCTGGCCGTGCTTGTCATCACGGTCGCCATCGTGACGCTCCGCAGCTGGAGGGCGGCGACGAGCAATCCTGTGGAGCAGCTGAAGTCAGAGTAAAAGCCGCCTTGCATCCCATCCTTTTATGCGACTTTTACACCAAGCGGATTTATCAGGCAATCCTTCAAAATCGCCGTTTGAGGGGCTTCAGTTGAGTTTGGTATGCTCTTTGATTAAATGTATAACTGTTTAGTTAAACATATATAATACCATTTGATACGATAAGCCTCCGTCCCTGTGACTTGGACGGAGGTTTCTTATTGAGAACTAATCCTAGGAAGTCTTTTCTTACCAAGAAATCATTTCTTAAAATCTCAGAACAGTGCTATTTCATACTTACAAAAATCTCGGAATGGTGCAGCGCATCTACATGTGTCGTTGATTTGGCAGCCATTACACAAAAGATTTATAATGCCCTTCCAGAGTGGAAACGGAAGGATACGGGCTTGCGAGCATCTTCATCCAAAAGTCAAGGCTATAATCGGCGATTTTTATCCAAAAGTCAAGGCAATGAGTTCTCGGATTTTTGGATATTCGGGGAAATGAGAGTAAATTGCGGGCTATTATGGCGAAAAAGGGAAAAATATTGGTCGTTGACGACAATCAGGGGATTCGGGAGGCGCTGAAGATACTCTTGGGTGGGTGCTTTGAGCGGGTGGAGACGGTGCCTTCGCCCGTGTCGCTGATGAGGACGGTGGAGAGCCTGAGACCGGACGTGATTCTTCTGGACATGAACTTCAGGACGGATATCAACACGGGGAACGAGGGGCTTTTCTGGCTGTCGGAAATAAAGTCACGGCGGCCGGAGCAGGCAGTGGTGCTGTTCACGGCCTATGCGGACATCGCCCTCGCGGTGGAAGGAATGAAACGCGGAGCGGAGGATTTTGTCGTGAAGCCATGGGACAACGCGAAGCTGATTGAGACGCTTACGGGAATACGTGACAGGAAAAAGGCCGCGACGAAGGTCAAGGTGGCCGACGACGGGCCGAGGATGTTCTGGGGCGAGAGCGCGGCTATGCGGAGGCTGCGCGGCGACGTGGAGAAAATCGCGGCTACGGACGCCACTGTACTGATTACCGGGGAGAACGGAACTGGAAAGGACGTGCTTGCCCATGAGATTCACACTCTTTCGGGACGCGCAGCCGGGCCGATGGTCTGCGTGGATGCCGGAGCAATCACGCAGACACTTTTCGAGAGCGAGCTGTTCGGACACGTCAAGGGCGCGTTCACGGACGCGAAGTCCGACCATGCCGGCAAGTTCGAACAGGCGAACGGCGGCACGCTCTTCCTCGACGAGATTGCCAACATCCCGCAGCAGTCGCAGGCAAAGCTGCTTCGCGTGCTCCAGAGCCGCAGCGTGACCAGGGTCGGCGACACAAGGAGCATTCCTGTTGACATCCGACTCATCTGCGCGACAAACGCCGACGTTCCTGCCCTCGTGCGAGACGGGCTGTTCCGCGAGGACCTCTACTACCG
>DJSA01000125.1:6498-6706 GCA_002438905.1 Bacteroidales bacterium UBA6346
GCGTCCGGACGCGATTCTGCCGCTGGCTGAGCAGTTCCTTGCGGAATTTGCCGGGAAATATGGACGAGAGGTGACGGGATTCTCACAGACCGCAGTCGCGGAGATGGAGAGCTACGCATGGCCGGGGAACATACGCGAACTGCGCAACTGCATAGAAAAGGCAGTGATCCTCGCGGACGGGGAAATCATCGCGGGACTCGGACTTGAG
>DJSA01000125.1:6805-6987 GCA_002438905.1 Bacteroidales bacterium UBA6346
GCGTCGAGGAAAAGACCATCCGCGCCGCGATGAGCCGGTTTGGAGGGAACATATCCCTCGTCGCCAAGTCTCTGAATATCAGCCGTCCGACGCTTTATGCAAAACTGAAGAAATACGGGATATGATGATGCTGTGGTGGGGATATATGGCTTCGGCCGCTCTGCTGTCCGCCTATGACGGAA
>DJSA01000020.1 GCA_002438905.1 Bacteroidales bacterium UBA6346
TCGCTGTTGATGCTGAACACTCCCGACGGCCACACGGTCACGCTTTCAAGTGAGGATGCCGGGTTGGCGGCTGATATGCGGCGTGTCCGGGACGGATAGTAAATCTCTATGCCGGCGAGAAAAGCCGGATTGATGCCGAGGCTGTGGGCCAGAACCGAGCCTGTGCAGGCAAGCGGAACGTCACCCCGGTGGAGGCTGAACTCTCCCCGGACGATGTGCTCGCCGAGCCGGGACTCTTCCTCATAGATGCCGTCAACGCCCTTGACCAGCGCGGTGGCCTGCCTGTTCTCATAAAGGACGAAGACATTTTCCTGAAGCGTCCCGCAGATGCTTGCGACCTGAGGATTGTCGTAGAGCCAGTCGTAGGCCTCGCCGTCCGGGACGAAGTACTTTCCAGTCGCCGGGCNNCGTAGACCTCGCCTTCGGGAACGAAGTACTTGCCTTGTGCCGGGCTGACCATGATATCCGGCTCGACCGTGCTCATCATCGACTTCACGAGCGAGTCGAACCCGTTATAGACAGACAGGACCACGATGAGCGCAGCTGTTCCCACCGCCATCCCCACGGCGCTTATCGCAGAAATGACATTTATCACATTCTGCGACTTCTTCGCGAACAGATAGCGCGAGGCGATGTAGAAATCTAATTTCATTTCGGCACAACGCGGCAATCCGCCTTTTAGCTTATTTTTTCAGCAGTTCCTCGATGTGTTCAACATAGTCCAGCGACGAGTCCAGATAGAATATGATTTCAGGCACGATGCGCAGCTGCCTGCCCATGGTATGGCCGAGTTCTCCGCGGAGCCCCCTGGCGTTTTCCTTCAGTTTCGCCATCACGCCCTCCGCCTTGTCCGACGGGAACACGCTGACGTAAATCTTTGCCACGGAAAGATCCGAGCTGATTTTCACGCCGCTCACGCTGAGCAGAGCCCCGTCGAACGCCGCCATTCCCTTGCTGCGGAGAATCTCCGCCATCTCTCTCTGTATCTCTCTGGCAACCTTCAACTGCCTAGTGCTTTCCTGTGTTTCCATATTTCCATGTCTTATCAATTTCCTCCAACCAACTGGGAAGCAAATTTTTCGTATACAAATATGACTCTTTATTTCAGAATTAACAAAAAGACGAGTTCTTTTTGATGTTTATGCTTTCTCGTCTACAATTATAGTCAATTATTATAGACGACCAGCATAGAGTATAAAGAAAAAAGGCCTCAACCTGAAGCCTTTCCTGTACTGGGTAGGAGAATCGAACTCCTATTGCAAGATTGAGAATCTTGAGTACTAACCGTTATACGAACCCAGCGTTTTTTCATTTGGGATTGCAAAGGTAGACAAAATTTTTTATCCTGCAAACTTTTTCTTTCCAACGGCGAAAATATTTGGCTTTATTTTGTAATTTTGCGCAGTTTTGCGGGCTGGGCTGATGTTGGGTATTTGCAGACAGACATTTGATAGAGAGTACAGATATTTGGCAGGATGAATATGAGCGGGGATATTACTGTCGGGGTATTCGATTCGGGGGTCGGAGGGCTTTCGGTGCTCCGGGAGCTTGAGAAGGCTGTCCCGAAGGCGCGTTTTGTCTATTATGCGGACACGGCTCATTGCCCCTACGGGGAGAAATCTGCGGAATATGTGCTCGGGAGGTCACGTGCAATAACTGAAATTCTGATTGAAGCAGGCGCTCATGTCGTTGTAATAGCCTGTAATACTGCTACTTCTGCTGCTATAGCTACACTCCGCGAGGAATATGGGACTGCTCCTTCAGACCGAGTTCTTGAACTTACTGGCGGGCAGCGTGACCATATCCCGTTCATCGGTATGGAACCGGCGGTGAAGCCGGCGGCGCTTGCAACACGAACTGGGATCGTGGGCGTTCTGGCCACGGCAGGAACACTGCACGGGAGCAAGTACATAGACATGAAGGGGCGATGGTCAGGAGGGGTGAGGATTGTAGAGTCGGTAGGACGCGGTTTTGTTGAACTCGTTGAGGAAAGCGGAATTGCCGAGCAGTACAAAAAAGGCTGCATCTTCCTTAGCAGTGCATCAGATGGAGTCAAGAAAGTAGAAGACAGCCTGCCCACCAGCCCCCTCCATGCAACGGGTGGTATGTCATGCGAGTTTGACGGGGCAAAGAACCTTTTGAATGGGAAAGGCGCGTATGATATTGTCAGAAAGGGACTTGAACCTCTCATTGAGGCTGGAGCCGACACCATAGTCTTGGGTTGCACCCACTATCCGTTCCTACTTCCTGTGCTTGAAAGGGCCTCGGACGATCTGCTGGTGGAGCATCCGCTGACTGGGCGTGACGGCAGCACTGTGGAGCGCGTCCGCTTCATAGACCCAGCTCCGGCTGTGGCCCACCGGCTGGTTGATGTTTTGGAGGATGAAGAACGTGATGGGGGAGTCTGGGGACGGCTGCCTGCCCTCCTTATCACATCGCTTTTGTGATTGGCGAACTTCTGCGGAAAACAATCTCCTCACGGTGAAGTTGGCTTCCACCCACTACTACGATTCTCTTCCAACAACCATCATGCTTGCCAAGGGCAATAGAAGATAGGTCGTGACCGATGCCTGCAAGAAGCATGGGATTCTATCTCGGATCCATCGGGAGGGGCTGCGGCAATCCTTGCGCAGAATAACATAAAGAGCATCGAATGCGTTGAGTTCCCTGAGCTAGGCATGGAGGCCGTCTGGAAAATCCGCGTTGAGGACTTTCCTGCATTTATCCTTATAGACGATAAGGGAAACAATTTTTTCAGCCAATTCGGCTTGTAGCAAAACTTCTTCGGGTGTTGCTGGGCTTACTTGAGAAAAACGAAGAATACGGCAAGAATCAGGCAGCCGAACGCCACGAAATGGTTCCATTGGAGAGTCTGACCCTTAAACAGCACAGTGACGAGCACAGTGAAGACAGTCAGGGATATGACTTCCTGAATAACCTTAAGTTGCATCAGCGAGAAAGGGCCTCCGTTCCCATCGAATCCTATCCTGTTCGCCGGAACCTGGGCGCAGTACTCAAAAAATGCGACACCCCATGAGAATAGAATCACGAGGATCAGCGGCCATCCTGTGGAAATCTTCATTTCCTGTAACTTCAGGTGGCCGTACCATGCGAACGTCATGAAGATATTAGAGCATATCAGTAACAATATGGTATATAAGGCTTTCATTTTTCGAAATTTTCAGATTTTTGCGGATTTGCGTATACCGGCTCCGTTTTTCGGACGGCAAATGTATGAATATGTTTGAAAATATTGGTTAAAAATATGAAAATATATCCTCTTTTCGTAATTTTGCGGATTCTGTGATATGCAAAAGCACTGACATTTTGGAATAAATAAAACTATTGTTGACATGACACTGATAAAATCAATCTCCGGTATACGAGGCACAATCGGTGGCGCACCAGGAGATGCCCTGACTCCAATTGATATTGTAAAATTCACATATGCCTATTGCGAGAAACTTCGTGAGCGTCGTCCCAAGGCAGCAGAAGAGCGTTATAAGGTCGTGGTCGGAAAGGACGCGCGGCTGAGCGGCGAGATGGTGGAGGACATTGTGTGCGGCACGTTGATTTCCTGTGGCGTGGACGTTGTCAAGGCAGGCTTCGCCTCGACTCCGACAACAGAGATGGCCGTCACTTTTTCAAAGGCGGACGGCGGAATCATACTCACGGCCTCGCACAATCCGAAGCAATGGAACGCCCTGAAGCTACTCAACGAGAAGGGTGAGTTTCTCAATGCCGAGGAAGGCGCGGCAATCCTTGAATGTGCTGATAAAGAAGATTTTAGCTTTGCTCCAGTTGAGGAACTGGGCATCGTGGAAGAACATGATTTTACCGATGAACATCTTGATGCCGTGCTTGCGCTTCCTGCGGTTGATGTGGAAGCTGTACGCAAGGCCGGATTCAAGGTCGTGCTCGATGCCGTGAACTCAGTCGGCGGCATCATAATGCCGCGTCTGCTCAGGCGACTTGGCGTGGAGTGCGTTGAATTGAATTGTGAACCTACCGGTGATTTTGCTCACAACCCGGAACCGCTTCCGGCAAATCTCGTGGAACTTTCCGAGACTGTTGTAAGGAAAAAGGCCGATCTTGGAGTGTCCGTTGACCCTGATGTTGACCGTCTGGCCCTCATCTGCGAAGACGGGAAGCCTTTCGGTGAGGAGTACACTCTTGTGAGCGTTGCCGACTATCTTCTGGGACGGGCCTACAATGAGGCTCTCGAAACAGGAAAATCCCTAGATGAAGTCTGCTCACCATATCGTATGGCTACAGCATCGAACCTTTCTTCTTCACGTGCCCTTCGCGACGTGACGGAGAAGTTCGGCGGCGAGTATTTCGCTGCTGCTGTGGGTGAAGTCAACGTGACCACTAAGATGAAGGAGTGCGGTGCGCTGATCGGCGGCGAGGGCAATGGCGGAGTGATCTACCCGGCTCTCCACTATGGACGTGATGCGATGGTCGGCGTGGCCCTCTTCCTCACCAATCTGGCGCACAAGCATATGAAAGTCTCTGAACTTCTGAAGACCTATCCTCAGTATGTCATCACTAAGAACCGCATTGACCTTTCGGACAAGGCATTGATTGACAAGATTCTTTCCGAAATGCAGAAGATTTACGCACACGAGAACGTGAATACGATAGATGGCGTGAAGATTTCGTTTGAGGACAAAAAGCAGTGGGTTCACTTGCGCCGCTCCAACACCGAGCCGATTATCCGCATTTATGCCGAGGCAGCCACAAAGGAGGAGGCTGACGCCCTCGCAAATGAGGTAATAGGTATCGCAAGAAAAATCATCGGTTGATGTTTTCATTCAGAACAACACCTCTTCAAGACCAACTTGACAAGTCTCTTGTCGACGGCCAGGTCGCTTGCTTCTGCACCCAGAACTGCTGGGACACAGCAAGCGGTCGGTATATGTATGACATTTTTCGTCAGCGCGGCAATCTTAAGATGGTTTTCTCGCCTCGTGACACGGAACTCACCCCGCTCACGAATCACATAGAGTTCGCTCCCGCTGAACTTCTGGGGCTCAACGCTGTTGTGGTTGAGATACAGGATGTTGGGGTCCGCTATTTTAACTACACGAAAGATGTGATGGCTCTGATGGAAGCTCTCTGCGACATGGGTGACAGTGCCCCGTCTCTCTATATTGTTGACCATGTGAATCCTGCAGGGCGCGTGGTAGAGGGCTCCATGCCCCAAGGCGTCTGTGAACCTCATACTCCAAAGATTCCCCATCGTCACGGGCTTTCCCTTGGAGAATTGGCACTACTATATTATACGGAAATAGGAGCGAAGTATGCCTTGCACGTGATTTCAGCGAACGCGACCGATTCTACCAAAACCCTTCTTCCCTGGGCTATTGCCCCGTGCTCGGACATCCCCGGCATGTTCACTTGTGACATGTACAGCGGAGGGGGCCTATGGAATAACACCAATGTATCTGCCGGCATCGGCACAACTCGGCCGTACGAATACATCGGAGCCCCTTTTGTCAAGACGGTCTCGTCCGGTCAGCCCGGCATTGTTCCGCCACCATCCGCAGAAGGCGTGATGATGCGTTCGTGCTCGTTCACACCTGCCTGCGGACGTTATGAAAACAAGAAATGCTACGGCTACCAGATTATGCTTCAGCCAGGTAGCGAGTACCACTCCCTCCTACACACCATACATCTGATGCGCTACATGCATCAGACTTTTCCGGACTTTGCGCTTGACCCCGATTTTTCCGTTAAACTATCCGACCCAGTTATCCTGTCATGTATCCTTGGAGACGTAAGCCCGATGGAGATGCGCGACCACGTCAAAACGGAAGAGCAGAAGTGGATCCGCAAGGCCAAGAAATACCTCCTCTACGATGATCAGCCCTACCGGGTGAAGTAGAGAATCTGGTGAAAACCCAGTTTATCGCATTGCGAATAAAATAAAAAAGAATTATCTTTGCGCCGCATTACTTCAGGGCAGGGTGTGAATCCCGATCGGCGGTGACAGTCCGCGAG
>DJSA01000087.1 GCA_002438905.1 Bacteroidales bacterium UBA6346
TCTCAGGAAAAATCCGTAAGATTGGCGAGTTTGCAAAATGTATCACTATTCGAGTTTTCTTGCACCATCAGAGATGACGACATCAATCACAATCGGATAGTGACCGTACTTCTCCATGAACGCTGCCTTTGCCTTGGCAATGAACGCGCCGTAGAGTTCCTCCTTGACGAGGTTGATGGTGCAGCCTCCGAAGCCGCCGCCCATAATTCTGGAGCCCGTCACGCCGCAGTCCTTGGCAATGTTAGCAAGAAAGTCGAGTTCCTCACACGAAACCTCATAATCCCTAGACAGACCCCAGTGTGTCTCGTACATTCTCTCTCCGACAGTCTCGTAGTCATCATGATTGAGAGCCTCGCAAACATCGAGAACACGCTTTTCCTCGCCGATGACATAGCGGGCCCGCCTGAAGTCCTCCTCAGAAATTTTGTCTTTGATTGCATAAAGTTGCTCCATCGTCGCTCCACGCAGGAACTCCTGACCGAGAACCTTTGCAACCCTCTCGCAGGATGCGCGGCGGTCATTGTAGGGAGAACCCACAAGTTCGTGCTTGACGCAGGAGTTAAGAAGAACAAGCCTATAACCATGTTTGCCCGGGTCGAAAGGAAAGTACTCAAACTCCATCGAGCGGCAGTCCAGACGCATCAAGTTGCCCTTTTTACCGAAAACGGAAGCGAACTGATCCATGATTCCGCAGTTCACTCCGCAATAGTTGTGCTCTGTGCTCTGGCCGATGCGCGCAAGTTCGAACTTGTCGATTCCGTTCTGGAAAATTTCATTGAGCGCGAACGCGAAGGTGCTCTCAAGCGCGGCCGACGACGACATCCCGGCTCCGAGAGGAACATCGCCCGAAAAAACAGTGTCGAATCCCTCGACCTTTCCGCCTCTCTTGATGGTCTCGCGGCAAACGCCGAACACATATCTCGCCCAGCTCTGAACAGGTGCATCCTCCTCATTGAGCCCGAACTCGCAGTACTCGTCAAGGTCAAGCGCGAAGGCCTTCACTTTGTTTGTTCCGTTAAGCCTGATTTCAGCGACAATGCCCTTATCAATCGCTCCCGGGAAAACGAAGCCACCGTTGTAGTCGGTGTGCTCTCCGATGAGGTTGATGCGTCCCGCCGAAGCGTAAAACTCTCCGTCACCGCCGAATAGGGTGTCGAATTTTTTAGAAATTGCTGTCTTGTCCATTGCTTATCAATTTTAGTTTATAATTTTCGATCAGTACGTGTGTCTTGCCGGCGGTTTTCGCCAAACGGAGCCAAAGTTATAAAATTTTTGCCTTATTTCCATAAAAACGGAATAGTATCGGACAATGGTCGCTCACGCCTCCGACATATCCGGGTCCGACGTATGTCCTCATGGGCTTGAATCCCGTGTGCGCCCTGTCCACTGTCATGAGAAACGGCACCTGCACGACACCCATCTCAAATGCGCCACAGCCTCCATCCTCATCCGGACGATCATCAGCCCCATTTTCTGCCGTACCTTCGCGCGACACATCACGACCACTGTCAGAACACGTCATATTACCGACAAGAAAGTGGTCTATAAACTCCCATCGCCCGTCATACCTGATACTCCCCTCTCCCCTTTCAGAAAGCGGCTCGGCAAGGTTTTTAAGCTGTCCGCCTATCAGAGTGAACTGTCGTCCGTCCGGAGTGTCATTAAAGTCCCCCATCGCCACAATCGGTGCATCCGAGACCCGCATTATGGAATCGCACAAATCCCGCAGCGCCGTCATGGCCAGTTCCCTGGCGCGCATCGATGCCTTTGCGCCGGAAAACTTCGACGGGTGGTGGTTCACCAAAAGGTGAATCCGCGGCGGTTTTACAGACAGCCCCTCATATTTGTTATCAGGTGGGCTCGCTGCAACGTCGGGGCCGCTTGCCTCAGACAAAAGTTCCGCATACACGTACAATATGTCCCGCGTCCGCATCACCGCCCCGTCGTCTCCATAAATATGCACAGGCCGCGAAGACAACACCCTTACCACGTCGCGTCGGTAGAGCAGCGCAACATCGATTCCACGCCTGTCCGGCGAATCATAATGCACATATCCATAGTTCAACTTCTTCAGCACCGGCGAATTGACAAGACGGTTCAGCACAAAGGCATTCTCCACCTCAGCGACGCCCACGACAGCAGGCGGTTCACCGTCAGCACAGCAGTTCTCCCCCATCCACAGCAGCGCTTTCCCGATCATGTTGCATTTTTTCGCGAACCTTGCCTTTGTCCACCTCCGGCTTCCGCGAGACGAGAAGTCCGCGTCTGAAGAAGACCCTCCATCGTCAAAGTAGTCGAAGAAATTTTCAAGATTCCAGAACACAATGTTTCCTTGTGCTGCAATTCTCCCGGCGGGAACGAACAGAACTGCGCCCACGGCAATGACCCCGAACAGATATTTTCGCAAAGATTTATTATTCCGCAATTTTTTCATTTTTCGACATTATGAAATCATATTCCCGTAACCAGCCAAATGTCCGAAGAATCGGCGAAATTGATTGAAAGAAAAAGAAAAACATTTGCTACTTTTGCAGTCCGATATAAAAAAAAAGAAAAAATGTCACTGAAATGCGGTATAGTCGGACTTCCTAACGTTGGAAAGTCCACTCTTTTCAATTGTGTGAGTTCAGGAAAGGCGCAGAGTGCAAACTTCCCTTTCTGCACAATAGAACCCAACATCGGCTCGACCATCGTCCCTGACAAGAGACTTGACGTGCTGAACGAGCTTTGCCATCCGAAGAGCCTCGTGCCGGCCACTGTGGAAATTGTGGATATTGCGGGGCTCGTGAAGGGAGCCAGCAAGGGAGAAGGTCTCGGCAACCAGTTTCTGGCAAACATACGCGAGACTGATGCAATTCTTCATGTGCTCCGCTGCTTCGATGACCCGAATATTGTGCATGTGGAAGGCTCGGTTGACCCGGTGAGGGACAAGGAAGTGATTGACCTCGAACTTCAGATTAAAGACCTTGAGACAGTTGAGAGCAGGCTCGCGAAGGTATCAAAGCAGGCCAAGGCAGGCGGAGACAAGACGGCGGCAAAGATGATGGAACTCCTGCTGCGCTACAAGGAGGCTCTTGAAAGCGGAAAGAGCTGCCGCAGCGTGAAGCTTGAGAATCCGGAGGACATCGCGCTCTCAAAGGAGCTTTTCCTCCTCACCGACAAGCCCATTCTCTATGTCTGCAATGTGGACGAGGCATCGGCGAAGAGCGGCAACAAGTACGTTGACGCT
>DJSA01000091.1 GCA_002438905.1 Bacteroidales bacterium UBA6346
TTCACCGATGCCGAGGCTCCGACAAACAAACTCGTGTGGTCAAAGGACGATGCCATAGGAATATTCACTGTCTCTGGTTCCACGAACAACATCAACTACCGCGCGTATCTTCTCAGCACCTCCATCGGCTCTCCGAACGGAGTCTTTATTCCTGTCGAGCCCGAATCGGAGGAGGCTGAAGGTCTCAGACTTCCGGAAAAGGGCACCGAGAATTTTCTCATCTACTACCCATATTCCGAGAAGGCGGATCTCAACGTGGACGATTTCATGATTCATGGGACTATTCCGGAACTTCAGGAGCAGGCAGCGGTGAGCGACAAGGAAATAGGAAAGAATGGATTTGCCTACGGATTCACGCAGGTTGCCGCCGATACGAAGAAAATAGACTTCTCTCTCACTCATGCGATGTCCTACATCCGCTTTGTCGTCGCGTCGACCGACTATGCCGACTATATGCTCAAGTCAGTTCAGCTCTACGACGCTGCCGGTGAGGCTGTCCTCACGGGTGAATATGCCTTTGACGTTGAGAATAAGGCCATTGTCGTTCCGGAAAACGGCAAGACAAGCTCTTCTGCAAAGGTCGCGCTTGCGGACAACGCGCAGTTCAAGGCCATCGGCTCCGACAAGCAGGAACTCTACCTCACGCTCCTTCCGGGTGCTGACCTTACTTCCGCAACTGTCTATGCCATTGTTACTTTTGCCAATGACAAGAAAGAGACTGTCAGCATCCCTGTGGAACTCGCGAAGAAGGGCAAGCTTGAGGCTGGCACGATGACCACAATCGACCTCGGCTCGGTCAATGCCTCAAGCAACGCGTTCACGTGGTATGAGCCTGTGGAGAAGAGAAATCTCGTGAACGGCTGGTGCTACGGCGCGCAGAATACCTATTTCGTGGAGCGCAGCGCGGAAGACAATTGGAATCAGGTGACATTCGACGTGAAGGCACGCGGCGACTTCTCGCAGGTCGCCGAACCTAAGTATGTGGGTATCATTTCATCCGGGGATGTTGGAAACAACGGTCTCATCCGCCTTTCCGATGGCACGATGACATATAATGACAAGCCTACCACTCCGGTGAACGGAGACTATACGGTGACCGTCGAGATGGCTCCGACATCAAAGAATTGCGGAAGTTCTGCCTGGGGAGTGGTGGCAATCTATGATAAGGACTACAATCTTCTCTGGTCATATATGATTAACTCCTACGAGCCGGGTGAGGAACCTAAGGCCAACGCTTATCCGGGCACTGGAAAGTCCGTGATGGACCGTAACCTTGGCGCGAAGAGACCGGCGACAAAGGAAATAATTCCGGCAAAGGGTGACTGGGGAGCATATTTCCAGTGGGGACGTCCTGCTCCACTCATGTGGTCAGTCAGCAAGCAGGAACACTATCAGGGCGCTCTCGTCACGGCTGAGACAGACCTCAAGGCAGCTCTTGCAAAGCCTTTCATCAAGTGGGGCTATGCGAGCGGCGACGGATGGACATCCAACGGCAACTGGTATGTCGGAGAGTTCCTAAATCTCTGGGGCGGCAATGAGACGGAAGACCTCTATGACAAGAATATCGACATGGGCAAGACAGTCTATGACCCGTGTCCTGCAGGTTATCGCGTCGCTTCGGGAGATGTGATTGAATATGCGATCACGTACGGAAAGCGCAATGAGATTGACCACACGGACGTAACTCCGAAGGACGACATCCTCTTTCCGAACATCGCTTCCGTTGTGGAGATTCCTCTTGATGGTGGAACGAGCGATTATTGGATTTATATCGGCGCACACTGGGGCTCAAACGGAACTTGGGGCAACCGCACGGGTTCTAACAACAAACATGGTGCTCTCTATTGGTCAAATTCTCCGGTAGGCAATCAGGCATACGTCCTTCAGCACTGCTACTTCTCCGCAGGTTATGGCGGAGCCGCAGGCGACAAGGACGGCAAGAAGACCTTCTCTGCCAACAGAGCACAGGGTCTCGCAGTTCGCTGTATGGTCGACGCCGAGAACAGATAGGAAATCATTGAAATTTTTCGGGATTTTTCGGAAATTCTCGGAAATTCTCGCGAAATCCCGAAAAATTTGTTAAAGCAATTATTTTGTTATACCTTTGCTGTCCCTTTTGCGGGACAGATTGGTACAACAACTGGTGAGATGGGTGAGTGGCTGAAACCAGCAGTTTGCTAAACTGCCGAACTCGATTAGGGTTCCGGGGGTTCGAATCCCCCTCTCACCGCAGAGGTGAAAAGGTCAGCTAAATTGCTTTTAGTTGGCCTTTATTGTTTTTGTAAGAGATTTTGAATCAACTAAATATAACACTAACGGATTATGAAAAAGAAACTTTTATTGCCAGTTCTTCTGTTGACGGCATTTGCCTGCACCCCAAAGAATGACATCATTGACGACAACATCGGCTTTGCCGAGAAGCAGCTTGCCGGGCTCATTGCCGAATCCGAAGAGGGCGGTGCGGTCAGATTTCCGTCGACAGTCAAGGACGGGAAGGTGGTCTTCGTTCCGGAAAGGGACTGGGTTAGCGGATTCTTCGCCGGCACGATGTGGTATATGTATGAACTCACAGGAAAAGAGGACTATGCAGTGCATGCGCAGAAGCAGACGGAGGCTCTCCATAACCTTCAGTACTTCACGGAGCACCACGACGTCGGTTTCATGGTCTACGACAGCTATGGCAACGGGCTCAGGCTCAAGAATATCCCCGGATATGACACCGTGCTCGTAAACACCGCGAAGTCCCTTGCAACCCGCTTCCGTCCCAAGGCAGGCATCATCCAGTCATGGAACGTCACCGGTGGCTGGCAGAAGGAGAGGGGATGGATCTGCCCTGTCATCATCGACAACATGATGAACCTCGAACTTCTTTTCCGCGCAAGCGAGATTTCCGGAGACCCGACATTCCGCGACATCGCCATAAGTCACGCCGACAAGACGATGGAGCACCATTTCCGCAGTGACTACAGCTGCTACCACGTGGTTGACTACGATCCGGAGACAGGCGCCGTCCGCAGCCGCGAGACCGCACAAGGCGCAGGAGACGAGTCCCGTTGGTCACGCGGACAGTCCTGGGCGCTCTACGGCTACACTGCCACCTACCGTTACACGAAGGATCCACGCTATCTTGAGCAGGCCCGCCACATCGCCGATTTCCTCGTCAACGAGAAGAATATGCCTGAGGATTTCATTCCGCTGTGGGACTACGATGCGGTGGAATATGCCAAGATTACTCCGGCGTATGAGAAGTATGTGAACCAGAGGGATGCGTCTGCCGGAGCCATAATGGCATCGGCTCTCTATGAGCTTTGGGAGTATACGAAAAATGACAGCTATCTTGCCGCTGCCGACAAGATTGTCACCTCTCTCTCCGCCGCTCCATACCGCGCCGCTCTCGGCACCAACGGCGGATTCCTCCTCCAGCACTCCGTGGGAAGCATCCCTCACGGCAGCAGCATCGATGTCCCTCTCAACTACGCCGACTACTATCTCCTCGAAGCCCTCGTCCGCAAACGCCACATCCAGAACGGCGAGAACCCGGTGGAGTAAGTTTCAGCGAGACTAAACGGATAATAAACCCCGAAAGTTTTTTGTTTGACTTTCGGGGTTTATCATTGCACGGGTTCTTTTATGATGTGCGGTGTCTCCTATTTGCCGAGCGTGAGCCTTACGGAGTGGCTGCCGGGGCCGTATTTCGTCGGGGCGCTGCCGTCGGGAAGGCTGACAGTGGCGGTGCTGCCTTTAGGGATGCCGAAATGCCACTCCCAAGTGTTGCCCTCATATTTCCATTCGCTTGTGATGAGTCCTGCGGCGGACTTGTAGGAGGCCTTGAGGGAGCCGAGGCGACGGTCAGGGATGGGCTTCATGATGATGTTCCGGAATCCGGGCGCTTCGGTGTCGGCTGCGATGCCGGCCGCTGTCTTCCAGAGCCATTCGCAGACACATCCGTAGGCGTAGTGATTGAAACTGTTCATGCCTTTCGGACCCATTCCGCTCTCGATGGTGTAGCTGTTCCAGCGCTCCCAGATTGTGGTCGCCCCGTTGTCGACTGAATAGAGCCAGCTCGGGTTCTTCCTTTGAAACAGGAGGTTATAGGCTATGTCTGCCATCCCGTTTTCGGAGAGGGTCGGCATCAGGATTGACGTGCCGAGAAAGCCTGTCTGGAGGCACATTCCGTGCTCCTCGAAATTTTTACGCAGGTGTGCGGTCATGTTATCCTTTGCCTGTCCATCGACGAGACCGTTCCGGAGGGCGAAAAGTGCTGGGGTCTGCATCGTGTTGAATACGGCGTTCCGGAAGCTGCCGTCGGAGTTGAGGAAGTTCTCGCGGAGGTAATCCTTAGCGTCGGCCGTCATTGCTTCGTATGTTTTCCAGTCGCGTCCGGTGGCCTTTGCCATGTCGCGCATCATCGCCGCGTCGATTGCCCAGTAACTTGCTCCGAGATAGTCCCAGTACTCGTCATAGTCTTTCTTCAGCGTCTTTTTTCCTGAAGCATCCTTGTCGAATTTCGGCGAGTGGCTTTCAAGCGCCTCGTAGCTGAGCCAGTCCGCGTACTGGTCGTTGCCGTTCTCCGCCGCGAGGGCCGCATGGTCATATTTCGTCTCGTTCACGTGAGTCATGAACTTTTCCATCGCATCCCAGTTCTCGTCAACGATTGAATTGTCTCCGAACTGCTTCCAGACGACCCAAGGAACGATTACTCCTGCGTCAGCCCAGCCGACCCTCATCATCTCGTTTGGCGCTGCACCGTATTGTGCGAAAGGAGCGACTCCTGGAAGTCCTCCGAGTTCTGTTTGGGTGTCACGCAGGTCACGTGTCCATTTGTGGAAGAATCGGTCTGTGTTCGCGAAGAATGAACCGGTTTCCGCAAAAACCTGCGTGTCGGCGGTCCATCCGAGGCGTTCGTTTCTTTGGGGACAGTCTGTCGGTACGGAAAGATAGTTGGACCGCTGTCCCCAGACCATGTTGGAAATCAGCCGGTTGATGAGTGCGTTGCCGGTTGTGAGCGTTCCTGTCTCAAGTTCTTTCGTTATGGAACTTACAGGGACGGTCACGATGGAACGAATCTTCACGGGGGCCGTGGCGCTGACTGAGGCGTAACGATAGCCGAAGAAAGTGCTGCAAGGATGGTAGGTGATAAATCCTTTGTCCGCTCCGAAAGTGTAGATGAGTCGAATGCCGATGTTATGCGCGCGCAGATTTGTTCTGTGTATGCTGCCCTCCGGACCGTCCATCCCGCGGCTGAGCGCGCCGTTCCCGTCGTTCAGTATTTCCGCCGGCAGGAAGGTCAGGACAGTGCCCTCGGCAGCGCTGAACTCGAACTCCGGAATGCCGGCCGTGTTCTGCCCGAAATCGAGGACGAGGTTCTCGCCCGCATTGACTTTCATTTCCTCTCCGGGAGCATATTCCCTGGCAATCACCACCTTGCCATATTCATTTTCCTTGACATTCTCGACATTCTTCCAGACGTATGCCGTCTGTGGTTTGAGAGTGAGGTCGCGGCGAAGATAGACTTCCGCTCCGTCAGACGGGAATATGCTTCCCTTGAACTCATCGAACTTTTCGGGAGCACCGAGCTTCTCCGGAGTGAGGTATCCCTGAGGGATGCGTGCGTCATATTCCTCACCATCAAAAATCGAGGCATGGGTCACAGGTCCGGCGATTCCAGCCTTCCAGTCCGTGAGGTTCGTTCCGAAATTCTGAACGCTGCCGTCGGCGAAAGTGAGCTGAAGGACTCCTCTGAATGCCGGTTTGCTGCCAATCATTCCGTCGTGGCCATACGGGGTTATGATTTTGTCCGCCCACCACCCCGGCGTCACCTGCGCGGAGAGCTGATTGACCTGTCCGGAGCCTTTCCTGAATGCGTCCGTGATGTCGTAGGTGAAAGAGAGCCTTGTTTTCTCGTAATGAGTGAATCCCGGTTTGAGGAATTCATTTCCGACCTCGGTTCCGTTGAGGAATATTCTGTAGACGCCAAGACCGGTTGTCATCCAGACGGCCTTTTCCACTTTCTCTGGGTTCGTGACGTCGCTGACGAACCAGCTTGCTCCGTCCGCTGCCCTTTCCCTGAGTTCGTTTGCGGTGCCTTCGATGATTCCGCTTATTACACCCTTCACGACCGGGGCATCCACAGCGGCAATCCACTCCGATTCCTTCCAGAGCGAACTGTCAAGCGCTTCCGTGCGTATTCCCGTGTTTTCTCTGCTTTCTGTGCAACTGATTGCAGAAAGCGCAGCAACGATGGCCGCAGTGATTTTTCTGTTCATTTTTTGTTGTTGACGTTTATTTGCGCTCCCCCTGGAACTCGATTCCGTCGGTGGCGCACGATGTTGAACTTCAATGAATTACTTTGCTACGGTAAACTTGTCTGCCAGGCTTGCGTGCGAGTCATGTCCGACGAAAACATCGAAATCGCCGGCTTCCTCGCCCCAAACATTGTCTGCGCGGAAGAACGAACGCGCCTCCGGAGTGATGTCGAAGTCAACTGTCGCCGATTCTCCGGCCTTCAACGCAATCTTCCTGAAGCCTTTCAGTTCGCGGTCCGGGCGGGTGCGGCTGCCAACGACGTCTCGGATGTAGAGCTG
>DJSA01000122.1:0-18999 GCA_002438905.1 Bacteroidales bacterium UBA6346
GCGGAAGACCTTGTCGGAGCCACTTCCGACACTTCCGGGATGGTAGGCTACTCGGCGGCCATGCGCCGTGTCTGCGTCAAGGTGAACAAGATAAGCAATGACCTGCGCATCCTTGCATCCGGTCCGCGCTGCGGTCTTGAGGAGATAAACCTGCCGGCGATGCAGCCGGGATCCTCAATCATGCCGGGAAAGGTGAACCCAGTCATTCCCGAGGTGATGACGCAGACTGCCTACAAGGTGATGGGCAATGACGTCTGCGTGGCTCTTGCCGGAGACGCGGCTCAGATGGAGCTGAACGCGATGGAACCGGTCATGGCGCAATGCTGTTTCGAGTCCGCGGATCTTCTGATGAACGGCTTTGACACTCTGCGCACACTCTGCATCGACGGCATCACTGCCAATAGGGAAAAGTGCCTTGCCAATGTGAAAAACAGCATCGGTATAGTGACTGCCCTCAATCCTGTAATCGGCTATAAGAATGCGACAAAAATAGCCAAGGAGGCCCTCGAAACAGGAAAGGGAGTTTACGACCTCGTCCTTGAGCATGACATACTCTCAAAGGAAGATCTTGACACCATCCTCAAACCTGAGAATATGATCCATCCTGTGAAACTCAACATCCACCCGAAGCATTAGTTCACAGCGCCATCTGAAATAGTATCCCATGCATGGCTGTGATGACACTCGAAAATCAAAGACAAATCTTGAAACAGTTTATTTTTTCATGTTTCTAAGCAAAAATTGAGATTGCCTTTGCAAATGTAATTTATTGCCTTAAATTTGTGGTGATTTTCAAAACCGTGTATAACTTTCCGTGTTGTGGGCTGGTTGATATACGGCGAAATGAAGTCAAACCAAATAAACACAAATAAAATGAAAATCAAACATTTATTTCTTTCGGCGCTTGCGGTGGCGATGGTAGCTGTCGGCTGCAAGAAGGAAGAGGGAGGCAACAATGGCGCGCCTTCAATCACTCTTGATCCGGAGACGATCGAATTTGCGGTTGGCGAGACCGGCTCAAAGACTGTGACCGTGCAGTCAAACCGCGAGTGGAAAATCGAAACGGTAAAGGAAGCTTGGCTGACTGTGGAGAAGGTTTCTGAGACAGAGGCAAAGGTCACTGTTTCCGAGAAGAATACCGGCAAGGACAGGACAGCAACTGTTTCTTTCCGCGTGACCGGCAAGGCAGCCAAGCTTACTGTAACCCAGAAGGGTGAGGGCGGTGCGGTAACCCCAGTAGAGGAAGGTGACGGCACGAAAGAAAATCCATATTCTGCTTCGCAGGCAAGTGCTGAAGCAGGTAAACTTGATGCAGATGCGTTTAGTGAGAGCGTCGTTTACGTCAAAGGAATTGTTGCTGAAATCAAGAGCGATTACGAGTCAACAATTTCACGGTACGGGAGTATTTCATTGTGGATATCTGACGATGGCAGCACGGCTAACAAATTTTATGTATATGCACTGAAAGATGTTGGAGGAAACAGATTCTCTGACGCAAGCAAAATTACGACAGGGGCTGAGATTGTTGTGTGTGGCTATCTTCAGAACTACAAAGGTAATACTCCAGAGATGACAATGCAGAACGTTGACGGCAGCTATGTAAATCCGCAGCTTGTTTCTGTAAATGGAGGTGGGTCTGAGCCTCCCGTTGTTGAAGAGGTGACTGCTACGGGTGTAGTCGTTGCAGTTAGTGCTCAAGGGTTCTTGATTCAGACAGAGACTGGTGATCTTAAATATGTGTTTGATGCCGAAATTGAACCATCTGTAAAGATTGGAGACAATGTGACGGTGATCGGAAATAAAGATTCCCACAATGACATTGAGCAGATTGCTAACTACACTGTCAAGACAAACTCTGAAGGAAATCAAGTTTCTTATCCGGAAGCAACGGAAATCACCGCTGCAAATATAGCAGATTACAAAACAGCATTGGGCTATGTTAAAACATCTGGTATTCTTAGTGTTAGCGGGAACTATTATAATCTGAACATCAACGGCGCAAGCCTAACTGGAAGTTTGTCATACCCGTTGAATATTGACGCATCGTTTAAAGACAAGAAGGTGGATGTTGTCGGATATTTTGTCGGCATTTCGGCTTCAAAATATTTCAATATTCTTGTTACGTCAGTGGCTCTCTCTGCAGACCAACCTGTTGTAGAGGAACCGGGTGAAGGCTCTATAGTCCTTACATTCCCTGATGATAATAGCACAAATAATAAGGTTGGTGCTTATAGCAAATCTTGGGTAGCAAAGAAGGGAGATCTGGAATTTGATATTGTTAATTTCAATAATAATAACTGGTCTAATAATTGGACCTATATAAAGTGCGGTAGTAAAAATGGCGCATCTGTTGCGTCAATTGCAACCAAAGCGGCCATTTCAACGAAGATTGACAAGGTTGTGATATTTGCTTCTGCTTATGCAAAGGCAAACGTGACCTCTGCAAAGCTGTTCGTTAATTCAACTGCTGATTTCACTGGAGTTGAAGGGACAGATTTGACTTATGATGATGGGAAACTTTCTGCAGAGATTCAAAGCCCGGCAGAAAATCTTTTCTATAAGGTCGTTTTTGATTGTCAGAAGGGTGGTGCAAATGGATTCGTGCAAGTAGAGAAGTTTGTTCTTTGGGTAAAATAGGAACTTGCTTGCACAGTTATGATAAGGGAAACCTGCCGGTAAGGCGGGCTTCCCTTAAATCACAATAATAGAAACATTTTGATGATGTCATTCAGAAGACTTTTGGCTGTGTTGGGGCTTGCCGTGACGGTCATTTCGTGCGACCTTCTTGGCGTGAAGAAGGATGAGGCGGACTTGTCGGTGACGATAGGAAGCGAGGAGGTCGGGAAGGCTGCCGGAGAGGTGGGTGTAACGGTGAGCGCTTCAGGCGCTTGGACTCTTGACATAGACTTTGTGGACGGAGATGGCTGGGCTGAACTGAGCCGGACAAGCGGCACTGGCTACCGGAGCAATGTACTTCTCAGATATGAGAGGAACAACACTGCCGAGTCCCGCAGTCTCTATGTCGTCCTCACTTCCGAGTCCGGAGCTGTCGCAGAGTGCCGCTTCACGCAGGGTGCCGATGACGCAGGAGCGTCTGGAGGTACGGCCAATTCCACAGATTGCGGATGGCTTGAACTGCCTGAAACTCGAGAAGATGACGAACTTGTCTGGGGATGGCACGGAATGACCATTTCGGGGAAGCCTGTGAGGAACTACTCCTTCTATTTCAGCAAGAAAGACAGACTTTCCTTCTGGGTGGCCTATCCTCTGAACCAGGACCTTATGGGAACCAAGGGCATGCGTGTGGATGAGTTCGTGTATGATGGGCTTCTCCCTGAGTCTTGGCAGGCAAATCTATTCCGCTCATACAGCGGGCACTATGACCGCGGACACCAATGCCCAGCGCGGGATCGTTCAGCTAGTGTTGAGGCAAACGCCCAGACCTTCTATGCGACAAACATGACCCCGCAGCGTTCCGAGTTCAACCAAGGTATATGGCAGAAGCTTGAGTCTTCGGTTCAGGGCTGGGCTTTAAGCCTGAACTCCGCGACAGACACGCTTTACGTTGTGACTGGGTGCGTCGTTGATGCGGATTCAGGTTCAACTACAGACCGCGCAGGAAACCGCTGCACAGTGCCAACTGCCTATTACAAGGCCTTGCTTCGCTACAAAAGTTACTCCTACGATGCCTGTGCCGTATGGCTGGATCATGACACCGACGCTGAACGGGCGACATTTTCAGATATGATGTCCATCGATGAGCTTGAGAAGAAACTCGGCTTTGACCTTTTCGTGAACTTGCCGTCAAAGGTGGGTGGGGCAAAGGCGGCGTCAATCGAGACGAAGGCTCCGAGCGCGAACGCGTGGTCGTTATAGCGGAGGGGGGGACATGACTTGCAACTGAACTCTGCAGCATAATAACATGACACAATACTGAAACCAAACACACAAAATGATAGACTAAAGACATGAAACGCTCATTTGTAGTCGCTGCTCTCTTGTTTCTGATGACCCTTTCGGCATCAGCGCAGAAAACCCGACAGAACTACGTCATCGGGTTCTACAATCTTGAAAACCTCTTCGACATCTACGATGACCCGGTCAAGAACGACAGCGAGTTCCTTCCTGACGGGAAGAACAAGTGGACACAGGCAAAGTATGAGAAGAAGCTCCACAACATGGCTACCGTCATCAAGGCAATGGCCGACAACAACAAGCGCTGGCACACAATTCTCGGAATTTCCGAAATCGAGAACAGGCTTGTCATAGAGGACCTCGTCAGCCAACCGGAGATTGCGGCTGCCAATTACGGGATTGTCCACTACGACAGTCCGGATCGCCGTGGCGTGGATGTGGCCCTGCTCTACAAGCCGGACCAGTTCACCTACCTCGACAGCGAGTCCATTCCGTTCGACTTTGATTCTGACATTGATTTCTCGGACACGGACACGAGCTATTTCAAGACCCGTGACATCCTTATGGTTCACGGACTTATAGACGGAGAGCACTTCGCCTTCTATGTAGCCCACCTTCCGTCTCGGAGCGGGGGAAAGGGCGGCAATCTTCGCAGCCGAGGCGCCGAAATCATCTACAACCATTCGCGCGGTATGGAGGTGGAATACCCGGGAATCAAAATTGTTGTGATGGGTGACATGAACGACAACCCGACGGATGAGTCCATGGCGAATTATCTCCACGGACGGGAAAGACTTGAGGACGTGACTCCTTCCGATTTCTTCTCCCCGTACACGGCGATGCTCAAGGCCGGCTACGGCTCGCTCTGCTACCAGGGCGTTTGGAACATATATGACCTCGAACTAGTTAACTATAATCTTGCCTGCGCTCCGAATGGCGGTCTGAAGATCCAGCCAGTGACGAAGAACCACGGCAAGCAGTACTACGGCGTGGTGTTCAAGCGCCCGTGGATGACAACCCAGAAGGGACAGTATAAGGGATATCCGTTCAGAACCTTCTCCAACGGCTCGTTCATCGGAGGCTACAGCGACCACTATCCAACCTATATCGTTATCGGAAAATAAGGGGCAAAATTGCCAAAAAGGCGGATTGCTGCGTTATGTTCGACTTTTTAATCCTCACAACTGGGAGGTTGCTCCGGTTAAAAAGGTCTCTCATGCCTTGCATTCCATCCTTTTATACAATTTTGCATCAACAATAGAAATAAACTAAAAACAAAATATGATGAAAAAATTCCTTACGGCATTCGCGGCGCTGCTCTGCTCGCTCGGCCTCTTCGCTCAGACGAGCGGACTTGGAGGAGTGAAGGGAACGGTTGTGAACCGCGCCGGACGTGTTCCGATTGCAAATGCCCACATTACAATCACCAAGGACGCGCATGCGGTGGTCGATGACTATTCCCGCGCTGACGGAACCTTCCTTTTCGAGGGACTTGAGGACGGGCACTATCTCATGACAGTTTCTGCCGCTGGGTTTGTTACAACGCAGATTAACCTCACTGTCGAGGGCTATGTGAAAGACCTCATTTTTGTGTCCCTCATCGCGGAGCAGAGAATTGCTGACGTGGATGATTCCAATTTTGCCGAGTTCGACATGGAAGATTCGGGATATACCGATGCTCCGGCAATCCTCTTCGGCGCGAACGATCCTTACAACAACATCGTAGGCTACGGATTCAGCGATGTCCGCTTCAAAAATAGGGGTTACGCCAACGAGAGCCAGGACGTGCTTCTCGCCGGCGTGAGGATGAATGACGCCGTCACCGGCTACTCTCCGTTCTCGCTGTGGAGCGGACTGAACGAGGCGATGAGGGCGAAGGAGACTACCATAGGCACGGAGACGTCCGACTACAGCTTCGGCGGTTACAATGGCGTGACCAACATCCTCGCGAACCCGGCTTCAGTGCGTCCGGGCTGGCGCTTCAGCCTGCTGAGCAACTCGGCACTATACCGCCTGCGCCTGATGGCTACTTACGCTTCCGGAGAGCTTGACAATGGCTGGTCTTATGCAGCTAATGTTTCCGCTCGGCTCGGAGGCAATGACTGGGTGAAGGGAGTCTACTACCGCTCTTTCGCCTACTATTTCGGTGCGGAGAAGAAGTTCAGCGATGAGCATCGCCTTGCTTTCATGGCCTTCGCAACTCCGGGTTCGAGAGGCGCGCAGAACGCTTCCACTCAGGAGGTCTATGACCTGATGAAGGACAATATGTACAACTCCAACTGGGGTTACCAGAACGGGAAGGTTCGCAACTCCCGCGTGCGCACGACCCATGAGCCGGTGTTCGTGCTCAAGTACACCGCCAATCCTCTTGAAAATCTTGAGGCCGGCGTGACGCTTCTCTACCGGATGGGAAAGAACGGCTATTCCGCGCTCGACTGGTACGACTCGGCCGACCCGCGTGCTGACTACTACCGCAACCTTCCGAGCTACTTCTACATGGATGACTCCAACTGGGGGCGCAACAATCTCGAAAAGTATAAGCTTGCAACCGAGGCATGGCTCAATGACGTGAACACGCAGCACCTCGACTGGGACCGCCTCTACAACATCAATTACAACTCTGAAGGCGGCCGCTCGAAATATGTTCAGGAGGAGCGCAGGGTTGACCAGCATGACATAAACATTGCCGCCAACGTGAAGTGGAACGCCAACAGCTGGTTCACTCTCAACGGGGGTCTCGCCGGGAAAATCAACCGTTCCGAGTACTACAAGAAGGTGAAGGATCTTCTCGGCGGCGAGTACTACCTCAACACGGACAACTTCGCGGAGCGTGACTTTGCGTTCTCCGAGGCAATGATTCAGAACGACCTTGACTACTGGATGAACAACGATGGTCAGGCCGAGAAAATAATGAAGGGTGGTAAGTACGGTTATGACTACTACGCTCAGGTTCGTAACGGCAACCTCTGGGCTGACGGACATTTCGACCTCGGCAACTTCAAGGCAAACGTAGGCGGAAAAATAGGATTTTCCTCATTCTGGAGGGAAGGTCTCGTGCGCAAGGGACTCTTCGCCGGGCTTGATGATGCGCAGACTCTCCCGACGTCATGGGACGGGGGAACGCTTGCCATTCGTAACGAATATGACGAAATAATAGTCAAGGATATAAACGGAAAGGAACAGAAACTCACGACCTACGATCCCATATCAGATGAAGTCATAACATCAAAGGGAAAATCGAAGGTCTCGACGTTCCTCACCTATTCAGCGAAGGCTCATGCGGAGTATATCCTCACCGGAGGACACCGTTTCTTCGCGAATGTCGGCTATTTCAACGATGCCCCGACATTCAATCAGTCTTTCCTTTCTCCAAGGACACGCAACTCGCTGATTCCTAACCTCACGACATCGAAGACGATTTCTGCGGACGTCAACTATCAACTCAGCAACAACGGATATGACCTTCGTCTCACCGGATTCTACACGAAGATCATGGATCAGTCGGTGATGAAGTCCTTCTACGACGATTCACAGCATTCGTTCACGAACTTCGCCATGACCGGCATCGACCAGCGTCACATGGGTATCGAGTTCGGGTTCAAGATCCCGCTCTTTGTGACGGGTCTCAGCCTTCAGGGCGCCTTGAGTTGGGGCGAGTACATCTACACTTCGACTCCGACGATGTATCAGACCGTTGACAATAGTTCCGAGGTCGTGGAGGATTCCTATGGCAAGCCTATCACCTACTGGGCAAGCAGCCCGATCTACAAGGTCAGGGACGATGCTGCGATTCCGGCAAATTCCACAATTGTCCCTAACGACTGCTTCGAATTGGATGAGGACGGCAACTATGTGGTGGAAAAGGTTCAGAAGCATCATGTCCCTTCAACCCCGCAGCTCGCCGCAAACCTCGCGCTCAACTATAGGACACGTTCATACTGGTTCTTCACTCTCGGTGCGAATGTCTATGCGAACTCCTATCTCGACATGAACCCGCTCTACAGGACCATCAAGGCTGCTGCGGGTCCGGACAACAAACTGGACGATGATATGGTGACTGAACATGCGAACAGCTGGATTCTCAACGACGTCTACACCGATGCCGGACTCACGCCGGGCGAAATCAACTATATGACCTCGCAGGAGAAGTTCAGCCCTGCGGTGGTGATGAACTTGAGCGTCGGCAAGTCATGGTACATCCGCAGGACCTACAATTTCGGATTCTCTCTTGAAGTGAAGAACCTGCTGAACAATAGGGACATCAAGACAGGAGGCTACGAGCAGACCCGTCTCATCAAGAGCAAGAACTACAACAACTACTACAAGTTTGACTCGAAGTATTTCTACATGCAGGGAGTGAACTATATGTTGAACCTTTATTTCAGATTCTAAGGAGGCATGATTATGAAAAAGATAATTTTGGCACTTGCGGCCGCTGCCGCACTACTCACTGCCTGCGAGGAATTCCAGCCGGTGTTCACGGGGAAATATCCGGAACCAGAGGCATACACTCCGTTCGACCCATCGACAATCGATGCCGACAAAATCATATCGATAAAGGAACTTGCGGCAAGGTACACTGAAAAGGCTTCGTCGGAGACGGATCTGACTTTGTTCAGCTGGGTTGTTCCGGATGAACTGTGGATTCACGGGCGTGTCACCACATCCGACAAATACGGCAACTTCTACAAGTCCTTCTACATTCAGGATGAGCCTGACGGCCCGGGCATAGAGATAAAGGTCGGTCGCACGAGTCTTTACAACGACTACAAGGTGGGACAGGAGGTCTATGTGAACCTTGACGGGCTTGCTGTCGGGCAATATGGCTTCAAGCTGAAAAGTGGCGTTGAAAAGCAGGGTATGATTCAGGTCGGGCTCAAGGACGGCGAGAACTATGCCACCACCTATCTTGAAAGCCAGTATATAATTGATCAGCACATCTTTCGCTGCGATGTGAACGACCTCAAGGAGGTCACTCCGCGTGAAATTTCCAAAGACGACCTGCTCGGCACTGTCGGGACACAGGCCGTGAACGACAATGTTGGGGCTCTTGTGACAGTGAAGGGACTTAAGTATGCGAATGAGATTTTCTGTCTCCTTTATATTTCGGGAAATGAGTCCAACAAGAACAATAACAATCGTGTGTTCCTCAGCGACAAGACATGGGGCGTGACCACGTGGGCAATGTCCAAGAACAATTTCCTTCACCATCTGACTGAAACCACGGACTGGGACTCGGCCACTACGGGAGACGGACGGCCTATGTCGGAAGTCAAGGAGCAGCTGAAGAACAATGCCAATTCTTACACCGTGAGCCACTACTTTACCCATTCTTCCGGCACAATCCAGCTCCGCACGAGCGGCTACTCAAAGTTTGCCGACGCTGAGATTGATCCGGATGTTCTCAGCGGCAAGAAGACTCTGTCAGTGACCGGCATCCTCTCGATGTACGAGAACAGTTTCCAGATTTCAGTGGTAAGCCAGGACGATATTAAGGTTGAATAATTGTCATGACAAGCTATGTTTTCTTGGCAAATTTTCAAGCACATGAGGTCTATTCCCTCGCATTTTGTATCTTTGTATCAAGAGATAAGATAGTATCTTGAGTGGAGGCTTTTCCATATCTCCTCTCTATCTTCCATTGAAGGATGAACTCTTCATTGCGGGCGAGACTCCGTTTGTTGGGAACTTCGGAATCTTTGATGACAGCATTCCGGTTGGCTTTCACATATTCCGAAGTCCAGATGTTCTGAAATCATTGACGAGGTCCGTGAGACTATAGAGGATATTATAAAATAGTTATACAATGAAAAGGACAATTATGATTATGGCTGCTGCTTTGGCTCTGGCCGGGTGTCGGGAGAATCCGTTCCTTGCGGAATGGGACACGCCTTATGGGATTCCACCATTTGGGGAAATTAAGGTCGGGGATTATATCCCTGCGATAGAGGAGGGAATACGTCAGCAGAACGAGGAGATTGAGGCAATCGTGAACTGTGCCGAGGCTCCGACGTTCGAGAATACAATTGCCGCGCTGGATCGTTCAGGGGAACTCCTGGATAAGGTGCAGGGCGTGCTATTTAACCTTTCGGAGACTGACGGAACTCCTGAACTGCAGAAGGTTGTGGAGCAGGCGATTCCGATGATTTCGGACCATTCGAGCAACATTTTCCTCAATGGGGCGCTGTTCGAGAGGGTGCAGAAAGTTTATGCCGATGCAGCCTTTGCTGAGGACAGCGGCTGCCCAGACGGGTGCGGGGTGGCTCTCGGACGTGAGCAGAAGATGCTTTCAGACAAGATTTACCGCTCTTTTGTTGTGAATGGTGTGGCTTTGGATTCGCTCGGACAGGACAGGATGAGGCAGATAAACGCGGAACTTGCCGGCCTTGAGCAGACGTTCGGGACCAATCTTTTGGCAGAGAACAACGCCTTTGCCTCCGAGTTTGGAATAAGCGTCTCCGAGTACGCTGCGACAATGGGCAGCTGCGCGAACCGTGAACTCCGGGAAAAGATGTTCCGGGCCTATTCTTCGCGCGGGGCAAACGGCGGGGCGACCGACAACCGGCAGCTCATAATGAAGATCTTGCGTCTCCGTCAGGAAAAGGCGCGCCTTCTCGGCTACGACACACCTGCTGCGTTCATCCTTTCGGACAAGATGGCGGGCGATCCGGAGACGGTGGATTCTTTTTTGACGACAATAATCACTCCGGCAGTTGCCAAGGCTCGTGAGGAACTCGTTGACTTGCAGGCCGCTATGGACAAGGATGCCGCTGCTGGTTTGGTTTCCGAAGGAAGCCGGATACAGCCTTGGGATTGGGCATATTACTCGGAGCGTGTGAGAAAGGAGAAGTTCGATCTCGACGAAGAGCAGACACGGCCATATTTCAAGATGGAGAATGTCCGCGCTGGTGTGTTCGCCACGGCAGCGAAGCTCTATGGAATAAAAATCGAACCGGTTGACGATGCCCCGAAATATCACCCGGATGTGGAGGTGTTCAAGGTCACTGACGCCGTGGACGGAAGCCTTCTTGGCATACTCACAACGGACTACTATCCTCGCGGCACGAAGCGCGGAGGAGCGTGGATGAACAACATCCGCAACCAGTGGGTCGAGCCTGACGGGACTGACGTGCGGCCGATTATCGTGAATGTGGGCAACTTCAGCAAGCCTTCCGAGGGCAAGCCGTCGCTGCTCACGATTGACGAGGTGGGCACGATGTTCCACGAGTTCGGACACGCGCTTCACGGGCTGCTGACAAAATGCCACTACAAGAGCGTCAGCGGCACCTCAGTTGCGCGCGACTTCGTGGAGCTCCCGTCGCAGATTAACGAGAACTGGGCTTTTCAGCCGGAGGTGCTTGCAACCTACGCATTTCATTACGAAACAGGAGAGGTAATCCCTGATGCTCTCGTTGCGAAGATTGTCGCTGCCGGCACTTTCAATCAGGGATTCATGACCACGGAACTCACCGCGGCATCCATTCTCGATATGAAATGGCACGAACTTGCCTCAGTTTGCGTCCCTGCGGACTCTCCGCTCGCATCTGAGACCGATTGCCCGGACGGTGACGGCAAACTGATTGACATCGTGAAGTTTGAGAAGCAGGTCTGCAAAGAAATGGGCCTGATTGACGAAATCATTCCACGCTACCGTACGTCCTACTTCAACCACATCTTCAACAGCGGCTACAGCGCCGGCTACTACAGCTACCTCTGGGCCGAGGTCCTCGACAAGGATGCCTTCGAGCTTTTCCGCGAACGCGGCATCTTCGACCCCGCAACGGCCGCTTCCTTCAAGCACAACATCCTTGAGACCGGCGGCTCCGAAGAACCGATGGTTCTCTACGAGCGCTTTCGAGGCGCGGCTCCGGATCCGAAGTGGCTGCTGAAAGCGCGAGGGTTGAAATGACGGGGCGAAGAAAAAGCGGTCTGCGGCGTTGCTCGTCTCGGTGAAACCGCAGCAACCTGATGGTTGTGAGGACTTGAATTTTACATGCAACGAAGCAGACCGCTTTTTAGATAAGCGCACATCCTGTCATTGCCTCAGGCTGCGGAATCCCCATCAGCTTCAGTATCGTCGGCGCGACATCGGCAAGTCGTCCGTCCTTCGCGGTCTTCACCTCGTCGCCGGCGTTGATGACGATGAACTGCACGGTGTTGAGGGAATGGGCGGTGTTCGGCGTGCCATCGGCATTGACTGCATGGTCAGCGTTTCCGTGGTCTGCTGTGAGAAGAATCGCATAGTCCTGTGCCACAGCGGCTTCCACGACGCGTTTAACGCACTGGTCAATCTTTGCCACGGCCCGGCAGATGGATGTGAACACTCCCGTATGGCCCACCATATCGCCGTTAGCGAAGTTGAGGATAATCATGTCTTCCTTGCCGGTGTTAATGGCATCGACGAGCTTGTCGGTGACTTCCGGAGCGCTCATCTCCGGCAGCAGGTCGTAGGTCGGAACCTTCGGGGAATTCACAAGGATTCTGTCCTCGTTCTCGAACTGTGCCTCGCGTCCTCCGTTGAAGAAGAAGGTCACATGGGCGTATTTCTCCGTCTCCGCGATGCGCAGCTGCCTCTTTCCGGCCTTTGCCACTGTCTCTCCGAGGGTGTCGGTGACGTTCTCCTTCGGGAAGAGGATGTGGACTCCGGTGAATGAGGAGTCGTAAGGAGTCATGCAGCAGTAGTAGAGCGGAAGCGTGTGCATTCCATGTTCCGGCATGTCGGTCTGGGTGAGTGCTGCCGTGATTTCGCGCGCGCGGTCATTGCGGAAGTTGAAGAAGATGACCGCGTCCCCCGCCTCAATCTTGCCGAGGGGGTTGCCGGAAGCGTCGGTGATGACCGTAGGCTTTATGAACTCGTCGGTAATGTCCTCGTTGTAGGAAGCCTCAATCGCCTCGGTTGCGGATGTGGCCTTGATACCCTCTCCGTTCACGAGCATGTCGTAGGCAGCCTTCACGCGGTCCCATCTCTTGTCCCTGTCCATCGCGTAGAACCTTCCGCAGACGCTTGCCACCTTTCCGCAGGTCTTTGCCATTTCGCCCTCAAGTTCCTCAACGAAGCCCTTTCCGCTGTGCGGGTCGCAGTCGCGCCCGTCCATGAAACAGTGCACGAACACGTCCTTCAGACCGTATGACTTTGCTACGGAAAGAAACTCATAGACGTGTTCCTGTGACGAGTGCACGCCTCCCTTTGACATCAGGCCCATAAGGTGAAGCTTCTTCCCTGTCTTCGCAACATAGTCGTAGGCTGCCTTGATTTCAGGGTTTTCGAGCAGTTTGTGCTCGCGGCAGGCCATGTTGATTTTCACAAGATCCTGATAGACAACCCTTCCGGCACCGAGGTTGAGATGACCCACCTCAGAGTTTCCCATCTGTCCCTCTGGAAGTCCCACAGCCTCTCCGCAGGCCTGGAGATGCGAGAACGGATATTTTGCGCGGAGCGAGTCGATGTAAGGCGCTCCCTGAGTGTAGATTGCGTTTGTCCAGTCATGCTTGCCCTCGCCCCAACCGTCGAGGATCATAAGAAGTACTTTCTTGCTCATATTGTTTTGTTTTATTGTCAAATTCTGATTCATTTTCCCTCCATTTCGGACGAAGCGGGAAATCTTTGTGCATATAAATATGCCAAGTCCTTTATTTTATCTAAATTTGTGCCGCAAAGATAATAAAATATGTCAAGGAAAAGAAAGTTCGGTGCGCGGAAGGTCCGCGAGAAGAGGCAGATTCCCGTGTTGGAGGGAACAGTGCAGATGACGCGGGAAGGATATGCCTTCATAATTGTTGACGGAGAGGAAGATGACGTCTATGTGAGGGCGTCGAAGATAGGGGGTGCGCTCCATGGAGACCGCGTGAAGGTTGCAGTGACCCGCGAGAAGACGGAAAAGTCGAGGAGAGAGGGATATGTGGTTGAGATCGTTGAGAGGTCGAAGCGTCCGTTCGTCGGGATCCTGCATATATTTGACGGACAAGCGTGGGTGTTGATGCAGAGCCGGACAATGCCTTATGATATTGTCGTGTCGGACCTTGACAGGCATCCGGACGCGGAGACGGGAATGAAGGTCGCCGCAGTCGTTGATTTCTGGAAGAAGGGGGACACCTGCCCTACGGGACATATAGTTGACGTGCTGGGAATGCCCGGCGAGAACGAGACCGAAATGCACGCGATTCTCTCAGAGTTCGGCCTCCCGTATCGGTTCGAGCCTGAGGTGGAGAATGCCGCTGACAAGATTTCGGAGAAGATTCCGGCAGGGGAGTGGAAGCTTCGCCGCGACTTCACCAAGACGCTGACTTTCACCATTGACCCCGCGGACGCCAAGGACTTCGACGACGCCTTGTCATTCAAGAAGTTGGATAACGGGAACTATGAAGTCGGGGTTCATATTGCGGATGTGACCTATTATGTGCAGCCCGGCTCCATCGTTGACGATGAGGCGCGCACTCGCGGAACTTCCGTCTATCTGGTTGACAGGACCGTGCCGATGCTTCCTGAAAAACTCTGCAACAAGCTCTGCTCCCTTCGTCCGCACGAGCGCAAACTCACCTTCTCAGCCGTGTTCGAGATTACTCCTCTCGGCCGCGTGGTCACGAGGTGGTTCGGCCGCACGATAATCGACTCCGACTACCGCTTTGCCTACGAGGGTGCACAGACCATAATCGAAAAGGGAAAGGTTGTCAAGGGTTATGAAACCTCGGTTGACGGCGTGACGACCGTCGTTCCGGAGGAAGTGCAGGAGGCCGTGCTCATTCTGAACAAATTGGCCGCGAAGTTCCGCAAGAAACGTTTCGCAGCAGGTGCAATCAGTTTTGAGCGTCCGGAAATGAAGGTGCAGGTCGATGAGACCGGAAAGCCTGTCGGGGTTTATCAGAAGATTTCCAAGGAGGCCAACTGGCTCATAGAGGAGTTCATGCTCCTCGCCAACCGCTGCGTGGCTGAGTTCGTGGCGACCGGGGCGAACCTCGACAAGGACGGCTATGCCGTGGTCGGAAAGGCTCCGGCAAAGGGCTGGAAGGAGGAAAAGACCTTCGTCTATCGTGTTCACGATGAGCCGGACATGGCAAAGGTTGACAACCTCCGCGGATTCGTGGGCAATTTCGGCTACACTCTCGGCAAGGTCGCCGACGGCAAGGAGTTCTCTCGCGAGCTGAACGGGCTCTTCAACGCCGCCAAGGACAAGCCTGAGTTCAACGCTATCGAACTTCTGTCTCTGAGAACAATGGCGAAGGCCCGCTACGACGTGAACAACATCGGTCACTACGGCCTTGCGTTTACATACTACACCCATTTTACCTCGCCTATCCGCCGCTACCCTGACATGATGGTGCACCGCCTCCTCGCGAACTACCTCGCCGGCGGAAAGAGCGCCGACCGCGAGACCTACGAGACCGCCTGCAAGTATGCCTCCCAGCGTGAGGTGGTTGCGGCCGAGGCCGAGCGGGCGAGCATCAAGTACAAGCTTGTCGAGTTCATGCAGGATAAGGTCGGGAACGAGTTCGATGGCCATATCTCGGGCCTCACGGAGTGGGGAATGTATGTCGAGATTGAGCCGACCAAGATTGAGGGAATGGTTGCCCTGCGTGACATCCGCTCGGATTTCTTCGAGTTTGACGACGAGCACTACACTCTTGTCGGACGCCGCACGCACAAGGTCTATAATCTCGGCGATGCCGTCCGCATTCGCGTAAAGAAGGCCAACCAGGACCAGTGCCTGCTCGACTACGAGCTCGTGGAGCCGGATGCACCCGAGCGCACCTCACGCGAGCAGGGAGATTCCCGCCAAGGCGAGGGCAGAGGTGGTTCACGGCGAGGGAAACCGCGTTCCGGTGAGGGAAGAAAAGATACCAGGAAAGAGGGCGCCCGCTCCGGTCATTCCGGAAACCGCCGCGGCAAACGTTCCGAACACGCCCAAAAACATCGCGAGGGCAAATCCAGCAATGGCGGCAAAAAATTATAGCACTACATTTGAAGTATAATCCTAAAATATGCGTTTATGAAAAGAAAAATTCTATTTGCGTTGGCGACGATTTTGATTCTGTTCTCAGGAATCGCGTATGCACAGTACATGTACGCTGTTGACGGAAAAGTTTTTGATGCTGACACACGGGAACCTATAATTGGGGCTACTGTTAGGGTGAAATCCAGTATCCATACAACTACAGGCACAACAACCGATATGGACGGGTATTTTCGAATTCCTGGGAATTTCATGAGAGACAGCATAGTTGTATCATATATCGGATATAAGAGAAAAAGTCTCTGTGTATCAAGTCCACGAGAAACTTTCGACATAGAACTTGAGCCGGATTGCCGATGACAAGAGGCTTTCATATTCTCTTGTCTGCATCTGTCTTTTTTCTCGCATCTCATGACTTGTCGTTTGCCCAGTTCCACAGCAGTTCAAGTTCAGACATAAGCCTTGCACCCTCCGTCTCATTCTCAGTAAGAGACTCGTTGACTGGAGATTTACTGCCCAATGCCGTTATCTCAGTAATATGCGGACGGGACACGGTCAAAGTTGTGACCGGCTCTGACGGAGAAGCGACACTTGCACGGAGGAGACTGCCTGCAAGTTCTTTGGTGATTACCACATTCCTCGGATACAGGACGAGAAGAGACTCTCTGTACATCGAACCGAGGGTTGATACCTATGTCAGAATCGGAATGCAGGAGGAACCGGAGACTCTGAATTCAATCATCGTGAAGGGGAATGCAATCGCAATGGTCATGCACGGCGACACGACTGTGTTCAATGCGGCAGCATTCAACACTATGGAAGGCAACGGCCTGCGAAATCTGTTGGAACAGATGCCGGGCGTCACTGTGGAGGAGAACGGCGTAGCCTATCACGGGCAACGGATTGACAGGATATTGATTAACGGGAACAATCTGTTCGGCAAGGACATCAAGAATGCCATGGATATGGTGCTGGCAAAAGAGGTCAAGTCAGTGAAAGTCTATGACAATAAGGCCGTGGATGACATGGAGGATGATGGCACAGTCGCAAAGGAACGGGTTCTGGATGTACATACATGGAAACCGCTTAATCATGTGGGAGAGTTGTCCCTCAAGTCTTCCGGCGGAATGTTCACGTCACGGAATGCCGATGGAAAGTTTGACTGGAATGCTGACGGGGAGGTAATGCTCGGAAGTTATACTCTCGGAGCCAAGCCTCGGTTCTCTGCCAATGTCGCGGGCGGGCACAACAGCGGAAGCGGACAGCCGACAGTTCAGCCTCATGATGAACTGAACGGGAACTTCCGCGTCGGGAAAGATATTCCCGGAAAATCCGGCTATAATCATCTGGTCATCTTCAGTTCATCCGGCGACCGGACATCTGGCGGCTCAATATTTTCTTTTTTCCCGTCAGAAACCTGGACGGAGCGCCGGGATACGTCAGCCTCCGAGAACAGAAAATCAGGGTACTCCATTTCATATTCCGGGAACGGGAATTTCCGTCGTGGAAAACTCTCTGCACGCATGGGCGGAGCCATTTCGTACGCACATGCAAGACAAAATTACTTGAACCGGGCTTCTTCTTGGCAAGACGCGAATTGGTCCGGATTCCGTAAGTCGATCGAAGACACGACAAACAGGTTCAAGGGCAGTCTTTCGACATCGCTCACAAAAACCTTCGCGAAGAGGGGACGAAGAATGGGCATCCACTTGTCAATTAGCGGCGCATACGACTGGGGAGGCGGTTCAAGAATAGACACGCTGAAAAACAGCATCCGAAAGGAATGGCTTTCAAACAGTCTGTCTTCCGGTCGGGTGACACCATCGTTAGGAGCCACGTGGAACGAACCGGTAGGAGAAAAGTCCTCGGTTGTTTTCTCTGTCGCAACTGAATATGTCTATGAAACAACGAAAAAACTTTTCACGGACATATTTACCAACACTCTGAACCTCAACAACTCAAAGGATTTCACGACAAATTATGCTTGCGGCGTTCTGTCTGCGGCATACAGATATGGAAGAAAAAATGACGGGCTTTATGCCTTTGTTTCGATAGGAGTGCAGGACATTGTTTCATTCAGAACCGAGAGGCTTGAAAGTGTGCCGGACTGGAGGCGGAACTACATCAGGCCCGTCATCGGGGCGGAGCTGGCGTACAGCCGAGGTGAAAACAGCCTCTCTCTTAACTATAAGGAAAAAGAGTCCGTTCCCGGAATAGAACAGGTTCGCAATGCGCTCAACGACTCAAACCCGCTGTTTTTGTATGCCGGAAATCCGGATCTGTCCCTTCCTGTCACGAGGACGTTTTCCTTGAAGTTCGGGCGCTCTTTCCCTGAGCATAGTGCCAGCCTTGAGTTCAATGCGGGAAGCGATATCCATTCGAATGCATTGGTGTCCAAGACTACGTATTATAAGGAGCAGACATGGCTTGATGCCTATGGCTACATAGCTCCGGCCGGATCAAGCATGACAACGCCGGTCAATGTCTCCGGAAGATTCAGTGCATGGGCTGCGGGCAAATACTCGCAATATCTGACTGGGATAAAATCCTATATAGGAGCGGACATCACATGGAACATCCAAAGAGACCCGTTTTATGAGGGCGATGTCCGGCGGATAAACCAGAACAATTCCATATCCGTGGCCGTTCCGTTCAAATGGTACGGGAAAACCGCAGGTATAACGCTGATCCCGTCTGTCGGTGCCGGACGGCAGGAATATGACGGGGCGAAGCTGTATGATTCCGTCAGTCTGTCCGGAATATTTTCATATACCCAAAGGATTGGAGGCAATTTTGAGCTCAATGTCGGCGCGCAACTATACAGGATGATGACGACAAGAGACGACATTGGCATTTTCACCCACAATGCCACCTGCACGCTGTCATGGCTCTTCGGGGCGGAGAAACGCAGCCGGCTGAGCGTATTCGGGAATAATCTGACAAGTCTGGTCAACAACAAGACAATCTCAGTGTCAGACAACTACATCCTCACATCCCTGTCCAACAATTTCGGACGGTCGTTCGGCTTGTCGTTCACCTATGTGTTTACTAGGAAGTGAGATATTCCTTAGCGCAGGGCAAGGTTGTCGCGTAGCCGCTTCCGTCTGTCAGAACTCGTAGCCGAGGGAGAGGCCGA
>DJSA01000122.1:19089-22196 GCA_002438905.1 Bacteroidales bacterium UBA6346
GGCTGACGCCGAAGAACTTCACTCCGAGACCCGCCGAGGCGTAGGACGGGATGATTGGCTTGTGCGGATTGCCGTAGTGATAGCCTCCGCGGACGAAAATCATGTCGCGGAACGAATATTCTGCTCCGACCCCTGCCATGACGGCTCCAGAGAAGAGAATGTCCGCCTCTGCCGTCACTGAGACCGAATGCTTCCCGAACACGGGGCTGTAGCCGGCCCCGAGTTTCGCCATCATTGGCTGGGCATAGCTGTTGTCTCCGAATTTTGCCCTCGTCCCGAGGTTGTTCAGCGAAATTACGGCACTGATTCCATTCATCCTGAAATATATCCCGAGATCCGCTCCGAACACATTTGCGGACACATCGTTGGCGAGAGAAGAATGAAGCATCCTTGCCGTCAGCCCGACCGCGAGATAATTTGTCACCGCGAAAGAGCTTCCGACTGCAACGTTGAACTCTTTCGGTGTGAATTGTCCATCGCGCGATGCCGTACCGCTGTCAGTCGTGATGTCATATGAAGGCTGTGCGAAGTACTTGAACATCGCACCGAAGGCAAGCTTGTCCGTCGCCTTGACGGATGCGCCTGCACCTATGACCTTGTCGTTGCCGTATGACGGCTGCCACAGCCCGAACGAGACTCCGGCATTCATCCGTCCCTCTATGAATGACATTCCCGCAGCATTGTTTTCTATGGAGTACGCTCCTGGTCTTGCCGCCACTGTCGCTGAACCTCTTGAAAATCCAGCGGCATCAGAACCTATAAGCAGAGAAGGAAACGACTGCGCTTGTGCCGTAACAGCGGTGAGTGATGCCAGAAGACCCGACAATATGATAATGCTCTTTTTCATCTTCCTTAAATCTTTACAATCCTGATTTTGTTCGTATTCCCGTCCAGCGTGACGATGACCGTATAACTTCCAGGTGCTGCTGATGACATGTTCACGGACGATGGCTCAAACGGATCGGCCGCGCCCAAATCCCTTTCAAGGAATATGGAACCGGCGGATGAGACTATTTTCACGGAAACATTCCCATACTCTCTGTTCACCCTGATGTTCAGCCTATCTTTCACAGGATTCGGGTAGCATACCACCATCTTTGACGTGTCGGCCACAAGAATCCTGAATGACAGTGAAACCGATTCCCCTCGTATGTCCCTGCCCGTCACTGTCACTTCTGACACTCCGTAGTTCATAGGGGTGATGAGGAATTTTCCCTTTGAGTAGGTCATGTTCGCTACGTTGAGGTTTGAAAAAGTGAAGGAATATGACAGTTCCTCGCCGTCTGCATCGGTGAAATAGTCCTCGGCAGCGAGCTGTACCATGCCCGAACCGGTGGAACTGAACACCATATCATCGATTGGCTTCACTATTTCCGGCTTATGATTTTCGAGCACTTCGTATTTCACTGTGGCTGAAGTTGATAGCCCGTAGTAGTCTGTTACCGTAAGTTTTGCAGAATATTTGCCTGCTGTGGCCGCAGCAGCCGAAATCCGGATTTTTGGAGATTCGCGCACGAGGGTGTCGAGAACTGCGGCCTTGGAGCCCGGCTCAAGGTCGATGCTGTAGTAATGTCCGTCCGGTTCAATTATGTCGAACTCCGCGGCCGCGCTCTCGTGAGGCTTGAGCGTGAACTCAAGGGCTGTCTTCGCGATCAGCTCCGGTGCCCTATTGCCCCCAGTGGTGACCTGTACGCGCTTTGTGAGAGCTGATTTGTTGCCGGCAAGGTCGCAGGCCTGCGCCGCCACGTAGTAGCCGGTCTCAAACTCGACTCCTGTAATTATGCCGCTGAGCTTGCCTCCGACAGGGATATCCTCGACATAGAACACGCCGAACATGGCATCCTTGGCCGACGTGAAGTCGGCTGTGGAATAATAGATGTAGATGCTCGTTGGTTTCCCGTCATCGGAATCCGAAGGGACTGCAACGCTGAAGCTGATGTTATTGGACTCCGCGTCTGCCTCAAGCCCCGTCGGCACAGACGGAGCCTTGCCTCCGCTGCCTGCAATGGCCTTGTAGGCGTTCACGAGCCCTTTCCCAAGATAGTAGGACGGGTTTTGGGATGAGATGTCGGTAAGGTTATCCTCGATGCGCTTGCGGAGCGCATCGCAGGTGTAGCCGCTGCCTCCATAACGGGCAAGAACCAGAGCTGCGACTCCAGAGACGTGCGGGCAGGCCATGGATGTTCCCTGCATCTTCCCGTACTTGTTGCCGGGAAGCGTACTCAGAACCTGATTGCCTTTCTTCGCGTCTCCTCCAGGAGCGGAAACGTCACACCACTGACCATAGTTCGTGTAGTAGGCTCGCTTGTAGTCGGCGCCGACCGCGCTGACATTGAGAATCTTCTCGTAGTCGTTGCCCGACACCATTTTGTTGTCGTTGCCTGCCGCGAAGATGACTATTCCTCCACGCATCGGACCGGTCTGATTACCATTTTTGTCAACACCTGCATTGGCTATGAAGTAGTCCACGGCTGACTTCAGGGATGCTGGAGTTGTCGTGAGCTCCGTGTATCCCCAGCTGTTCTGCGAAATCACGGCACCATGGTCAGCGCTCCACTTGATCGCCTCTGCTCCGGAACCCTGATTGTCTCCGTCAAAAATCTGGCAGGACATGAGTTTCGCTCCCTTGATTCCGCTTCCGCTGTCGCCTCCGGACACTCCGCAGACACCCTTGCCGTTGTTGTTGACGGCGGCTATGGTTCCGGCGACATGAGTGCCGTGCTCCTCCGCGTGGATGTTGAACGAGTTGTTCACGAAGTTATAGCCATAGACATTTTCTCCGGATTTTTCCGGATTATGCCACATATTGTCCTTCAGATCCTCATGGGTGTAGTCTATTCCGCCATCGACGACTCCGACGATTATGTCTCCGGTGTACTTCGCATAGGTGGAGTAATTCCTCCACACAGGATAGACATTGATGTCGCATCCGCTGACTGATGAGGACGCGGAACCGTTGTTGTAGTAGTGCCATTGCTGGGACAACATCGGGTCGTTGAAGGGCTCAGAACTTCCGATCTTTGTTGCCGCAGACGCATATTTCCCGGAAACCTGCACTTCGGGCACGGGTGTTTCAGGCACGGATGTTTCTGGCACAGATGCTTCTG
>DJSA01000122.1:22271-39936 GCA_002438905.1 Bacteroidales bacterium UBA6346
ACAGATGCTTCTGACACTGACGATTCTGAAACATATTCCACAACTTCCGGATTCCCGATAATCTCTATTCTCGGACAGTACTCAACCTCAATGACACCCGGCAGGTCAAGCCCTTCCGCGGCGCGTGTCATCGGCCGCATCTCGTCATAGGACAGCACATACCACCTATGCAGCCCAGCCTCGCGGGTCCTTTCCTCAAACTCTCCAGCATCCGGAAACAGCCTCCTCATCCTCACCACTCCCTGCACTGCAAGCGAGGGTACCTCAGACATTTTCACAAAACCGTTCTCTCCTGTCGCCTTCTCAAGCGCCTCGGCCGTCTCGGGTTCCACATAAATGTTCATCTCGTGCAGCAGCGCGTCTTCCTCAAGCCCTTCCCCGAAGACCTCTCCGGATGGCCGTACATCTGAAGTGTTGTTGAAAATGTCGTCTTCACGGATGCTGCATGAGACAAGATTGCACATGGTGAGCACGATGCAAATAGAACGGAAACATTCTTTCATCTTTATTTCAATTCAAAAAGTCCTGATTCATAGTCTCTCATTTCCCGCTCACATAGTCAATCACTGCGAGCAGACTCTGAGGCTCTTTCCACCTGATTTTGTTCGCTTTCAGAAACGCCTTCCACCCTGCGGCCTTTCCTCCGGAAAGCATCGCGGCTACATCTTTCTTCGTCGCCCGTATATTGCTGCCTCCGAAGACAAGCCAGTATCGGGTCTCTGTCTGCAGTTCCACGCCCTGCGATTTTTCGTTGAGTATGTTCATATAATTCTGGTTCACCTGACTGTCTGTCTGCACGGAAGTGAGTTTCATTGTAGCTGATGAAGTTGATGACATCCCGTATGCCCCGCCGGACTCCAGCGAAGCCTCGAAGTCTCCGAGAATCTCCTCCGCCACGCAGCCGTTCTCATTTTTTGCCACGACTCTCAGCATCCTTCCATCGACGGGAATGAACACGTCGTTCCCGATTTCGACCGCGACGACATCCGTGAGAAACGCCGCCTTGATTACTCCGTTGTCGATGTAGTGGAGATTGTCGCGTCTGAGGTGTATGTTCATCTTCCTTTCCTCCTCCTTCCCTCCGCTCAGTATGACTTTGCCTTCAGTGAAGGTGGGGTAGAGGTAGGGGTATGTCGTCGTGGGCGACTGTGCTGCGGCAAGAGCCGAGATCATCAGGCATATTGCCGACAGAAGTAATGTTCGTTCCATATGTGTCTCTAATGTTAAAAGGAGACATCCCGGAATTGCTCCGGAATGGTCTCCTGAATCAAAAATGATGTGGACCTTGCCTATTGCTTGGCAGCGACACCGTTAAATGTTCCTATGTACCCATTCGCATCGGACGCAAATCCTGTCACGCTGCCCCCTGCAACAGTCGCAATGGCGAATATCCCCGGTATCTGAATCTTTCCCGGTTCAAATGTGCAGGTCTTGTCCCCGGCTTTGTTGAAGTAGGTGCAGTAGCCTGCTGTCTTGTCCCCGATGAAAATGTCATACTCAGAGATGAGCAGGGTTCCGGCATCTCCGTCAAATTCGCAGTAGAGCGCAGCGCCTTCGGTGAGGCCGAAGACATTTGTAATCATAACATTACCATTTTCGGCGTTGTCGGAAGCCTTGATTTCGAGCGGATAGGAAACCGTGACGTCCTCTTCGGTGAATGGAGACAGGCCTGAAACGGTGTAAGTTCCGAGTATGTCCTCCACTTTGTAGCCGTACGAGCAATAGTAGCCGTTCTCGACGGTGAACTCCTCGTTCTCGTTGCCGTAGATGTCAAGCACAGTGCCGGCAGCGATGGTGTAGGAAATGGACACTCCATATCCTGGATCTTCGTCAAGGGCTGCCACAATGGTCTTCCCGTCGTCGGCAATCTCAAGATTTTTACTAGAATATGTCACTGTGCGTCCGTCTCCATCGGTCGCCTTTATGGTGAGTTTTGCCGTCTCTCCGTAGGTGGCCAAAGGATATTCGGTCTGCGCATAACTGAGCATCTGAAGCTTTGTCCAATCTGTAAAAATGACGGGACCGTCCTCTTCCTCTCCTGTTCCTTCACCAGCTTTGCTATCCTTGTTGTCTCCGTTTTCGTTAAGCGAGAGTTTGAACGCGGACGACTTATACTGCTCTGCAATGCTTGTAATATCCTTAAGACTTGCCGGGACCTTAGCATTCGTGAACGCCGCGCACTTCGCACCGAGGGCATTGACCACGATGCCTTCCGAGTAGGTGATTGCGACAATGGCGCCTGGGGTGTACTCCTTTGCAGGGACTATGACTGTAAGTGAGTTGCCTGAGGTCGCGAGAGACTCGTGTGCAATCTTCACTGTCTTTGTCGCAACGAGGTTTTTATCCGCATCAGCCTTCGTGTAGACTCCGTAGAAATGAGCCGTCACCTCTCCAGCATCTCCGAGCACGACAGGGTCATCAAAGACGATTTCGAATGCGAAACTTCCGTCTTCCGCCTCTGTCGCGGTGTAGGACTTGACTTTAGGAGCGGTTCCGTCCGTTGTGGTGGTTGTCGCCGTAGCGATCGCGCTGACAACGCCCTGGGAATTTGTCGCAACGGCATAGACGGTGTAGGGAGTGTTGGAAGACAGCCCCCCGACTGAGAGGGAAACTGTCTGTACCTTGGTGTAGTCGAGAACCGCAGCCGCAGCCTTCCCGTCAGCTGTCTTCACTGCCGAGTCTGAATATTTGCCCTTCAGCAGAGCATCCGCGTCAATCTCCTCTGCGGCACCTTTTGCCACGATGTAGGAGTAGAAGTTGGTTCCTTCTGCCGGAGTCACGGTCACTTCAATCGCGTCATCCGCTGTCGTGGTGGCCGTCACCGCAGGAGGGACGGACTCCTTGAAGTCAATCGGGGTCTCCTCCGCGAATTTTGTGCAGGATGCGGACACGGCCGCAGCTGCAAGTATGCTTAATAATATTCTTTTCATAACTTAAATCTCCTTAATTTTTGACGGCCTTTATTCCCGGATTGACGATGTTAAGGTTACCTGCGCCTTTTATATAAGCCCAAAATCCCCACTCCGTGCCGAAATCCAATGTGACTGCATCACCATCACGTGTGATTGCAACATCCACAGAACCGCTGTCATAACCATTTTCTCCATCAAAACCAAGGAGCTGTACAGGGTTGCCGTTTGAGTATTTGTATTCGGTATTCTGCCCGAAAGGAATATTAAGGATAGTAGCGTCATCGTTGACCACACCATAATAGCGCGTCTTTGAATTCGCCCAGTTGTCTACCTGAAAAAGATTTTCAATCCAGACCTTATGCTCGTCCTTTTCATCCTTATAGAATGTCATTTTCCAAGTCACGGGGCCATCCCAATAGTTGTCGCCAGATGCTGTATATGCACCCAACATAAATCCTAGCGGATGGTCAACGTCAGTAATTTTCACTGTACACACTGATTCTGACCCGACAGCAAGAGTTTCAGTCCCAGAAAGAACAATATCAAAGGTAAGGTCGCCAGTATACTGTCCGTCAGCAAGAGTCTTGAACTCTATATACTGCGTTCTGTCTTGTGCATTGAATGAGAGGGTTCCGCTCGTTGTCACGAGTTCATAGTTGACTCCTGCCTTCGCTGCCTTTGCCTCTGGTTCAGCAATAGTAAATTTTATGGTAGCATCAAGCCCGGCAACCGATGCGAGCGTAACAGGAACCTTCACCGTAGCATCGCCGTTCTTTGCTGTGTAGTCCTCGGAGACTGTCACAGTCACATCATCAAATGCCACAAAGGCATCCTTATCGTCAAATTTTGGCGGAAGGTTCTTGTCGCAGGAAGCAAGAACTGCTGTTGCTGCAATAGCCATCCATATATATGTCAATATTCTTTTCATAATCTTACAATTCATTCTGTTTGAGGTTCGGATTCACGTCAAGTTCTCTCTTCGGAATAGGAAGAGCCCATTTCTTGCCCGGAAAATCGACATTAAGGTTCATTGCACAGAGAGGATAGTCTGCCGCGGAGCGTGTCACGCTATTCCCCCAGCGAGCGAGGTCATAGACATAGTGTCCCTCCCATGCAAATTCCTTGCGTCTTTCCGACTCGATATCAGTCTGTCCTACAGAGCCATACGGTGCTGCACCTCTAAGTGTCGCAATCTCGTTAATATCGCTGAGGGCAGTCACGCCATCGATAGTTGCCCCATGCATGATGGCTTCAGCCCTGTTGAGATACATCTCGGACAGGCGGAGAATCACGACATTGCTGCAATCCTGCGTAGCATTGTCGCCCTTGCCTATATATTTAGAGGTCCAGTGAACCCCTGTTTTCTTATCCTTGTCTGTTCTGAAAAGCTGTTTCCGGACATCTCCTTCCTCATAGAGTTTGACAAGCGGCTCAGCAGCCTGGGCATCTCCGTATCCCTCAGGTGAGGTGACATATGAAATATCCTCATAACCGGCATATACGTCATTTGTGCGTTTTCCGTAAACTTCAAAAATGACCTCCCCGCTTCCGAGATCTGCAGTCCATACTGTCGGATAATCAGCCGCGCTCCACAGAGTGTACTTCCCGCTTGTAATGACCTTGGTCGCATAGTCTGCAGACTTCTGCCACTCGCCCATATAGAGATAAACCCTTGAGAGGAGTGCCTGAATTGTGCTGATGTTCACGGTTGCCGCAGGATCGGCCGCGCCCTCATGGACATATTTCGGATCAATTATGCTCTCGGCCTCAAGCAGGTCCGCAACAATGTTCGCATAATTTGAAACGACCGTTTCACGTGCCGGCTTTCCGTTGGGATCCGTATGGTAGACATATGGTACACCTAGACTTTCCGGATCATTTTTCACACACCACGTATATGGCTGTCCGTAGGTGATGACATTGCAGAAATGAGAGAAAGCTCTGAGGAAGAGGCACTCGGCTTTGAGATTATTCAAATCCTGTGCGGAAACTTCCTCCGACTCCTTGCCGGCGAGATTATCAATGACATTGTTCGCCATTGCCACTGTTTCATAACAATAGGCCCACATTGAAGAAGTGTTGTCCTCGGTGTAGTTCCAAGTGTATGACTGAATGAAACGTCCTGAATCCTTAGCCGAAGAGCGCTTGCCGTTGCCGGATCGCATTTCAGAGTTGATGATCCAACTGGAACCATACCATCCTGACGATGCGATGTAGTAGTAGGCGCCGAAAGTTGCACTCTGAAGTCCAGAGTAGGTTGACAGGGTTATGTCCGTGCTCTGCTGTAGCTTAGGTTCCTTTGTGAGGAAGTCCTGGCAGCCCGTTGCGCCCAGGAGCGAGAACGCTGCCAATGCGTATAATAATATTCTGTTTTTCATAATCGACATCATTTTTAGAATGACACTTCAACACCGCCGACGAATGACTTCACCATAGAGTGAGCCGCGCTCAATGTGTAGCCGACCGAACCGATCTCCGGATCGAAAACACCAGGGATGTGGTGGAAGGTGTATGGGTTGAGGGCACTGACATAGAGCCTTATTCCCTTCATCTTGATCGGTCGGAGAATTTTCTCCGGAAGGGTGTATGAGAGGGTTATGTCCTTAATCCTCATGTAGCTTCCGTCATAGAGGTTACGTGTGGAGAACTTATATGACTGACTCGGGGCGCCGGCAACAGGCTTCGGCTGCACGCCAGTGTCGCCCGGATTCTTCCAGTAGTTGAGCGAATTCGTGGAAACGTTAATCGTCATGTCAAGGCCATCAAGATCGTTATTGTTTCCGATCATTACTTTATTCCCAGCAACGAAATCAAAGTACGCGGAAAGCGTGAGTCCCTTCCATGAAAGGCTCGTGTTGAATCCACCGGTTGCTTTCGCCTCAGGCGAGCCGCAGTAGATATACTGTGCCTTCGACACGTCAGAGGTGAGCTTGCCGTCCTTGTCTCTCCAAAGAGGCGCACCGTTTGACGGGTTCACTCCGTAGTAGTCCCTCGTGTAGAACGTGTAAAGGCTCTTGCCCTTCACGATTCTTACGGTTGTACTGCTGTTTGAACTTGAGCTTGGGATACGGTCGTCAAGGACGGAAAGATACTCTGAGTCAGCGAGATCGAGAACCTTTGAGCGGTTGAATGCAACATTGAATCCCACAGTCCAATACCAGTCGCTCGTGCGCATGAGCACCCCTTCAAGCTGAAGTTCCACACCATTGTTGCGGATTGCTCCGACATTCATGAAGTTCGAACCAAAACCGGTGGTGTAGGGAACTTGTTTTGAAAGTAGCATGTCTGTGGTCTTTCTTGAGTAGACATCAAGGCTTCCCGTGAGCCTTTCATCGAAGAATCCGAAATCAAGACCAGCGTTCCATGTCTTGTTCTTTTCCCATGAGAGTTTAGGGTTCTCCGGTCTTGCCGGTGCCATACCGATGAGGTTGGCGTAACTAACTGAAGCATATGTGCCGTATGCCCTATACGGAGAGATGTTGTTGTTTCCGTTCACCCCATATGACGCACGAAGCTTGAGGCTGCTGAGCCAAGGCTGCGCCGGCTTCATCCAATTTTCATTGGTTATATTCCATGACCCACCGAGAGACCAGAACACGCCCCATTTGTTCTGAGAGCCGAAGAGCGAGCTTCCGTCCGCACGTACTGATGCCTGAAGGAAATATTTGCTTGCATAGTTATAATCGGCAACTCCGAAGAATGAAAGAAGGGTTTCCTCGGAAAGAGTGTAGAGAACCTGATCTTTTGCGGCTGTTGATGTCGTCGGATAAGGAATGAGCGGATCAACTGACGGGGAGTCGCCTCCGAGGTACTCATATTTTTCCGACATCGCCTCCTGTCCGACAAGAAGGCGGAGAGAATGGTCACCGAAACTGTCATCGTAGGTGATGGTGTTGGAGGTCGTTAGACGAATGTCCTTTGACCAGACCTTCATGAGATCAGCTGTGCCCTCGTTAGTTTCAGGAGAACTATAGTTGACGGAATCGTCAAAAAGGAACTCTACTGAATTGTTCGTCTTGAAGGTGAGCTGCTTTATCGGTTTCCACTCGAGATATAGAGTACCTTGAAGTCGGTAATCCTTGTCGTTGTATATATCATACGCAGCAGTCGCGAGCGGATTTTGGTTGCTATTTTCGGGAATATCAACATTGTAGGAGCCATCCTCGTTACGCGCAGGAGTCCAAGGGAGAATGTTGAACATCGCAATCTGCGGGTTCGTGTAGTAGAGATTACCCATTGGAAGCGAATTGGAGTTCGCGTAGCTGAGGTTCACCTTGGCACCGCTCTTGAGAGTGTTCGTGAGCTTGAGATCGGCATTAACACGAGCTGTTAGACGCTGATAATCTGAACCATAGTAAACACCTTCGTTCTTGTGGTAAGCGACTGAAGAATAGTAGGAAGCCCTATCCGTTCCGCCAGTGGCATTGATTTCATATTCTTGAAGAGTGCCAACCTTCGTGAGCTCCTTATACCAATCCGTTGTTCCGTTCTGGAGGAGTGACTGAGGGTAGTAATAGTCCGAAGTCGGATCGTCCGGATTGTATCCGGCATTAACTGCGCACACGCGGCGATAGTCAAGAAGTTCTTGTGCCGTGAGTGGACGATAATTATTGTCGTTGATGAGCTGCTGCGCACCGAACTTGGCTCTTGCCGTAAACTTCGCCTGTCCGTTCTTTCCGCTCTTGGTGGTCACGAGAATGACGCCGTTTGCCGCACGTGAACCATAGACGGAAGCGGCTGCCGCATCCTTAAGGACGGTAATTGACTCTATATCGTTAGGATTGAGGAACGTTGATGATGACCCCCCACCGACACCATAGCTTGAGAATTGGCGAGTATCGCTTGACACCACAGGAATGCCATCAACAACCCAAAGCGGCTCATTTCCGGCATTGACAGAAGACGTTCCGCGCACGCGAATGGTTGACGTAGAACCCGGCTGACCAGAACCTGAAGTTATTGACACTCCGGCCATCTTACCAGAAAGCATCTTGTCAACGGATGTTGCTGGAACCTGAGCCAACTGCTCACTCTTCACGGAAGTCACCGATCCTGTGTTGGCCTCCCTGCGGACAGTTCCGTAGGCGACAACGATTACATCATCAAGAAGTTCGCTGTCAGGAGACAACTTGATTGTGAGCGAAGTCCTTCCGTTAACGGGGACTTCCTTTGCCACAAAGCCGAGACAGCTTACCGAAAGTGTGGCATCTGCCGGAACGTTAATGGAGAACTCTCCGACAGCGTCTGTCATTGTGTAGACGCTTGTGCTGCCCTTAAGCTGGACAGCCGCGTTAACCACTGGCTCACCGCTGTTGTCGAGAACAGTTCCGGAAACCTTAGTGGTCTGAGCGAATGCCATGCCTATAGAAACCAGAAGGCACAGCGCTAATGAGAATAATTTTTTACTCATAAAAAAGCTCATTAGAATTGTTAAACATTATAATACCTTTGATGCGATGTCAACACTACTTTTTTTCATCATGCGATTCCCACATTCACTACACTCTCCCGCACCTTGTCTCAACACTCCGGAATCCCCGCACTAAAAAACGGGCGTTTATTTGTGCATGCGAATTGCAAAGTTTGTAAATTAATTTCAGAAATGCAAATCTTTTGGAACTGTCTTATAGGGGTTTACAAAACATTGTAGATACTTCGGTATAAGAAATGGTTTCAATTTATCACAAAACGCCATTACATTCTTTTGATCTAAAAGCATCTTATGGCAAAAATCACGAAATGAAAATTTTGCAAAAACATGATTTTTTCTGTCAGGAATGCGAGATATTTCCCATAGAACCATTCAAAACCTCTAAAAGAAGCTCATTTATTCCGACTTTATTCCGACATTCTCCAAGTGCGGACTAATCGACCGATTCTATAGGAACGACCATTTTGTCATCGGGCGGAAGGGTGTAGTTCATCTTGCGGAGACGGGTGAGGGTGTTGCGGTGGATCTTGTAACGTTTTGCTACAGAAGCGACTGTAGCTCCGGATGCAAGGAGACGTTCGATGGCAGGGCTCTCGTTGCAGACTTTCCTGACCTTGTTGGAGTAGCCCTTGGGGCGACCGAGCTGCATTCCGGATGTCTTTTTGGCGGCGAGGGCCTCACGGGTCCGCTGCGATATGAGATTCCTTTCGATTTCTGCGGCGAGGGCGAACGCGAAGGCGATGATTTTGGAGTTGATGTTGTCTGACAGGTCGAAGTTGTCCTTTATAGTGTGTATGCGCAGCTGCCTCTGGGAGCACACGTTGAGGATTGACATTATCATCAGCATATTCCTTCCGAGGCGGGATATTTCCGAGCATACGAGAAGGTCACCGGGTTTCATCTTGCGTATCGTTTTCCCGAGCATACGTTTTTCCCAGGACTTTGTCCCCGACACGGACTCAGTCACCCATCGGTCGATTGGCAGCGACTTGCCCTCGCACCACTTTCTGATTTCATATTCTTGACTTTCATAGGGCTGAGCCTGTGTGCTGACCCTCACGTATGCATAGGTACACATGATAAATTGAAACTGATTTTATAAAACTTAAGTGAAACTGCTCCGGCAGATGCAATTTTCCGCCCGCGCACAAATAAACGCCCGTTTAAAGGTGCCGGATTTCGGGCTGTGCGGAGCAAGGCGCGGACGGGGCATGCGGAAGTAGTGTTGACATCGCATCAAAGGTATTATAATGTTTAATTAAATTTTTGCTTATGAAAAAAATCAGACTTTTTTTCACGGCTCTGATGATTCTGGTCACGGGAACGGCTCTTGCCCAGAACATTCAGGTGAGCGGAACAGTTACGGACGCCTCGGGCGAGGCCGTACCTTTCGCCACTGTGCAGATTAAGGGCACAACCAACGGAGTAAGCACAGGCGTGGACGGACGCTATGCCATAACGGTTGCGCCGGATGCCACTTTGGTATTCTCCTCTGTGGGCTATCAGACTCTTGAGGCTCCGGTAAAGGGGCGGAGTCTCGTAAACGCCACCCTCCTTACGGACACCCAGTTCCTTGACGAGGTTGTCGTCACGGCAGTGGGAATCCAGCGTTCTGAAAGGTCACTCGGCTATTCAGTGACTAAGGTCAATTCAGAAGAAACGGTACATAGGGCTGAGCCGGATCTGCTCCGTGCACTTGACGGAAAGGTACCCGGTGTGCAGGTCACATCGCCGTCCGGAGATGCCGGCGGAGCGACAAGAATAACAATCCGAGGTAACTCTTCATTTCTCGGCAACAACCAGCCCCTTTATGTGGTCGACGGCGTCCCGTACAGCAACGACGGGACATCTTCAAGCAACCGTGCCGGTGGACTTGGAGGGGCATACGGCTCCGGGATATCAACCTTAGACCCTAATGACATCGAGTCGATGAGCGTTCTCAAGGGCGCGGCGGCCTCAGTACTCTATGGATCAAGAGCCGCCAACGGAGTCGTACTCATTACCACCAAATCTGGGGCGAAGAACATCAGCGGGGCCAAGGATTTCGAGATAACGTTCAACGGTTCCTATTCAATAGAGACGATTGCGTCGCTTCCTGACTATCAGAACACATACGGACAGGGCAACAACTTCATGTTTGCCGGAAGCAACGGCTCATGGGGCGCGCCGTTCACGGAAGGTGCGACAATGGACATGTACGCAGCCGTTGCGGCCGAATATCCGGATCTTGCTCTTCAACTTTATCCGGATCTCGGCGGCAAGATTCCTTACAAGGCCTACGAGAACAACGTAAAGGATCTCTTCCGGACAGGCGGAATCTGGGACATGTCACTGAACGTGAGAAGTACGGGAGAAAACGGATTCTTCAATGTCACCGGGTCTTGGCTCTCGCAGGACAGTTACATCCCGGGCTCCGACTTCGACAGGTACTCGTTCAGCGTCGGCGGCTCCCAGAAGCTCAAGAACGGCGTTCGCTTCGGAGGTAACGTCTCATTCTCCTACACTGACCAGCAGAGCCCGATGTACGGCAACAATCAGTCTTCTGCAACTCTCGGAGGTCTCTCGTCTCTCGCAAGGGCGTTCATCATGCCAAGAAGCTGGGACATCCAGAATTTCCCTTATCAGAAGAAAGACGGCAGTAACCTGCTCTTCCAGCTTTCAAGTCAGGCCAACAACCCTTATTGGGCATGGGAGAATGACAAGATAAACACGCAGCAGAAGAGAACCGTCGCCAACTTCAACATCGGATATGACATCACGAAATGGCTGTCCATCGACTACACACTGGGGTATAACGGATACGACCAAGACAGGAAGACCATAATAAACAAGGGCTCGCGCGGATATGCCGGAAAAGGCTACATCGGCAAGAGCGCATATGAGGACAGTCAGATAGAGTCAAATCTTCTTCTCTCCGGCGGACATCGTTTCGGAGGCTTCGGACTCAAGGTTACTTTAGGACACAACTACAACCAGGAACTTGTCAGAAGCGCTGCTTCCACCGGCACGGAAATCGTCAACAACGGTATCTTCGCCATTGACAACACCAAGCAGCAGACGGCGTCCGAAGCATATTCGAAATCTCGCAAGTGGGGCGTTTTCGCGGATGTCGTGCTCGACTGGAAAGAGTGGGCGTTCCTTAACCTTTCCGCGAGGAATGATGTTTCCTCAACGCTCCCTGTCAGCAACAGAAGTTTCTTTTACCCGGCCGTTTCCGGTTCGTTCATTTTCAGCGAGGCATTCAACATAAAGAACGATGTCTTCAATTTCGGAAAGGTGAGAGCCAGCTGGGCAAAAGTCGGAAACGATGCGTCACCGTATTATGTAAACGGGACATATACAGTCGGAAGCCCGTATATGGGAGAGGGTCTCATGGAACTCCCGACAATATCATACGACCCGAACCTCAAGCCGGAGTTCACGAGCGAGGTGGAAGTCGGAGCGGAACTCAAGTTCTTCGATGGAAGAATAGGATTTGACGGGACATGGTACAACAGGGTTTCAGACAACCAGATTGGTGCCAAGACTTCCGCACCGTCAACGGGCTACAGCAGCTATGTCACGAACTTCGGTTCAATCCGCAACCGCGGCTGGGAGCTCGGACTTGACCTCTATCCCGTCGTGACCAGGGACTTCAGCTGGAGCGTCTACACGACCTTCACTCAGAACAAGTCCAAGGTTCTTTCTCTCGCTGACGGCGTGAACGTGATGTACGTCGGAGGCGACTTCACGACTCCGAGACCCGCGCTTATCGTCGGGCAGCCTTACGGCGTGCTCGAAGGCACCAAGCTCGCGCGCGATGAGGAAGGCAATCCGCTCGTGGATCCTTCGACCGGAATGTACATAAATGACACCGAGGTCGGAATCATAGGCGACCCTAACCCGGACTACAAGATTGCGATGACGCATTCATTCTCGTTCTACGGGTTCACGCTCAGCGCAATGCTGGACTTCCAGAAAGGCGGGTGCGTCTACAGCAGTTATCTGACGGATCTCCTCGGACGAGGCGTGACGAAGGACACTGAAGACCGTCTTGGCTCAAGGATACTACCCGGCGTATATGGCGATGCCAATACACTCCAGCCAATCCTTGATGCGGACGGCAACAAAATCAGGAACACAACGACACTCTCGGAGTCTGACCTCTATTTCTCCGATGGTACGTATTCCACGTTTGCAGTCAACTCCTGTGACGAGGTTGCCACATACGATGCTACGGTTCTCCGGCTCAGGGAAGTGTCGCTTGCCTACAAGTTCCCGTCAAAGTGGCTTAAGAAGGCAAAGATTTCGGGCGCGGAGATTTCTGTCGTGGGACGAAACCTCTGGTTCTGGGCTCCCAATGTGCCTAAGTACTCCAACTACGACCCGACGGCCAACTCATACGGAGAGACCAATGTTCAGGGCATAGACTACACGTCGGCTCCTTCCACACGGAGAATTGCATTCAACCTGAAGCTCACTTTCTAAAAAGGATTATTGAAGTATGAAAAAGATTTACAACATATTTGCGGTGGCATTGCTCGTCCCGGCGCTGGGCGGATGCAATCTTGACATCAATAATGACCCTTATGCCGTCACGACGCTTGACATAGCGCAGTTGCTGACCGCAACAGAATACGAGGTCGGGGCGACATTCGCTGAGGGAAGTTTCCTCAACGCCAATTTCTCGGCGTATGTTCATCACACCCACAGCAGGGAAATAGACAATTATTCGCTCATCTCCACCTATTCCACTCTCACGAACACTTGGTCTCAGGCATACAGGTACGCCATCAAGAACTGTGACGCGCTAATAAGCAATGGTGACGCCGATGGGAATGCCATTTACGCCGGAATAGGTCGCGTCATGCGCGCCCATGTCTATATGGCAATGACTGATCTTTGGGGAGACATTCCCTACAGCGAGGCGAACACGGTGGGAGTAGAAACCCCGAAAACAGATTCCAGCGAATCGATTTACAACGATCTCCTTGCCAGTCTCAACAAGGCCATAGCGGATTTTAAGAATGAGGAGGCCGCAAATCCTGACGTTCCTGCATCAAATGACCTATTCTATGGAGGAGATGTGAAGAAATGGATCAAGGCGGCAAACACTCTGAAGCTCAAGCTTCTCGTCCAGTCAAGGCTTGCACAGGACAAGATAACGGGATGGAAGACGGAACTTTCAGGACTGCTCGCGGAGAACAATTTCATCGGTAACGGCGAGGATCTCCAGTTTCCGCACACTACGACAAAAGCTCCGCTGGACGAACGTAAAACAGGCTTCATCGATGAATATGAAGGCGGTCAGAAAAGTGTTTTCATCAGCCCTTGGCTCTATGAGACGATGGCCGGGAAGGCATATAATTTCAAGACGAATCCTCTGCGCGGAATAAGGGATCCGAGAACCAATTACTACTGGTATAACCAATGCACAGCGGACGGCGATGCGGAAAACAGAACCGACTACCGGGACGGGGCTTTCATCTCCATCATTTTCGGCAGCAATTCCGGCCTCTCTTCCATGACGCAGGAAAGCAAGATGACGACCCTCGGAATCTATCCCGTCGGAGGAAAGTATGACGACGGCAAGGGCGGAAAAATCGGTGCGTCTTCCGGCAGCGGAGTGGCTCCGGACAAGATTCTTCAGGCGTATTCCGTGCCGTTCATGAAGGCCGAGCTTGTGCTTGCAGGCGAGATGTCCGGAGACGCGGCGGAACTGCTCAAAGAGGGAATTCTCGCGTCAATCTATCATGTCAATGCCGTCACAAAAAAAGCTGACGCGACCGCACCGCTCATTGCCGACAACACGGCTGGCGACTTCGCTGCAAAAGTCGTGGAAAAATTCAATGAGGCTGCGGACAACGACAAGAAGCTCGAAATCGTGATGACCGAGAAATGGATAGCGAACTTCTACAATCCGGTCGAGGCCTACAATGACATTAGGCGCACGGGCTATCCCGTTCTCTTCAAGGGTGACGAGAATAACATGGCATGGACTCCATACAAGCAGACTGTAGCCGCCGAGGAGGGGCTGACTTCATACAATCTTGTGAAAATCCTCGATTACCCTCGTATCATGTGGTATCCGAACAATGAGACCACCACGAATCCTAACCTCACGAACAACGGGCGGGTTGTCAGCGAAAAGACAGTCTTCTGGGATGTTAAATAAATTCAAAAATTGAGATTATGAAAAGTTACAAGATAGTTTCAGCATTGTTTGTCGCTGCGGCACTGACGGGCTGCAGCCAGAAACTGCCATACGACCTCGACGGGGTGGAGAAGGGAGTGGTAATAAACATCCACAAGCCGCTCGGAGCCGCAGCCGCGATGCAGCAGGACAAGAGCGATGTGTTTGACGTGATTCTCGACATTCCATGGCAGCAGGGCGACTGGTCAATGCTCGACAAGGCATTTCTCACGGCAGTCTATACGCATAACGGCGAAAAGACCTCTGCAGACCTCGACGAGACCGTCACGGAATTTCCATGCACGCTGAAGGTGAAGATTTCCGATGTCTGCGCAAAGCTCGGAGTCAGCGGTGACCTTTCTGTCGGGGACAGAATCGAGTTTACGCCGAGTTATACGCTCAAAAGCGGGACTACGGTCAAAGGATGGACGTCCCTCATCGGGTTTAACAATACGCCGTTCTCAGGATGGGAGATGGAGGACGGATCCTCGTATTCTTACCGCATTGCTTACACGGCATTCGCTCCGTTCGACAAGGCTGATTTCATCGGCACGGGAACTCTCGACGATGGATATGACACGCAGGTGACGATCACGGAAATCAGCGAGAAGCCGGATGCGAAATGGATTCCGGCCGGAGTCGCGGAGGACAAACTCATCGGATTGCAGCTTGACGGAGACATCTGGTATGGCGGAGACCGAATCAAAGTCTGGATAAACACGCTTGATTACACGCTGATTGTCCCGGATCAGGTTATACGCACGGGTTTCACTTATGGAACCTATGGTACCTACGATGGTGAAATCGCGGACGGCGATGGGGAGATTGACACCCTGAACAAGACGATAACGTTCTATCTCTATTCGGTATGGGGTCCGTATTCACTTGGAGACGCAACCCTCACAATCTCCGGCATCAAATAGGATACTCGGACAACATTTCTTAGCCGATGCGAAAGGAGGATGATCAGACGGTCATCCTCCTTTCTGCACTAGATGACGAATCCAAGGGACAATATGGATGATTGCCAATATTGCAAAAATTTCATATATTTGTCGGGAGTGTACGAAATAATATGACAAACAATGAATTCTGGCATTCGGTGGCGGAGATTGTTGGGGATGATTTCTCCAACGAAGGGCTTGGAAAACTTGACGAATATGCAGAATAGTTCATTTCAGGACGGCTTGTTTATAAACGATTTTCACCGTCGGAGCAGCATGGCTGCGCAGAGGGAGGTGCAAGTCATGTCATTGCATCCTTACTCGCGGGAGCAGAAATTGGCGCAGATAGTTCAATTGAGGCAATTCCCTCATATTCCAGAAATTAGAGACGGAAAAGGTATAAAATCGTTTCTGAAAAAATGAATATTTAGCATGAAATCATTTTTGAAAAAATGAGGCGGTGCTATCTATAATATCATTGTGTCACAAACACTCTCCAGCTGCCATCCTTCTCTGAGAGCGGCTGCAAATTCTGACATGCTGCCAGAGCCTTCTTTACATTAAGATACTTCCATACGGATTTATATTATCACCAAGCAATGCGCAGGTACAAAAAGTTGCAGAAATGGTTATATAGTTACAACCATTTCTTGCTATAGACTTTGAGACGTTTTTCGCGCGCACACAACAAAACGACAGTTTTGGTATTGCAAAACTTGAGGTATATGCAGGCGGTTTATTTCAGTCCATTGGCAAAGGAAAAAGCCGGACTAATAGTTCATCCCGAATGTCCACAGCGGCAGAATGTTCATGTAGGCATACTCTATGTCGTCCTTGACAACGAATGCGTCCTCTATGTCCGTTATCTGCTTGCGTGTCTTGGATTTGCCGCCGACCTCAAAGGTGTGCCCGTCGATGAGAAAATCAGACACTGGAGAGGCCATGACCTTGTTCCGGGGAGACAGCGCGGAGAGGAAAAAAGTCTCTCGAACATTCCCGATTTCCGGAGCTCCGTCTGACAGGGCATATATGAAGTTGGTATTCCCCAGATAGACTTTCTCCACCTTCTCCACGAGGGACATCCCTCCGGATGACATGTTCAGAAGGCGGACAAGCCCCGACTTGTCCATATACACCATATAGTCCGCCACCGTGCTCCTGTCCGCAGATATTGCTCGGCCTATTTCCGTGTAGTTCGGCTTGAAGGGGACACTCATGGAAATGACGTAAAGCAGCTTCTTGAGCTTGCGGGCCGTGGATATATTCATTTTTGCATACGCGGGAATATCAACCTCCATTGTCTGGTTTATGACATTCTCAAGGCGGGTCATGTAATCGTCTTGGTTGAAGAAGGGGAAATATCCGACTGAAAGATAGTCCTTGAAATACATGAGAGGGTGGCTGACCTGTTCCGGAAGCTCCACCTTGCCGGAAATGATTTCGTCGAGGCTGAACGGCCGTATTGCCAGTCCGAGACGGAAGTTCAGATATTCCCTGAAAGACAGCCCTTCCAATGTGTATGGTATTGCTCTCCTGCTCAAGTCAGCGTCCGTCCCCTTGATGATTTCCAAAATGGAGGAGCCGGAGACGACGACCTTCAAATCCGGCATGTAGTCATACATCATCTTTACCTCTCTCGCCCAATCTGCGTACTTGTGGGCTTCGTCAATGTAGAATACCTCCCCGCCGCCCTTGTAGAAGGAAGATGCAGTGTCAAACAAGGAGTGAGTTGAAAAATAGGTATTGTCAGCGCTGACATACAATGACTTGTCGCGAGCGTCCGTCAGTTTTATATGCTGCATCATCATAGTCGTCTTGCCGACGCCCCTTGCGCCAACAATCACAATCAGCGACGAGTTCCAGTTGATTTCATTATGAAGATAGCGGACAAAGCCCGTGGTCGTCCTCCTGAGTTTGTCGTAGTAGAGTTCAAACAGTTGCTCCATATTCCAGATCTATTGTCATTGCGGGGCAAATATAAGGAATATTCTTAAACCGCGGAACCATTTCCGCGATTTTTGTCAACAAACGTGGAAACAGTTCCGCGCCATCACGACACCTATTTGTCACCGTACTGTCCTTTCATAGATACCGCTTTTTCCGCCCGCGCACAAATAAACGCCCGTTTTTTAGTGCGGGGATTCCGGAGTGTTGAGACAAGGTGCGGGAGAGTGTAGTGAATGTGGGAATCGCATGATGAAAAAAA
>DJSA01000122.1:39979-41121 GCA_002438905.1 Bacteroidales bacterium UBA6346
ATCGCATCAAAGGTATTATATGTTTAATTAAAAATGGTACAACCTATGGAGAGGATTAAGATCTTTCTTTCAATGTTGTTGGTGGCAGTCGGAGTGGCCGCGAACGCGCAGGGACTCACTGTCACGGGTACGGTCAGGGACTCGGCCACGGACGAGCCCATACCGTTTGCATCTGTCCATGTCAAGGGGACAATGAACGGGCAGAACACGGACGCTGACGGCAAATTCGCCATAAAGGCATCGCCGAGCAGTGTACTTGTATTTTCATGTGTTGGCTATCAGACTTCAGAGGTAGATGTCAATAGTCGAAACACATTCGATGTATTTCTTGAATCCGAGGCACTTGATGAAGTGGTGATGGTTGCCTATGGTTCTGCAAAGAAATCATCATTCACGGGTTCCGCGACGGCAATCAAGAGTGAGGCTCTCAAGAAAAGAAGCGTCACGAGCGTCACTAAGGCCATCGAAGGTATGGTCGCGGGCGTCACAGCTGCGTCAAGTTCCGGACAGCCGGGAGAGGGCACAAGCATCATCATCCGCGGAATCGGCTCAATCAATGCGAGCTCAACTCCGCTGTATGTGGTTGACGGCATCCCTTACGACGGATCGCTCAGCGCCATCAACCCTGCTGACATCGAGTCCTTGACTGTCCTCAAGGACGCGTCGGCCGGAGCGCTGTACGGAGCCAGAGGAGCCAACGGTGTGATTGTCATCACCACCAAGAAAGGCAGCGGAGATCGCTCGGTCGTAAGCTACAAGGGCAGCGCCGGCATCGCGTCCAGGTCGCTGAAGCGTTATGACCTCGTAGGCATGGATGATTTCGTCGAATTGACCTACGAGTCCCTCAGGAACAGTGCCCAGTACAGTACCGGAATGGATTTCGAGGGTGCGAGCGCCTACGCCGCGGCCAACCTTGGCCAGACCATCGGCGGCCTGAAGAATCCTGAATATTACAACCCTTACAAGAACTACAACTGGTCAACCCTCATCGACCCGGCCACCGGCAAGATCAAGGATGACGCTGTCGCCGCGTGGAACGAAAACTGGATGGACGAGATCAGCGACAACGCCGCCCTGCGCACGGAGCACATCTTCTCCGTGAACGGAGCGACCGAAAAGATCAACTACCTCATCTCGATGGG
>DJSA01000028.1 GCA_002438905.1 Bacteroidales bacterium UBA6346
GAGAATAAATTTGTTTCGCCTCCTCAAAATAGCCCTGCTCTGCATAGATTTCCGCCAAAGTTTGGGTGTAGAATCCAAGATGCGGCACCGGCTGGTCTACTTTCGCACGACCATCTGAAGCCGAACCGATGTTTCTGAATAGGTTGTCGTCCTTGCGGCGTACGCCCTCATAGTCTGCCTTTGAGAAGTAGTCACCGCCAGCAATGTGGACATCTCTGTGATAATCAGCATTTCCGGTACAGCCTGTTTCCTCAAGCGGATGTGCGTTCCCGTTGTTTTCTTCGAGATGTTTCCTGATAAGTTTCTCCACATCCTCATCGGTGTATTTCCTGACCATCCCTTTTGAAAGAATATCAGACAATTTTCTCCTGCAAGGTATGTAGAGCGCGGCGTCCGCGAACAGTTTTCCTCCATGGTCTTCCTCTCCTGCAACCGCTGCCATTCTTTCGCATAGTTCCTTTCTTGCCGCTCCAAACCACGGGTAGATGTTCACGACGCCCGAAAGTTCATCAATTGTAAGCTTTTTCAAATCAATTGTTCCCTCTGCCATAATCTTACCAGTTAGCAACAGTTGCATTGAAAATGTCTTCGCAGAGCTTGTCGAGAATTCCGTCGGAACCTGAGATGAGATCGCTCTCCACAGCATCGAGCATCTGGTCGGCCGAGAAGTCCGCGTATGCCGAGAATGACTTTTCAAAATCATCTTCCGGATACTTTTTATTCGTGAAATATATCTTCACATTCACAGTCAGACGGTTCATTGCGGCCTGCTCGTTTGCTGAAACCGATGTAGCCTTGACGTCATATCCGGTAATCTCCCCCGCAATCGTCAGATCCGCATCGGAATCCACTTGCTCCAGTTTTGTGAGTTTGCGGAACTTGTCCTTCAGCGCTTCTGTGAGGTCGTTCGCAAGAGAAGGGTTGACCTTAAGTGCTTTGTATTCAAAGTATTCGATATTTACGGTCTTCACGTCCGGCTGTATTGACGTCCCTGTGAAGGAGTATATCCCGCAGGACACCACGAGGATGACGGACGCAATGATAGACAATATATAATAATATGTATGTTTCATTTTATGCTGATTTCGGGACTATGAATTCTGCTGCTTTATTTTTCTGTAGAGTGTGCGTTCCGAGATTCCGAGTTCCGCAGCTGCTGCCTTTCTGTTGCCATCATGCTTTTTCAGGACCTTTTCAATGAGTTCCATGCTCAACTTTTTCAATGAAATCTCCTGATCGGTGTCTTCTATAAGTCCCTGCTCCTCTGGTTCCGTATTGCTCTGGCCGAGGTGTCCGACAGCCGATCCTGCCCACTGAACCGAGGAACCGTGCTTGTCGAAATCGGATCCTTTGAAATCCGCTACGTCGTGATCGTGTCCGTCAAACTCTATGTGCCCCCAGTCTGTGCCATCGTTTTCGCTATGCTCCTCGTGTGGAGACGCGAGGACTGCTGGCAATTTTGGCATTCCTCCATTGAGAATAACTCTTTTAAGGTAGTCAACGTCCTGCCGCAACTGATAGATTGCGCGGATAATGGCCTCTCTTTCTTCCAGATTTTTGAATGTTTCCTGGTCAGTCTCTACTGTGGCAGGAAGCAGGTTTTCGTCCTGATTCGGCAGGTATTGGCGCAGCGTCTCCGCATTCACTTCGCATTTATCTGCATGTGATGTGCATTTTGCTGATTCTATTGCCGAAATGGTTTCGGCCACGTTCTTGAGCTGACGTATGTTTCCCGGCCATCGGTATTTCTTGAGGGCGATGACAGCGTCTTCGGTAAGCACCACGCGGGCAACTCCGTATTTGTCGGCAAAATCTGTTGCAAACTTCCTGAATAACAAGTAAATATCTCCAGGACGCTCGCGAAGTGACGGCATCATTATCGTCACCGCATTGAGCCTATAGAAAAGGTCTTCGCGGAACTTTCCTTTCGCTACGGCATGTATCAGGTTGACATTTGTGGCGGCCACAACTCTGACATCGGTCTTCAGCACTTTTGACGACCCGACTCTGATGAATTCACCGGACTGCAACACCCTCAGCAACTTAGCCTGCGAGGCCATTGGCAGCTCCCCGATCTCGTCAAGAAAAAGCGTTCCTCCGTCAGCCTCTTCGAAATATCCCTTACGGGTGTCGATGGCGCCTGTGAACGACCCCTTTTCGTGTCCGAAAAGTTCCGAATCCACGGTTCCTTCTGGGATGGCACCGCAGTTAACCGCGAAATATTTCCCAGTTTTCCGGCGACTGTTCTGGTGTATGATTCTCGGTATGTTTTCCTTTCCAACTCCGCTCTCTCCCGTTATGAGCACGGTGATGTCTGTCGGAGCCACCGCCACGGCGATTTCGAGCGCCCGGTTAAGCGCAGGGTCGTTGCCGACGATGTCGTACTTGTTCTTTAGTGACTGAAGTTCGTTCGCGTTCATGATTGGACAAAGTATTGGGCAAAGTTACTAAATGCTTTTGAAAAATGGGCTTTGAGCATCATTTTTGTATACAAATGTGGGTTAGCGCATGAGTGACTGAAGTTTTGTAATTAAAATTGACTATATTTGCGCCGGATAGTCTGCAGCGTATGGAAAAATATGGTGGGACTATAAGAAAAAAGGAAAATATCATATAAACTTTATTATTTAAATTCATAAACAAATGAAAAAGAGCATCAAATTCTTGGCTGTCGCTCTCGGACTTGCTGCAGTGGCCTGCAGTTCTCCCGAGAAGATGGCGGAACAGGCAGAGAATGTGATCGTGAAGTGCGATCCTGCCGTTCTTGAAGTTGTGGCTGGTAACATCGATGCCACAGTCTCTGTAACTTATCCTAAGGATTATTTTCATCCAAAGGCAATTCTCACAGTTACTCCGGTGATTGTGTTCGATGGTGGAGAGCAGGCTATGGAACCGTTTGTGTTCCAGGGCGAGAAGGTGAAGGATAACTACGAGGTCGTTCCGACAGCCGGATCCACTGTTACAAAGAAAGTTCACTTCACGTACGAAAAAGGTATGGAGAAGAGTTATCTTGAACTTCGTGGCGTTGTAAGCTACAAGAGCAAGAAGATTGACCTCCCTACTAAGAAGGTGGCTGACGGAGCTAACACCACTTACATGCTTGCATGCAAGGGCGGCAAGGTTGACCTCAAGGCTGATGGCTATCAGGCTGTAATCGCAATGCCGGAGGAAGGTCAGATTCTCTACACGATCAACAGTTCAAATGTCAAGAATTCAGAACTCAAGGGCCAGTCTGTAAAGGACTTCCTCGCAGCTGTTGAGGCAGCGAAGGCCAACGAGCGCAAGAAGATCCTGAGCACAGACATCGTTGCCTATGCTTCACCTGATGGCCCGGAGAAATTTAATGACAAACTTTCAGACAACCGTTCAACTTCAGCTGAGAAGGCGTTCGAGAAGGTGACCAAGAAGGCTCCTATCGATGCTCCGGTTAATGTGAAGTCAGTAGGTGAGGACTGGGAAGGCTTCCAGGAACTCGTCAACAACTCCAACATCGAGGACAAAGAACTTATTCTCCGCGTTCTTTCAATGTACAGCGATCCGAATGTCCGTGAGCAGGAAATCAAGAACATGTCAGCGGTCTACACTACTCTTGCAAAGGAGGTTCTCCCTGAACTTCGCCGTGCGCGCTTCATCGCAAACGTAGAGTTCACCAACTATTCAAGCGAGGAGCTTCTCAAACTCGTTGAAGAGAACATCGACGTTCTTGACGAGCCTGCACTTCTTCGCGCGGCAACTCTCGTTGAGAAAGAGGCTGACAAGGTGGCTCTCTACAAGAAAGCGATCGAGAAGTATTCAAGCGCAACTGCTCAGTACAACCTCGCTGTCGTTTATGCAAACGCAGGCAAGGATGCTGACTGCAAGGCTGCCATCGCAAAGTGCGATGCCAACGATGCTGATGTGAAGAACGTCCTCGGCGTGCTCGCCCTCCGCGAGAACAAGCTTGACGAGGCTGCAAAGTATTTCGCTGCATCTGCAACTGACTCTGCTGTCGAGAACGCTGCAACTGTAGAAATCCTCAAGGGTAACTACAAGGCTGCCGCTTCTAAGCTCGCAGGCAAGAAGGGCTTCACTGCTGCTCTCGCAAATGTCCTTACCGGCAACTACGCTGCTGCCGAGGCTGCATTCTGCAAGTGCGACTGCCCTAAGAACGCATACCTCAAGGCAATCATCGCTGCCCGCAAGGGTGACAAGGAAGGCGTGAAGACCAACCTTGAGAAGGCAAAGAAGTGCGAGTGCCTTGCTAAGCGTGCCGCTAACGATATTGAGTTCGCACAGTTCAACTAGTACGGAGACGCATAAGCGGGCATCTGCTTCGTTGCCCGTCTTGTCAAAATCCTCACAACCGATAGGTTGCTGCGGTATTTGACTTCACCGGGTGCCTTGCATCTACCCACTTCTTCGCCTCCTAATCTCGGGACTGTTTCGGCAGTTTGTTGCAGATTCTGTTTTGATGGCAGAACTGAAAAACACTTGAGAATAGATAAAGTCCCCGATGGAAACATCCGTCGGGGACTCTTTTTTTCGCAATAATGAAAGGCTGCTAACAATAGCAGGATATTGTTGTTTCAGGAGTTTGGTTCATTAATGGCCGTCCTTTTCATAATTCTTTGAAAATCCCAGCTCATCGAGGATGCGGTCGAGGTGGGCGTAGCGGTCGAGGGTGAGGAGGATGTAGCGGATGTCAACGCAGACGCACTTGTTGTAGTGCGGAGTGTAGCTGGCATCGCTCGCGAGGGATTCCTTGTTGCCGTCGAAGGCGAGTCCTATTAGTTCGCCTCGGGCGTTGAGGACAGGGGAGCCGGAGTTGCCGCCGGTGATGTCGCAGTCATTGATGAAATCCACTGGAAATTTATCGAAATCACCGCTTTCAAGAATTTGCTTCCAGTCGTCCTTGAGGCAGAAGTCATGGGCATCGGGATTATGCTTTTCGAGTATGCCGGCTGCAGTGCTCTGCCAGTTGCAGAGGACGGCGTCGCGGGGGCGCAGGTCACCGACAGTTCCGTAGGTTATGCGCATTGTTGAGTTTGCATCAGGATAGACCCTATCTCCCTTGTCAAGGCGCATCTCATAGAGGGCATGAGTGTATTGGCGATCCAGAGCATGAATGCTCGGCTCCCCCTCAAGAGTCTTGAACCTTTCGTTGAACACCGTAATCTTAACGTCCTGAAGGAAGCGGAACAGCGGGTCATCAGCGTAGCGAGATTCACCTTTGCTCTCATCTGTTTTGGACTCTGTCCCTGCCTCATCGGCATGATTCTCCATGAGACCGCCGTGCTCCTGTCTTTGTTCGTGCTTGCCCGGATAAGACGGCAAGCCCTTCGTGAGACAGCTGCCGTTCCATAGGGAATCTGCCAGCGCATGGTAATCTACAGTCCCCGAGGAATGGTCTGTGAACTTTTCCACGAGCTCTCTCTGAAAGTCCGACCAATACTCTTTATCGACATTGCGCAGGAACATCTCCGCTGAAAATGCGAAAAGCTCCTTCTCAACCCTCATGTCAATCTCCTTGTAGATTGGTATTACTGTCTTGACGCCCCTATGCGAGTTCCTAAGCCGCGCCGTGATTAGCGACATCCGGCTTCCGCGCACCAGCGTCTCCCTGAACCACGCGCGATTGCGCTCCACATCCTCCACGGCCTTGTATTTCGCGGCCAGTTCCGAAAGCAGTGAGCCCCATTTCTCCGTCCGCTCCGGGGAAGCCGCAATCCATTCCGCAAGTTCTGACTCCTGCGTCCGCTTGTCGTCCACAACATTGAACCTGTTATAGCACAGCACTTCTCCCTCGTTCAACTCCTGCACATTGCTAAGTCCGAAATACCAGTTCGAGTATTTCAGCCGCACCTCCGGATCGGCGTTCATCCACTTTTCCGTAATCGCCATCTGCCCGCCCCGCACCTTGTTCGACACCGGCAGCGTCACGTCCTTCTGCTCCGCCAACTTGAACGAGCTTGACCAGCGGTCCGTGCGTCCGGGGAATCCTATCACCATATTGAAATCTCCGGGTTTGTATCCCTTCGTCGAAATCGTAAGTTTCCGCACGGGCTCCAGCGGTACGTTCTCCTCGGAATGAGACGCAGGCTTCCCGTCCGCCCCGGCATAGACACGATACATCGCGAAGTCGCACTTGTGCTGAGGCCATTCCCAATTGTCAATGTCACCGCCGAAGGCCGCAATGGACACGGGAGGCGCAGCGACGAGACGGATGTCGTTATACACGAGGTACAGCGCCATATAGTATTTCTCTCCGGCCCACATCGAACTCAGATATGCCTCATATTCAGGGTATTGCTTTTTGTATTCCTTTTCGAGGATATAGCTCACTTTCCTCATCCCGAATTTTTTCCCCTCCTCGCGGAGCCTCGCCTCAAGCGCGTTCACCTCATCCGTGACGTCGAGGACCTTCTTCAGAAAAAATACGTTCTTTCCGGGAATATACCGTTCGTCTTCGCTCCTGAGCGCCCAGAAACCATCCTCAAGATAGTTCCGCTGCGGCGTGCTGATGCCGTGGATATCCGCGTAGGCACAGTGGTGGTTCGTAATCAGGAGTCCCTCGTCCGAAATGATGCTTCCGGTGCAGCCAAAATCCAGCGCCACTACGGCATCGCTCAGCGTTGTCCCCTTGGCATCCGCATCGTAAATCTCCCGCGCCCCCATCTTCAGCCCGCGCGCCTTCATATTCTTCTCCAAAGCCCTATCAATCGCGTTAATCATCCACATCCCCTCGTCCGCCGAAGCCGCCAGCACCGAGGAAACCATAACCGCAAAAACTAAAACTATCTTTTTCATTGTCATGGAATTACATTTTTATTGGTTAAGAAACCTTAAAAAATAACCTGCATCATCTTTTTCATTCTTTTCGGTCTATGCTCCTTTTCTCATCGGTCATGTACCTCCAGTACACTCCCTCTTTCCAAAGAAACCTATACTCGAAAATAAAAGACAAATCTGAGGCAGTTTATTTTTTTCATGTTTCTAAACCTAATAATTTTATTAGACGAAACCGATAAACTATTCAGAAACATACCGATGCACCGTACCCTTCTCATGAAACTTCATCTTTGCGTCCACCTCGCGGACATCGTCCTTGGCGTAGGTGATGGTCCACTTTTCCTCGTTGAGGAGCTCCCAGATGCGGTCGGCGGTCATCGGGGCAGCGTAGCGAATCTGAATGGCGGGGATGAGATCTTTGTTCAGACGGGTATAGACTCCGATGATGCCCTCATGGCGTGAAAGATGGTTGCTTACATAAGGCATGGTTCTCTTGATAATCGGCTTCTCGTAACTTTGGTCAGGCAACTCGTAGATGAACTGTGGTTGCCCCTCATACTCGGCCACTCTGGTCGGGAACTCTGCCGTGAACGCCGAGGTGTTATTGAACATACGGTGAAGATAGTCGCTTATGCCTATCATCTTGAATCCCGGCTCCAGACTAACAAACTTGTAATCTACCGGCGTGTCCTTCGTGCCGCCGCCGTGAACAGGCATCTTGAGTGTCTTGAGTTCCACAACCTCCTTGAACCAATGTTCATCAACGGTCTCGTCCGGGCTCATGTAGACGCGGACTATCAGCGGGCAGGCGAACTCGGACTCAAGGCCGAAGATGCTCTTGCCGGTGTTGCGAATCTGAAGACCCAGGTAGTTGAGATCGATCTTGTCATACATCTTTTCCGTGCGTATGGTGACGATTTTCAGAGAGTCGAGCTTTGCCGGATCTGGAGTCCAGACGCGGAACATGGACGGGGTGAAGATGGCCTCCTTGAGCTTATCCTCGTCCAGTTTTGTCTTGTCGATGAGCACGTCCGCAGTGTGGTGATGAACATAGGTCTTCACTCCGTGCACGCCCTGAATCCTCTGAAGCTTCGCTTTGAACGCCATTGAGCTTCCGTAGCACTTCACCGAGCGAAGACCGTCGAGGTGCACCGTCTCAAGATTCTCCGATGGGACGAGCTGCGCGACAACGGCTCCGGTGGAATCAACCTGCTCGATGCCCCATCTGAAATTGACGGTCGGAAGTTCGAACTTCGTCCCGGCCCAGATGCCGATGGCGGTGAGGACGATGGTGAGAAGAGCCGGCACATATTTCCAAAAGCCGCCCTTTGCCCGCTGGCTCACGCCAAACTGGAGAGCTCCGGTGCGGCAGGCTGCCGTGCACTCGCCGCAGAGGGTGCAGTCGACATGACTGACGCGGTTGCGGCATTTGTCAACGGCGATGTGGTACGGGCAGTGCCTCGTGCAGGCCTTGCAGCGGTTGCATAGGCTCTCGTCCTTGATGACCGTGAGGCTCTGGTATGCCGCGTTCGGAACAAAAACTTCCAGCAGGTAGCCAACGGCGCAGAACGTCGCGAGCACTGCCACCCAGTTCACGTGAACCTTGCACAGGCCGAGAACCAGCACCGTCCCGAAGAGCACAATCACCCACGCCCAATATTTCAAAGTGTCAGAAAGGGCTCCGAGCGGGCAGATATAGCGGCACCAGAAACGGTCAATGAGGAATCCTCCGAGAACTACAAGGACTAATGATGTGATTGACATCCAAAGTGTTATCTCTCCCTTGAAGCCTGTCGCCACAGCGTAGTAGGGGTCGAGGTTCTTGCAGAAAAGCTCGCTTGCCGTTGCCGTGGAGTAGAAAATCACGAAGAGCAGAGCATATTTCACGATGCGCAGAATCTTGTCGCCCGCGCTTCCGTTTCGGATGTCGATGCCTTTTTTCCACCCCAAGCCCTTGCGCAGGCCCATGAGGAAGTCCTCCACAGTTCCGAGCGGACAGAGATAGCCGCAGAAGAGCTTCGCGAAAAGCATCGCTGCCACCGCGAGCACAATGCCCATCATCACCTGCACCGAAGACATCGAGCAGGGGAGCGTGCTGTTCGCGAGATAGGTCGTGAGCGCCTGAAGGCCTCCCATAGGGCACCACGCCTCCGGGTCAGGCTTTTCAGTCCCGAATTTCACCACGCCGGTGAGGACGAGAATAAGCGAAATCAGCACGCCCCACTGTAGCAGATGCTTGGGCCAGTTCCTTAAGAATCTTGATTTTGTAGCCATTTTTTATGTCAGTTGAATGTAGATATAAGATAAATCCCTTAGTGGGTGAGACAAAAGAATTGCACAAGCGTAACGCAGCAATCGCCCCATTATTTCGCCTCGACAACGGAGCCGTGGTCGCGTGCGACCGTCCTTTTCCACACATCAGTATATCCCGGCCACTGGATCTTGTCCGGAATCTTGTCCGAATAGCCGTTCGTGACCCAGCTGCCGTCTGGGTTCTGCGCCTTCACGTTGCCGTCGATGAACTTGACCAAAAGGAATTCCTCCATAGCGATCCATTTGCTGAAAATTTCCTGTGCCGTGTTCACGGAGAACTCTGTCACGAATGCCTTGGTCTTGGGCGATGGGTCTGCTACCTTTCTTGTCCTGTCATTCTTGCGGACATACATCTTCTTGACCTTGATCTCGCTGTTGAAAATTTCAAGGGCTTTCGCGTCATTCTCGGAGAGCCTTGCAATCTGTGCCGTCTCCCATTCGTCGATGGCCTTGCGCACCGTTGGAGCCATTATGTTGTAGGCCTTGTAGCAGGCGTTCGCCACGCGGTTGCACATCCAGAAAGCCGAGGTCGCGGAGTAATGGAGCATGTCACCATTGCCCTCACGGAAGCACTCTGGAACCTCCTGTATGTTTGTGTAAATTGGTGTCAGCCATGAAGTTGCCGCATCGTCGCAGCCAAACCAGATGACACCTCCCACAACATCCGGCAGCCACCCTCTGCTCTGGCCCACGAACCAGAACCCAGTCTGTTGCGTGGCTATTGCCCTCTCGTTGACATAGGTCTTGCCGTCCACCTCAAAGCTCATCGGCCTCCACCTGTATGGGAGCGCGTTCCCTCCGGCCCCGATGTCCTGCGTCATGTCCATAGGCGTGCCCTCGAAATGGTCCCGCATCGCGTCCGCAACGTCCTTCACGGAGACCTTCTCCGCCGGCTTCACGAACAGCGGGAAACGCTTGGCCTTGTCATAGCCCATTGCGTAGTCGAGATATTCCGAAGCATCGCGAGTCACCTCCTTCCCATTCTCGTCCTCGAAAGTGAACTTGCCCTTGCAGAGGATGTTGAACGCCGACCATGCGCGCGACTCGCAGGCCCTCATCCCGCTGAAATCAAGCGGAGCATAGGTGTCGCAGAAGCTGAACTCGCTGTCCTTGCCATCGAACCATCCCATCTCGCGGGCGAACGAAATCACATCCGGAGCGTAGAGGCAGTTCTCCGGGTCGTCGAGCGGGAACGTGCTGATGCGTGCCTGGTTAGCGTGAGCACAGATGTATCCGTCAGGAACCCTGCGTGCCACCCAGACTATGCCCTTGCGGACGTTCTTCCCGTCCACCATCTTCGTTCCCTTTCCTATGAGATCCATCACCCACACCTCGTTCTGATCCGCGATGGAGAAAGATTCGCCCTCGGAATAGTAGCCGTATTCATTGGCGAGCGACACAATAACATCAATCGCCTCCCGCGCCGTTGTTGCCCGTTCGAGAGCGATATATATCAATGAACCATAGTCCATTACTCCCGTGGAGTCCCAAAGCTCCGAACGTCCTCCGTAGGTCGTCTCCGCCACAATCAACTGGTGCTCGTTCATGTTTCCGACCCTCTGATAGGTTACCGGCGCCTGCGGAATCCTCCCGAGGAACTTTCCCGTGTCCCAGTCCACGACGTCCCTCATCGCTCCCTTGTCCCAAAATCCGCCCTTCAGGTAGTAGAGCTCACCATAAAGCTGGTGCGAATCGGCGGCATACGAAATCATGCACGACCCGTCAGCGCTCGCCCCCTTTGTTACGAGGATGTTGCTGCACGCATATCCCTCAATCGAAACCGCCGCCGTCAGAGACAGAACTCCGCAAAATAAAAAATTTCTTATATTCATATATTTCAAATGTTTATACTCATAAACGCTCGTCGCCTCAATAGGATTGAGGATTTTTACAAATCCTACAAATTTATACAAAAATCCTTATATTTGTAAGTTGTGGATTTTGAAAAACGATGAAAACGAGTCTCGATATGAAGAGATTGCTGATAATATTTGCCGCACTGATAGTCTCGTCGCTCGCGCACGCCGCGCCGCAGTATTTCTCGATAGAGGGCAAAGTCACTGACGCTCAGAGCGGTGAGCCTATCGTAGGAGTCATATTCAACATCGACGGAACCGGATTGTGGACCCTTTCGGATGCCGATGGAAACTATGTTTTCGAAAAGGTTCAGGCGGGGGAGTATATTATAAAGGTGTCGTGTCTGGGATATGCGGAGAAGAGCATTGAGGTGAATCTTACGAAAGACGTTGCCGGGCTGAACGTCTCGCTGCCTCTGAACACCCTCGCTCTTGACGGGGTCGTGGTGTCTGCGGAGCGGAAGAAGGACGACATGAACACGGTGATGTCTTTCGGGACCCATGCGCTCGAACACCTCCAGATGTCGAACATTTCTGACGTAAGCACCCTTCTGCCGGGCGGAAAGACTATAAATCCGGATCTTACGACCAATAATGTCCTCTCTTTGCGCGATGGAGGTTCGGCTGTGGGCAACGCGGCGTTCGGAACGGCCCTTGAGGTGGACGGAGTGCGCATCGGGAACAACGCATCTTTCGCGCAGCCTGCGGGGAACGGCACGAGGAACATATCCGTCGAGAACATCGAGTCCATCGAGGTAATAACAGGAGTGCCTTCGGCGGAATACGGCGACCTCAACAGCGGAATGGTGAAAATCAACACCCGCAAGGGACGCACTCCGTGGAATGTTACTATGGCCGTGAATCCAAGGACCTACCAACTGTCGGCGTCAAAGGGCTTCGACCTCGGGAAGGACAGGGGAGTGATCAATGCCAGCGGAGAATGGGCAAGGGCGACGAAAAAGCTCACCTCTCCTTATGAAAGCTACACCCGCCGCGGGCTTTCCCTCAGCTACTCCAACACCTTTGCCAAGGTTCTGCGCCTTGAGGCCGGTCTCACCGGAAACATCGGCGGGATGAACTCCAAGGACGATCCTGACGCCTATTCTGGCTCATGGTCGAAGGGCAGGGACAACGTTGTGAGAGCCAACACCTCGCTTACATGGCTGCTCAACCGCTCATGGATAACCAATCTCAAGCTTGAGGGCAGCGTCAGCTACAACGACAACCTCACCCACGACCACGCATTCATCTCCTCCGTGGCGACCGGACAGCCGGCCGTGCACGCCGAGACCGCCGGCTACTATCTCGCGACTATGCTCCCGAGTTCATACATGTCGGACAGGATTGTCGATTCCCGCGAGCTGGACTTCGCCGCGTCCATCAAATACGAGTGGTTCAGGCATTGGGGCGGGGTGAAGAACCATGTAAAAGCTGGAGTACAGTGGAAGGCAAACGGAAACGTTTGGCAGGGCGAGTATTATGAGGATCCGTCCCTTGCCGCAGACGGCTATCGCCCGAGGCTCTATTCCGACTATCCGTTCCTCCACAACCTTGCGACCTACCTCGAAGACAACCTCACCGTCCCGGTGGGCAAGACCTCGTTGCAACTCTCTGTAGGACTGAGGCTTGAAAGCATATTCGTCAAGGGTACGCAGTACAAGGACGTCAACAGCCTTTCGCCGAGGTTCAACCTCAAGTGGAAGCTGCTTGACGGCCTGTCCGTCAGGGGTGGATGGGGCGTGTCCGAAAAATTGCCGTCGTTCTACATCCTTTTCCCGGAACAGCAGTACCGCGACATCCGCACCTTCAGCGTATCCTACGGAGACACGGCGGCATACGTCTACTACACGGAACCATATAAAATGAATTATAATCGGGATCTGAAATGGCAGAGAAGTTCCAACTCAGAGCTCGGCATTGACGCGAATTTCTTCGGCGTTAAACTTTCGCTCGTCGGATTCTACAACCGCACGACCGATCCCTACCGCTACAACAATAGCTACACGCCTTTCAGCTATAGTGTCCAGAAACTTCCCGATGGTGTTAGCCTGTCTGGGAAGACTGTAAACGGCATCTCGGTCGACCCGAATACGGGAACCGTCAGCATCGACACCTCGGAAGGCACGATAAGTACCGTCACGAAAGTCACAGACCATACATTCGCCGAGAACAAGACTCCCGGCAACGGGGCCGCAGTCACTCGTGCGGGAGCCGAACTCATAGTCGATTTCCCTGAAATCCGCCCTATCCGCACCCGTTTCCGGCTCGATGCCAACTATGCTTACACGCACTACATAGACCGCAGCCTCTACTACGTCTACCGCACCGGATGGTCGCACACCTCCGAGCCAAACCGCTCCTACCAATATGTCGGCATATACTCCGGTACTTCCTCCGGCACAGCCAACGGCAAGGTCAGCCACGCCTCCGACCTCAACCTCACCTCCACCACGCACATCCCCCAGGCCCGCATAATCATCACCTGCAAGCTTGAAATGTCCCTCTTCTCCCGCGAGCGCAACCTCTCCGACTACAACGGCTCCGAGTACGCGCATCTCGCCGATGGCGCAGAAGGCAGCATCTACTCCAAGCAGGGCTACACTGAAGTCTGGCCGATAAAATATATGGATCTCGACGGCAATGAACACGACTTCACGGCTGCGGAAGCCGCAAAGCCAGAGTTCGCGAACCTCATCTTCCGCTCCGGCAACGCCTACACCTTCGCGTGGGACGGCTACGGTACCTATCTTTCCGCAAACCTGAGCGTCACGAAGGAAATCGGAGACCATGTGAGTATCTCGTTCTTTGCCAACAACTTCACAAACTCGCGGATGGCAGTGAAGTCCAAGGCGACGGGAATAAGTGCCGTCTTCACCCCGGGGTTCTACTACGGCCTGACCTGCCGGCTGAAGTTCTGACGGTGGCGTGCATGCTCGGGAATAAATTCAAATATCCGCAACGAGTCAGAATAAACGAGTTGGAATACTTGTGAAACTTGATGAAATATGATATTTGCTGAACATATATTTAGAAACCCTCAAAAAATAACCTGCATCATTTTTCCCATCCTTTTCGGTCTATATTTATTTTCTCATCAGTCGTGTACGTCCAGTACACTCCTTCTTCCAAAAGAAATCTATCCTCGAAAATCAAAGACAAATCTGATGCAACTTATTTTTTTCATGTTTCTTAAAGGTGCTGCGGCGCACGGACACCCGCAGCGGAACATCTGCGTGGCATTCCTGCTTCCCCTTCTCATGTTTTCCTGTGCACCCGAATCCGGCTACGACAGACAGCAGCTCAACACCCTCTCCGTCCGCGCCGTCTACCCCGAGGGCGAGGAGTATTGGGTGCATGAGGGAGTGAAGGTGACGATTGAGGAGACCTCGGGCGGAGCCTCCTACACGGCTCTGACGGACGCCGCCGGACTCGCTTCAATACGCCTTGCCAACGGCAACTACACCATACGCATCAGCGACATGGTCCCAGACGAGGATGCTGACAAGGAATATGTCTTCAATGGCACCCAGGAAAAGGTCATGTTGACCGGAAGTGATAGGGAAGTCCGTGTGGATCTTACGAAGACTACAATTGCCCGCGGGCTCGTCTTCCGCGAAATCTACACCAGCGGCTGTCAGAAATACCCGCTTGAAGGCACCTATCAGGCCGACAAATACGTCATCCTCCACAACAACGCGAAAGAAACGAGATACCTTGACGGACTGTGTTTTGCCACAGCAGATCCCTACAACTCCGGTGCCTCGAACGTCTGGGTAAGCACAAAGGACGGCAAAACTGTCTATCCGGACTTTGTCCCTGTCATCCAGGTCATCTGGCAGTTCCCCGGCAGCGGCACCGACCATCCTCTGCAGCCTGGTGAAGATGCTGTCGTTGCCTGCTGCGGAGCCATAGACCACACAAAGATCTATGAGAAATCGGTGAACCTCAACGATGCTTCCTACTATGCCTGCTACAATCCCGTTCTATTTGTGGACACAAGATATCATCCGGCTCCCGGAGACAAGATTCGCGAAGACCACATCCTCGATGTCGTGATAAAGATGGGAGTTTCAAAAGCATTTGCCTTGTCAATAAATTCTCCGGCTGTTCTGATTTTCCGCGCTCCGGAAGGCACAACGATACAGGATTTTCTCGAAACCGCAGGAAACGTCATCCAAAAGCCAGGCAGTTCCATCGACCGTATCGCCAAGATACCTCTCGAATGGGTCGAGGATGCCGTGGAAGTCTTCACCAACAGCCCCAGCGGCAACACGAAGCGCCTGAATCCTCAGCTCGACGCTGGCTACGTCCGCCTTTCCGAGACTTTCCAAGGTCGCGTGATCTACCGCCGCATCGACGAAGAAAAGACCGAAGCGCGCGGCTACACCGTCCTTCAGGACACGAACAACTCCGCCTCCGACTGCTACGACAGCGGCCCCGACGGACAATCGCTGAGAAAAATTACGGAAGACGATCATTCAGAACAAGAAAAATAGAGAAATGGATATATCAGGAAAAATACATCTCGCGTCACGTCGTCCCGTGCACCCCATAGCCACTTCGCTCCTTGCGTCGCTCGTGCTCTTCGCGGCTCTGTGCCTGCCGGCGGCTGCACAGCGTTATGAAAATGTCGTGGAACGCAATCCGTGGAACATAACTTCCAATGTCTGCGGCGTTCGCGCGGACTCCGTAAGCATCTCGCAGGCACAGCTTTATGGTCGCTATACCGACGGCGGTTTCCGCAACCCCTCCGATGCACCGCGTTTCTGGAATGCTGGTGCCTTTGCCGAGACCGTCTCGCACTTTCGCAAAGTCTCCATGACCGGCAAATTCGCCTTCGACAACGAAGAGTCCTACAAAGCCTGCGGCTCCATGCTTTCCCGCCTCGGAGCCTACCCTATAGACATCTACGAGTTCACCCCCAGCCGCAAGACCCGCCAGACCTACACTGTGAACGGAGGCATTGCCGCCGAACTCTCCCGAACCGTCACGCTCGGAGGAAAAATCGAGTACTCCTGTTCCAACTACTCCAAGCGCAAGGACCTCCGCTACACGGACTACCTGCTCGACATGAAGCTCACCCCGTCGCTGCTTTTCCGGCTCGGCTCCCGCACATCCCTCGGCCTCAGCTACAGCTACCACCGCCTCTCCGAGAGCCTCTCGTCCGAAGAACTCGGAATCTCCTCAACCTCCTACTACGCCTTTCTGGACAAGGGCTTGATGTACGGCAGCTACGATGTCTGGACCGGCGGCTCCACCCACCTCAAGGAGGCCGGAGTCAGCGGTTTCCCTCTCTGTCAGAACATTCACTCTGTGGCTCTTCAGTTTGAGTCTGGCGACTTCCTCGTGGAACTTTCAGGCACCCTCGGCAGCGGCAAGGCCGGTGAGAAGGACGTTCAGTGGTTCCGATTCGGCAGCGACGGTCTTGCCCTGCTTCTTGGCTGGACTCACGGCATCCACCGCGCTACCCTCCGTCTCTCCGCCGACAGAGAAAGCTCCGGTGAGGACATCCTTGACAAGGTCACAGAAAACGGCATCACCACCACCGTGAACTACGGCACCCGGGACATCTACGGCAGCACCCTCTGGAACGTCACTCCGGAATACCGCATCCTCGCGGACAAATTTCAGACACGCGCCGGAGTCAGCATCGACTTCTCCGATGAGGTCTCGCGTACTGTCTATCCTTACGTCGCGAAAGTCACTAGATTCATCGCCGACGCCTACGTATCAGGAATCTACAGCATCCGGGGCTTCGACATCGGTCTTGGACTTTCATATCGCGGAGGGAAATGGACTGACGCACTGACCAACACGGACGAGTCGGTCTCCGTCTCCGATGCTCCCAAGCGTCTCGATGACCTTGACGTCCAGGGAGGCTGGTACGCGGCATCTCAGGAATACGATACGGCCAATCGCCTCACTGTCAGTGGCTTGCTGCGCTACAGCTTCCGCTTCGGCCTTTTTCTCGAAGCCTCCGGACGTCTCTCGCATGGCTTTGCCCACAATCCCCTCCTCGGCCGCCACCGCGCCACAGCGTCGCTCAATGTCGGATATGTGTTCTGACAGGGCCTGCCGATGTCCCGATAGAGGCTGTGCTGTAATCAATGAATTGTGTATTAGAAACATGAGGAAAATAAGTTGCATCAGATTTGTCAATTATTTTCGAGTATAGATTTTATTTTGATATGAAACAAACGATGATGAAAAGAATAATACTGTCAGCGGCTGCTCTTCTCTTCTCCCTTGCATCCTACGCACAAGAGCCTCAGAAGGAGCCGGACTTCTATGAACTCGCCGAAAAGGAAACCGAGCGTCTACAACGTACCGTGAAATTGGAAGACTGGCAGATTTTCTATGTCGATTCCATCCTTGTCCACGACTACATGGCCATGAACGATGACCTCCAGCGTCTCCAAGCCAATAAGGTCTCCAACTCGTCTATCTATCAGAGCATCCAGGACAAATGGATGGAGAAGATAGACAACGCCTTCCGCAAGTTCTTCACCGACGAGCAGTGGGCGGCCTACCTCAAGCAGGGCGCGGCAAAGGCGCAGAAGGCACGTGCCAAGCGTGCCGCAAAACGATCTGGGAACTGATTTTCATTTAGGCAAAAAACGAATCCTTGTGCCGGAAATCATTCGACACAAGGATTTATTCATTATATTTGCAGGTTGAAACAGACCGCAATTGCCTGAAACTGTGGAGGGAATGTCGCGGTCAGTGCTGTTGTGAACAAGAAAAAACGTAACGATATGAAAGAGAAGATTGATGCGATTCTCTCTGAAATAGAGGGGCTTAAAGGTCTTAAGGAACAGGAAATAGAGGCTGCGAGGGTGCGCCTTCTCGGAAAGAAGGGCGAGATTACCCAGCTTTTCGACGAATTTCGCGGTGTCGCTCCTGAAATGAAGCGCGAGTTCGGTCAGAAGCTGAACCAGCTTAAGCAGGCGGCCACGGCGAAGATTGAGGAACTCAGGGAAGCGGCCGAGTCGCAGCAGGCGGCATCCTCCCCGTCGTTCGACTGCACGCTCCCCGGCGACCCCGTCGCTCTCGGCTCCCGCCACCCGGTCTCAATCGTCCGTGAGGAAATCGTCGAGATTTTCCGCAAATTCGGCTACGATGTCGCAGAAGGACCTGAAATCGAGGATGACTATCACGTGTTCGAGGCTCTTAATTTCCCTCCGGAGCACCCTGCCCGCGACATGCAGGACACTTTCTTCGTGACTTCTGGCCAAAATCCGGTTCTGCTCCGAACCCACACCTCTTCCGTTCAGGTACGTGCGATGGAAACCCTCCCGTTACCTATCCGCATCGTCTGCCCCGGACGCGTGTTCCGCAATGAGGCAATCTCGGCGCGTGCGCACTGCATTTTCCACCAGGTCGAGGGACTCTACATCGATGAGGGTGTAACTTTCGCCGACATGAAGCAGGCCATCCTCCTCTTTGCCCGCGAGATGTTCGGCCCGGAGACGAAAATCCGTATGCGTCCGTCCTACTTCCCGTTCACTGAACCGTCTGCAGAAGTGGATGTCAGCTGCAACATCTGCCATGGCAAGGGCTGCAACATCTGCAAGGGAACGGGCTGGCTCGAAATCCTGGGGTGTGGGATGGTTGACCCCAACGTGCTTGAGGCATCCGGCATCGACAGCAAAAAGTACAGCGGTTTCGCCTTCGGAATGGGCGTGGAGCGCATCGCCATGCTCAAGTGGCAGGTGAAGGACTTGAGAAATTACTTTGAGAATGACCTTCGATTCCTGAAAGAATTTGAAACCTCATTGTAAAATTCAAAGAAAAAGCGGTCTGCGGCGTTGGATGTCTTGATGAAATATTATGATTATTTTGAATGCATTTGATTTTCTGAACTTTTCGTTCACGGACCTGTTGGATATATTTCTGATAGCTCTGGTGATTTTCTATGCATTCAAGTCCATAAGGGGAACTTCGGCGATGAACATCCTCATCGCCATCATCACGCTCTTCTTCACGAAGGTCATAGTCTCAGCGCTTGGGATGAAGATGATGACGGAGTTGCTGTCGGTCATACTCGATGTCGGTTCGTTGGCTCTTATCGTCATATTCCAGCCGGAAATCCGGCGTTTCCTTATACACTTCGGGCAGACGTACATGATTGGGAAGAAGGGCAGCCGTCTGTTCAGCCGCCTTTTTGGAGGAAAGGGGGGGACTGCCGCCGCAATGGGAGACACCGTGAAGGAAATCGCCGAGGCTTGCAATTCGATGTCGGAGACCAAAACTGGGGCGCTGATTGTGCTGCCCGGGATGTCTTCTTTGGATTCTGTGGTGGACACGGGGGATAGGATAGACGCGATTGTGAACCGCCGTCTGCTGATGAACCTCTTTTTCAAGAACTCCCCGCTTCATGACGGAGCCGTTATCATAAGCGGCAACCGCATAGAGGCAGCACGATGTACACTCCCGATGAGCGAGCGGGACCTTCCGCCGCAGTTTGGCATGAGGCACAAGGCAGCAGCCGGCATATCCGAACAGACCGATGCTTCAGTAGTCGTGGTTTCCGAAGAAACAGGACACATAACATTCTTTAAGGACGGCAATTACACCGAAATTAACAATCTCAACGAACTTAAGCTTCTTTTGAGCGAAGCGATGAAATAAACCAGTGGAGGAGACGTGATGACGGAAGAAAAGGATTTGATGAAAAGCGATGCCGGGTATGCGAAGATTGAGCAGAAACTCGGCTTTGACAGGATAAGGGAGGCAATCGCCGCGAGGTGCTCGACCGAATATGCCGCAGGCCGTGTCACCGATGAAAAATTCTCCACCTCGGCGTCCGAAATCACCCGCCGCCTGCGCCTTACCGATGAGATGAGGCTGATAATGATGTTCGAGGAGAGCTTTCCGACGAACGGATATATCGACGCCATAGGATTCCTCCGTCCCCTCGAAAAGTCGTCCGTCTCGATAGACCTCCTGTCGCTGCGGAAACTCAAGACTATACTTGAAACCCTCCGCAGGCTGACGGCCTTCTTCGAGGACGTGAAGGACGGTGTATACCCTAACCTGAAGCGCATGGCCTCGGGCATAATGAGCTTCACTGAAGTCCAGAGGCGCATTGACGGCATTCTCGACAAATACTCCGAAGTCAAGGACACCGCGTCCGATGAACTCTACTCGATACGCAAGTCGTTGAGGGACAAGGAGGGAACCATCTCCAAGCGAATCAATCTCATACTCCGCCGCGCAAAGGAGGAGGGACTTGTGGACGGGGATGCCACCGTGACAATGCGGGACGGAAAGATGCTCATCCCGGTCCAGTCGGCCAACAAAAAGAAGCTTTCCGGTTTCGTCTACGATGAGTCCGCTTCCGGCAAGACCACCTACATCGAGCCGGCCGAAGTCGTGGAGCTTGACAACGAAATACGCGAGCTCAGGTTTGCCGAGCAGCGGGAGATTGTGCGAATACTCTACGAATTTACGGAATTTCTGCGTCCGTATGTCCCCGAACTTCTTGACGCGGCAGTTTTTATCGGTGAAATCGACTTTCTCATGGCAAAGGCACAGGTCGCGCTTGACTTCATCTGCGGGATGCCGATTGTCTCCGAGAACGGCGAACTGAACCTCCGCAAGGCTCGTCATCCTCTGTTGGAAAGGAACCTGCGCAAGGAAGGGCGGCAGATTGTTCCGCTCAGCGCGACGCTCACACCGGAAAAGCATATACTCCTGATTTCCGGTCCTAATGCCGGAGGAAAGTCGGTGTGTCTCAAGACTTTCGGGCTTCTTCAGTATATGTTCCAGTGGGGTATGCTTATCCCGACTTCCGAGACTTCGGAGTTGATGGTCTTCGACCGGATTATGGTGAGCATAGGCGACGACCAGTCCATAGACAACGACCTCAGCACCTACAGTTCTTTCCTCGCCGACATGAAGACCATGTTGGCCGAGGCAGACTCACGCACGCTCGTTCTAATTGATGAGTTCGGAAGCGGCACCGAACCTGCTGCCGGCGGGGCGATTGCCGAGGCCATACTTGCCGAACTTGACCGCAGGGGAGTCTACGGCGTGATTACGACCCACTACACAAATCTCAAGTTTTACGCCTCCGGGCAGACCGGCGTCATAAACGGGGCGATGATGTTTGACGCGAAGAACATCCTGCCGCTCTTCAAACTGGAAATCGGGCTCCCGGGCAATTCGTTCGCCTTTGAGCTGGCCCGCAAGATGGGGCTTCCGGAGCAGATCGTGAAGGACGCGGAAGCGAGGGCTGGGGAGGAGTATGTCGACATAGAGCGAAACCTGCGTCGCATTGCCCGCAACCGCAAGGCTCTGGACGAGAAGCTGGAGCGGATTAAGAATACGGACCGCACCCTGGAGAACATCACCGATCGATACCAGAAGGAACTTCAGAACATCCGGCAGCTCAAGAAAGAGGTGCTTGACCAGGCTCATAAGGAAGCCGAGGAGATTGTGAAGGGAGCCAACCGTCAGGTGGAGAATACTATACGCACAATCAAGGAGAAGCAGGCGCAAAAGGAAAGCACGCAGGAGGCCCGGAAGGGTCTTCAGGACTTCATGTCGTTGCTTGCTGCAAAGAAGGAGCAGGAGCAGAAGGACAAGGATGACTACATAGAGAAGAAGATACGCCAACTTGACGAACGCCGGGAACGCCGTGCGGCACGCTCTGTCCAGAGGGCGGACGAGGCCGAGAAGAAGCGTCTCATTGCCGAGGCCGAGGAAAAGGCACGGCAGGACGCGTTTAGGAATGCCCCGCTTAAGGTCGGGGAGAAGATTCGTGTCAAGGACAATGGACTTGTCGGCGAAGTGACCCGCGTTTCCTCGAAGGCGGTCTTCGTGAACATCGGTAACATTTCCTCAAAACTTCCGCTCGACAAGGTGGAGCGCATCACTTCCAACGAATTCAAGGACGCGACCCGCAGCGAGAACCGCAATGTCTCCAAGGTGAAGTTCGACTCTTCGATAGCCGAGCGCAAGCTGAATTTCTCTCCGGAACTTGACATTCGTGGCGAGCGTGTGGGCGAGGCTTTGGAGAAGGTCATGCACTATGTCGATGACGCGCTTATGCTCTCGGTTCCGTCCGTGCGCATCATAACAGGCAAGGGCACCGGAGCCCTCCGTGAAGAAGTTCAGAAGCTTCTCCGCGCCACTCCGGGCGTAACCTCGGTCAAGGACGAGCACATCCAGTTCGGCGGCACTGGCGTCACGATTGTGACTTTTGACTGATTTATGAACAGCAGACAAAATACCGGAAAGTTCGGGGAGGACAGGGCGGCTGACTACCTCGAAGGCAGGGGCTTCACGATACTTGCTCGGAACTGGCGCAGCGGTCACTATGAGCTTGACATTGTGGCAGTTGACGATGACGGCATACATTTCATCGAGGTACGCACGCGCATAAACCCGGAAATCCGTCCGCAGGAGACCGTGAACTCCACGAAGCAGCGCAAGGTCATCGAGGCTGCAAGGCGTTTTCTCCGCGAAGCGGCATACCGGAAATTTTCGGATTTTGAGGCATTTTTTGACGTTGTCGGCGTGAGTGTCGCCGGTGACGGCACGGATTTGGAATATATCCCGCAGGCGTTTATACCTATGTATAGATAAGCCTGTCAAACATAACATAAAGATTTTCAAAAACACTAAGACAAGGATATGAACATAAATAATTCCTATTGCGTAATCATGGCGGGCGGTTACGGCCAGCGTCTGTGGCCAATCAGCAGCAGCAACCGCCCCAAACAGTTCCTTGACCTCGCCTATCTCGGCAAAAGCCTAATCAGGCACACTTACGAGAGGTTTCAGGACTTCATCCCATCGCAGAACATCATCATTGTCACATCGGTGAAGTTCGCCGACATGGTCCGCGAGCAGATTCCCGAACTCCCAGAGGATAACCTTCTTTTGGAACCATACACCCGCAACACTGCGCCCTGCATAGCATACGCTACCTATACGATTCTCCGCCGCAATCCGGATGCGAACATAATCTTTTCCCCATCGGACAACTACATCTCCGACTCCGACGTTTTCAAGAAACTTGTTGCCCGCGCCCTGGAATTTGTTGAGGGAGCGGACGTCCTGATGACTCTCGGCATTGTCCCGAACCGCCCTGACACAAACTACGGATACATCCAGGTCATGGGGGGCAAGGAAAACATATCAATAGGCTCGCCGGTCAAGGTCAAGACTTTCACGGAGAAACCGGACATGGCACTTGCCAAGGTGTTCGTCGACAGCGGCGAGTTTTTGTGGAACTCCGGCATGTTCGTCGCTCATGCGGCCGGACTTAAGGACGAGATGGAGACCTACAACCCGGAGGTTACGGCTCCGTTCAAGGGTTGGGAAAAGTTTATCGGGACTCCCCGGGAGCGGGCTTTCATTGACAGGGTCTACGCGGACTGCCCGTGGACATCATTTGACTATGGGCTTTTGGAGCGCACCGACAATGCTTGGATTATGCCCTGCGACTTCAACTGGATTGACATCGGCAACTGGGCATCGGTCTATGACTACTCCCCTGACAAGGACAGCAACGGCAATGCGGTCTCTCACAATCCGAAGTTGCTCCAGGAATGCAGCGGGGTTCTCGCCCTCAGCACTAACAAGTCCAAGCTTCTCGCAATCAAGGGCCTCGTCGACTACATCGTGATCGACACCGATGACGCGCTGCTCATCTGTCCGAAGGACGACAGCGAGGTGAAGGAGATTCTGTCGTCTCTTGCGATGCCGGAATACGAAAAATATAGGTAGCATCTCATCCTTTTCTGCATCCGCTACCGCTCAGCAAATAATAAAGCGAGAAATCTTCGGCGTTCTGACACGCATAAAGATTTCTCGCTTTGCTTGAATGACAGAGAGACTTCTCAAGATTAAGCCTCAGTCTTTTATTTTTGCATTATTCAGCAATCTTGTCCTTTACGCAGCGGACAGGAACACCGACAGTATGGTTTCCTACAAGGGCGGTCTCTAATTTGTCAACTATGGTTGTCTCCCCATTCTTTACAGAATTATGCCAAATCATTAAAGAATAATACTTGGCAGTATTAAGGCTGCCATCTTCATTAAGTTTTGGACCTGGTTCTTTCGTTCCTGTACTGTACCACAGTGTCGATCCAAGGATATAAGACATTGTAGCAGTTACCTTGCTATTGTATAAGAAACCATAATCCTTTGTAATGTTGAATCCGTCTTTATTGATTTTCTCAATAGAACCGATTTTTGCTTCCTTGTTGTAATAATAGGCATTTTCATTTATCTTGATTTCATGGCCTTTTTCTGTATTCTCTTTAGTCTTCCCTGTCAGATTTACAAACTCTATGGCTGTTGGAATGTGCCAACCATTAGGACAGATTCCTTGAACGCCTTCAAACGTGTTGCAGTTGTCTTTGTTTATAGCAGTTACATTGAATGCGGCAGCAGGAGTGTATAGAAGACCAAACTTCTTCACGCTCTCATCAGTCTTGTCCAGTGCCTTTGTTTCGCTGTTTACAGGATACCAAATGTCACCTGTTGTCGGATCCTCGGAAACAGTCTTGCCTTCCGGAATATAGCGGAGATTCTCGGCCATCCAGTAATTGCCGTCGGCGAGCTTGACTACCTTGTAGACATTTCCTGCGGCATCAGTGACAGAGGTGATTTCCTCGTCCTTGTTTTCCTTCTCACAGCTTGTGAAGGCAACTGCCCCCCCCAGCAAAATCATTGCAAATAAAAACTTTTTCATAGCCTGAAAAATTTGCGCCCCTCGTCACTCCGCGGCAACTCGGGACAAATTAAACATTTATATATACATCTCTATTTGTCAAAACCGGAGGCAAAGGTAATTATTTTTCATAAAATTCACGCATTTCATTTGCACATTCAAAAAATATCCCTACCTTTGCAATCCCATTTCGGGAAAGTTCATTCAAAATATGCGGAAATAGCTCAGTTGGTAGAGCACGACCTTGCCAAGGTCGGGGTCGCGAGTTCGAGTCTCGTTTTCCGCTCCAAAGAGAGTCGCAGAGAAGATCCGCGGCTCTTTCTTGTTTTATGTGCCAAGCGACTCGAACTCGCGGCCCCAGAGCCCTCCCTGAGGGAGGGTTGGGAGGGGTCAGAAAGCAGGCGCGTCAGCTCGCCCCGCGAGCGCGAGTCTCGTTTTCCGCTCCAAAGAGAGTCGCAGAGAAGATCCGCGGCTCTTTTGTTTTGAGAGGTATAACCCGCTACAAACAGAACGCGCCCGCGCACGAAATCACTTCCTGCGTGGGCGCAACGTTGTTGTGTATGTCAAGCAAGATTAGTCGCTCATTACTACTTTACCGCCGGTCACCGAGGCAATGCAGAGCGTGCAAAAAATGCCGGCCAGAATGTAGGTCAGGCAGGCATCCGCGAAGAATATGTCCGAAACAGACTGATAGTTCATCTCATACATGTCATTTGACCACGCAAATTTAGTAATCTTTTGTCAAAAAGTGATAACTTTGTCCGGAACCAATAAAAGAAGGCCGGCCGGAACTTCATCGGCACTCACGCACTAAAACGATAAAGAACACATGAAAACAGAGACAATCATTTCCCTGCTCGTCGCCCTTGTGACGGCAGCTTGCTCGGAGAAGGCTCCGGATAAATTTGAGACATCGCTGAAATCGCCGTCCGGCAGTCTTGAAATGCACTTCACGTTGACTTCCAGCGGCGTTCCGGAATATTCCCTGAAACATGGCGAGACGGACGTCATCCTTCCGAGCGCCCTCGGCTTTGAACTTCGCAACGGCAATCTTCTTGACGGCTTTGAGCTCGTCGGCGAAGCGCGGGACTCCCATGACGAGGTCTGGAATCCTGTGTGGGGCGAGGAAGAGTCAATCCGCGACAACCATAACGAGCTTCTAGTGAACCTCCGGCAGACGGAGACCGGCAATCTGATGTCGGTACGCTTCCGCCTCTTCGACGACGGTCTCGGCTTCCGTTACGAATTTCCCGATGGCCAGCCACTCGTCTATTTTGTCATAAAGGAAGAGAAGACGCAGTTCGCGCTCGCTGGAGACTGGAAGGCGTGGTGGATTCCGGGAGACCACGACACCCAGGAATATGAATACATAGAGAGCCGCATCTCCGAGATTCCGGAGAAATATGAAATCTGCGGAAATATGTCCCAGACTCCTTTCTCCAAATGCGGGATACAGACTTCCGTGCAGATGAAGACGGACGAGGGGCTTTATGTGAACATCCACGAGGCGGCGCTTGTCGATTACCCGTGCATGCACCTGCTCGCCGACACCCGGACTCGTGTCTTCACATCGTTCCTGACTCCGGACGCGCAGGGGTGGAAAGGCTATATGCAGACCCCGTGCACGACCCCGTGGAGAACCATTCAGGTTACGGAGTCGGCTACAGACATGCTCCAGAGCCGTCTTGTCCTCAACCTTAACGAACCGTGCGCATTGGACGATGTGAGCTGGATACACCCCGTAAAATATATGGGTGTCTGGTGGGAGATGATTACCGGTGCGTCCTCATGGTCCTACACCGACGACTTCCAGTCGGTTCAACTCGGAAAGACCGACTATTTCTCTGCCAAACCTAACGGAAGACATGGTGCAAACAACGACAATGTGCGCAAATACATCGACTTCGCAGCAGAGAACGGGTTTGACGCGGTTCTCGTCGAGGGCTGGAACATAGGCTGGGAAGACTGGTCCGGCCACAGCAAGGACTATGTCTTCGACTTCGTGACCCCATATCCCGACTTCGACATCGACGCGCTCAACGACTACGCCCACAAGAAGGGCATACGCCTGATTATGCACCACGAGACCTCGTCGTCCGTCAGAAATTACGAACGTCACATGGAGGCGGCCTACAGTCTGATGAATAAATATGGATACGATGCCGTGAAATCAGGATATGTCGGGAATATCCTTCCGCGTGGAGAACATCACTATGGGCAGTGGATGGTCAATCATTATATGTACGCAGTCACCGAGGCGGCAAAACGTCACATCATGGTGAACGCCCACGAGGCCGTGCGCCCTACGGGACTCTGCCGCACATGGCCGAACCTTATCGGCAACGAGTCGGCGCGCGGAACGGAGTATCAGGCCTTCGGCGGCACCACGCCTAAGCACGTGACGATTCTGCCTTTCACACGCCTTAACGGAGGCCCGATGGACTACACTCCGGGCATCTTCGAGATGGACCTGAGCAAGTTCTCGAACAACGGCTCCAAAGTGAACGCGACAATCGCGAACCAGCTTGCGCTCTATCTTACGATGTATTCCCCTCTCCAGATGGCCGCCGACCTGCCTGAGAACTACTCGCGGTTCATGGACGCATTCCAATTCATAAAGGATGTCGCGGTCGACTGGTCCGAAAGCCGCTACCTGCTTGCCGAGCCGGGCGACTATGTGGTCGTTGCGAGAAAGGCCAAGGGCACCGGCCAGTGGTTCGCAGGAGGAGTCACGGACGAGAACAACCGGGAGTTCGAGGTGCCGCTCGACTTCCTTGAGAGCGGCAGAAGCTATGAGGCAACAATCTGGCAGGACGCTCCGGACGCGGACTACCGCACCAACCCGCAGGCCTACACCGTCACAAGGCGTACCGTGACCGCCGCCGACACTCTTTCAATCACCGCGGCTCCCGGCGGCGGATTTGCGATCGAGTTTTCGCTTTAGTACCCCCCCTTTTTTCCGGTATTCGTCAGCGGACATCCCAGTGAATTTACGGAAGTCCGTGTGGAAATTGCAGCCATCGCTGTAGCAGATGTATTCGCTGGCCTACTCCTGAACACGACAGATGAAAATTTCCGCTTCTCGCTCTGCTGAGTGAGGGATTGAGAAGAATCAAAGTTTCGCGTAATCCGGGAAATTGAAAAATCTTGCGAAATTTCGCGTAATCCATTGAAAAATAAAATATTAATCGTATATTTGCAGCCCGCAAAAAGGCTTTGCGGAGTTTAATGTATTTATAATCAATTAATTAATCAACCAATGCCTGGATTAATTGGAAAGAAAATCGGAATGACTTCCGTTTTCGGTGCTGATGGAAAAAATCTTCCATGCACCGTTATTGAGGCTGGTCCATGTGTTGTCACGCAAATTCGTACAGTCGAGAAAGATGGTTATGCCGCTGTACAGCTTGCCTATGACGAAATCTCGGAGAAACATGCCAGCAAGCCTCTAAAGGGGCACTTTGAAAAGGCAGGAACCACCCCTAAGCGCAAGCTCGTCGAGTTCAAGGCGGACTT
>DJSA01000025.1 GCA_002438905.1 Bacteroidales bacterium UBA6346
GTTAAAACTGCCAGGCGTGTCTATCAGCGCCGTCTTGTCGGGTGTTTTGCCGCGGCGTTTACAATTTTTGCCGTTGCGCTCATAACGTTTCAGATCCGGTTTGACACACAGACCAAACGGCAGGATGTTGAGAACGACCTTGACGCCTATGCGGAAATATTGATGAAAGCCGATGATTATAACTACGTTGCCTCATTGTTTCCGGAAGACCTGCGTTCAACTGTCCTGGACACTGCTGGAAATGTCCTTTTCGACAGAATAGGCGGTCAAGACATTGAAAACCATTCTGATCGTCCGGAAATCGCAGGACTTAAGGGGAACGATACTATCCGGACAACAGTGCGGGTGTCTGCAACAACTGGGACGAAATATCTCTACTATTCGAAAATCTGTGGGGACCGCATAATCCGTATGGCACTCCCATATGATGAGGATGTGAGGACAAGAATACGCCCCAACAGCATATTCCTGCTTGTTTCGGCAATGCTTTTCGCGATCACGCTCCTGGTTATAGTCCTGCTGTCTTCGCACCTCGGCGCAGACATCATCAGTTTCCAAGAGCAATACAAAAATGACAGTGAACGGGAGATGGCCGTTATCAAACAGCAGATGACAAGCAATATCTCACATGAATTGCGGACGCCGGTAACTGGAATTATGGGATATCTTGAGACTCTCGAGTCCTGTCCCGACATGGATGAGGAGCGTCGCAGAAGTTTCATACACAGGGCCTATGTGCAGTCTGTAAGGCTGTCTGACTTGATTCGTGACATGGCTCTCATAAGTAAAATTGAGGAGTCTCCGGAAAAACTTGAGAAACAGATTGTCAATCTGAAAGAGATTATGGACGATGTCGCATCAGAGTTCACCGCTGGACTTGAGAAAAGCGGGGATGTACTGGAAAACCGACTTCCGCCTGATCTGCGTATACGGGGAAACAGGACTCTGCTGCATGCCCTGTTCAGAAATCTTGTGGAGAATAGCGTCAAATATGCCGGTGGGGGAGTCACGCTTTGTCTTGAGTGTGCTGACTATGCCGATGCTGGATTCGAAGACTGCGGTGACAGCGTATGCTTGACCTATTACGACACCGGTGCCGGTGTCCCCTCCCAATATATTCCCCGTCTTTTTGAGAGGTTCTATCGAGTGGCGGAGGGACGCACGCGAGATGCCGGTGGCTCCGGACTCGGGTTATCCATTGTCAGAAACGCAGTTGCTTTCCACGGAGGCGAGATACGTGTCGTGAACCGCAGACCACATGGACTTCAGTTCTTCTTTCTTCTGGAAAAATAAAAAAGGATAGCGGCCAAAACGTGCTTTTCCCGCTATCCTTTGAGACTTTTCAGTAGCCTCTCATTAAAGTGCCTAACCCAACTCAGACTACCTCTTGCCGAGTTCTGCGTCAACGAATGCCAAACCTGATTCACCGCCATGTTTTACTTTGGCTACGAGAGCATCAGCTGTGGCCTCTTCCTCGACCTGCTCGCGGACGAATCCCCAAAGGAAGTCCTGGGCTGCATTGTCCTTCTCGTCATGTGCTACGGCAACCAAATCGTCAATGAGCTTTGAAATATGGCGCTCATGCTCAGCTACATGTTCGAACACTTCGAGCACGCTGCCCCAACCGCATGGAACTACATCGATCATCTGGAGTTTGACCTCACCGCCTCTCTTGACCACGAAGTCGGCCATAGAGCATGCATGCTCCCTCTCCTCTTCAGATTGTTTCAGCAACCAATGTGCTGCACCATCCCAACCCTCTTTCTTAAGGAAGAATGCCATCTGGAGGTAAAGCTGTGAAGACCACAATTCAGCGGTAATCTGCTCGTTGAATTCTTTCTGAAGTTTTTCTGTAATCATAATCTTATAGTTTTATAAAATTAAATATCAAAACCAGCGCATTCCGCTGCAAATCAAGTGCCATTCCTTCGAGATCTGAAATTTGGGAATGATCGCTGTCTCGTCACGTTTTTTTTTGTCTCTCGGCACTGCAATTTTGTCCGCCGGCGGTGACACTTTGTCAAAAATACCGACATTTCGGTATTGCCGCTCAGCCTCAATCACGCTACCTTTGCAGCATCAATAATCGTTTAGCCATTTTTATGAGATTTGCCGAAAGGCACGAAAAAACCGCTTGTGAAAGCGGTTTTTTCTGTTAGAATCTTTCGTCGCTGAAAGTAATTTTGAGAAATCTGCAGGAGCTGTTAGGTCGGAGTAGTGCTGAGAAAGCAAGTTGAAAACTTTGGCGGACAGCAATAATAAAAAAGTTCAATATTTTACAGCCCGAAGTATCTCTCGAAGAATGCCTGTATCTTCTCGATGACCGATTTCTTCTTCTCCTGTCTGTTGCCCGCGCCGAAGCGGGACATAGGAGGAAGTATCTTGTCAATGTCCGTTCCGGTGGTTCTTACCTGCCCGTCCCGGAAACAGTTGTCGATGAAAGTCCTTGTCTCCTGCGGTCTGAGATGCTCGCTTTCTATGATTTCATTCAACTCCTCACCTTTACGCTGCTCGACAAAGTCCTTCCAGCTCTCCTCCACATCAGTATCGGCATTCACGCTGCCGATGAAGTTCTCGATGAGTTCCTTCTTGCTCCGGAGCTGGATGCTTGACCCTATGGCCTTGGTGATACCTACAAGTATCTCCTTGTTCGTGCAGTTGCTGTCGTGATATTTCTGGACGAGAAGGAGAATATAGTCAATATTTATTTCCACCTGCCTTATAAGCTCAGTCTCAAATACAAGGTCATCATTTATGTTCTCTTTGTCTCCCGGTTTGCGGCGGCGCCATTTCTCCTGAAGATCAAGGTAATTGCTCTGGTAATCCTGCAACTGCCTGTCTGTGATTATCTCCTTTCCCTCGAACTGGTCAAAGGTAGAGAGTATGTTGATGGATTTGAGCAGGCTTCCAAACAGGGCCACGAACCGTCTCTCAGCATCTTCGCCTATAATGGCTTGCCCTTCCGGGAACTCATTTTTCAGCTGCTCGACAAGCTCCTTATAGCCATAGCAGTGCTTGCCTTTCTCCGTGTCGTATCCGTCATAATAAGACAGGAAGTCTTTCAGCACCACGATACTGCTTGCATCC
>DJSA01000077.1 GCA_002438905.1 Bacteroidales bacterium UBA6346
TGGGCGGAATCTATGCCGCCGGAGGTCTTGAGGACTTCAAGAAATGGCTGTTTCAGCTCAACAACTACAAACTTTTGTCTCTGTTGGATGTTTCCCTGAGCAAGAGCTACCTCGTTAAGGGCGAGAAGGTCATCGAGGCCATCAAGAAGGTGGTTCCGAACGTCAATATCGAGGACCTTCGCATTCCGTACCGTGCAGTGGCTACCGACCTCTACACCGGAGAGGAAGTCGTCTTCAGGGAAGGCCGGCTGTTCGACGCGATCCGCGCCTCGATTTCCATCCCCTCGCTTTTCAGACCGGTCAAGTACGGCTACCACACGCTCATCGACGGCGGTGCGGTGAATACGGCTCCTTTCAGTATCGTTCCCCGCAACGGACACGACATCCTCGTCTCGTTTGACGTGAACCAGCTTGATTCCCAGAAGATTGCCGGGTATGTCAAGGAACTTGAAGATGCCCGTGACGCCGATCCTGAACTGCATGAAGAGATTGCCGCCATCCTCGCTCCCATTTCATCGAAGAAGGGGCTTTCGCTTCTCGACATGGTCAAGACAGTCGGCGGAGAGGCGCAGCGCGTGTTCAAGGAAGGACGTTCGGCTGATGAAAAAGTCCGCCAGCTCAAGGGAAAGGCTGTCGCCGAAAAGATGCCGTTCATCGTCGAGGATGACAATTACTACTCCATCCTTTCCCGCACCTTTTCCCTGATGCTCCGCACTATAGCAAACCTCCAGCTTCAGATGTACAAGCCGGACATTCTCGTCAAGATGAGCTTCGATTCCTACAGCACCATCACCGACTACGCCAAGGGCGAGGAAATCGCCGATAAGGGGCGTGCTCTGATGGCCGAAGCCCTCGACAAGTACGAAGCCGAATAGGTGCGCGATTACTGCGTTGCACGGCTTGCCAAAATCCTCACAACCGAAAGGTTGCTGCGGTATTTGGCTTCATCGTGCGCCTTGCACTCACACACCTCTTCGGCTTCGATGCTTCTGCCTTTTGGGTGCGCGATTGCTGCGTTGCCTTTTTTACATGAATTTTCCGGTAATGCTTTCTGGGCAGGCGCGGACTTCGGCGGGTGTGCCGGAGATGACTATGGTGCCGCCTTCGGAGCCTCCGCCAGGGCCCATGTCAATGATGTAGTCGGCGCTGCGGATGACGTCGAGGTCGTGTTCTATGACTATGACAGTGGCTCCTCGGTCGATGAGCCTGCGGAACACGCCGAGAAGCGTCTGAACGTCGGACGGATGCAGGCCTATGGTCGGCTCGTCAAAGACAAAGACCGAGTCTTCCTGGCCGTGTCCCATCTCGCTCGCGAGCTTGAGCCGCTGCGCCTCGCCACCGGATAGGCTCGGGGTCTCCTCTCCGAGAGTCAGGTAGCCGAGTCCTAGGTCCCTGAGCACGTTGAGCCTCTGGCTCACGAGTTTCAGATCCGCGCATGCGTCAATCGCATGGTTGACGTCCATATCCATCAGTTCAGGCAGCGAATGCCATTCCCCTGCGGCATTCTCGCGCCGCACCAGGCTCGCCTGCCTTGAGTATCTTGAACCCCGGCAGTCGGGACAGGGGATGTTCACGTCAGGAAGGAATTGGACGTCAAGGCTGATGACTCCTGTCCCATCACAGGTCGGGCAACGCAGCTTTCCGGTGTTGTAGGAGAAGTCTCCGTCCTTGTAGCCGTATTTCTTGGCGTCAGGAGTCTTCGCGAAGACTTTTCGGAGCTCGTCATGGACATTTGCGTAGGTTGCCACTGTGGAGCGGACGTTGATTCCGATGGGGGAGGCGTCGATGAGTTTTACCTGTCTTATGCCCTCGGCCTCTATGTCAAGGACGTGCTCCGGCAGCTTGGCTCCGCTGATTTTTGCCTGAAGCCCCGGGATGAGGCTTTCCAGCACCATGGTTGTCTTTCCCGAACCGGAAACCCCCGTCACGACGATCAGCCTGCCTTTGGGAAGCCTTACCTCAAGCGGCTTCACTGTGTGAATCGCCGCTGTCCGCATCGAGATTGTGCCTTTTGAGAAGAGAACTTCATTATGTGCGGTGCCGCCTATTGGGCCGTGGCCGTTTTTCCCTATGCTTGACAGGTGGTCTGTTCGTGTGGCTTCTGTCGCAGGTGTGTCATCATTCACTGATGCCGCTCCTGAAAGGAACGGCCCTATCCGAGAGTCCGGGCTGCTCTCTATCTCCTCAACCGTTCCCTGCGCAATCACCTGCCCGCCGTCGGCTCCGGCTCCGGGTCCCATTTCAATCATCCAGTCGGATTCCTTTAGAATCTGCGTGTCATGATCTACAAGCACGACAGAGTTACCATCGGCAATCAGGTCGTTCATCACTCCGGTAAGCCCCACGATGTTAGCCGGATGCAGACCTATGGACGGCTCGTCAAGCACATAGAGTACCCCCGTTGTTCTGTTGCGTACAGCGCGTGCGAGTTGCATCCGCTGCCTTTCCCCGGTGGAGAGAGTGGCGGCGCTGCGGTCGAGCGTCAGGTAGCCTATGCCGAGATCGAGCAGCCTCTTTGCCGTGTCAAGGAAGGACTCGCAGATGCTTTCGGCCATCGGCCTCATCTCCTCTGGCAGCGTCTCAGGCACGCCGCGTACCCATCCGACTATTTCCGAGAGCGTCATCCTGCACGCATCCGCCAATGAGATTCCCCTCAGCCTCGGTGCACGAGCCGCGTCCGAGAGCCTTGTGCCATGACAGTCCGGGCAGACCTCGCTTCGGAGGAATTTTTCCACCCGCTTCATTCCCTTTTCGTCCTTGACCTTGGCGAGGGCGTTCTCTATGGTATAGACGGCGTTGTAATAGGTGAAGTCCAGCTCGCCGGCCTGATTGCTGTTCTTCGGGTGATAGAATATGTGCTTCTTCACGGCCGGACCGTGAAATACAATATCCTTTTCCCTCGGACTCAAGTCCTTGAAAGGCACATTGGTACGCACGCCCATTTCTCGGCAAACGTCGGTCATCAGCGACCACATCAGCGTGTTCCACGGAGCGACCGCCCCTTCATCAATAGTGAGGTTTTCGTCCGGCACGAGCGTGCTTTCATCCACTGTCCTCACGGTTCCGGTTCCATCGCAGGTCCGGCAGGCTCCCTGACTGTTGAACGACAGTTCCTCCGCAGATGGTGCATAGAAATGCTCCCCGCACACAGGACATACGAGTTCCTGCCCCGCAGCCACTTTCAGCGACGGCTCAAGATAGTGCCCGTTCGGACATCGGTGGCTCGCGAGGCGTGAGAACATAAGCCGCAGACTGTTAAGCAGTTCCGTACCGGTGCCGAAAGTACTCCTTATCCCGGGGATTCCCGGTCTCTGGTGCATAGCAAGTGCCGCCGGGACATAGAGAACCTCATCGACGAGCGCCTTCGAGGCCTGAGTCATGCGCCTGCGCGTGTAGGTCGAGAGCGATTCCAGATAGCGCCGCGACCCTTCAGCGTACAGCACCCCGAGCGCCAGCGATGATTTTCCCGACCCCGAAACTCCTGCTATCCCGACAATGCGGTTAAGCGGCACATCAACATCTATATTCTTGAGATTATGCACTCTCGCGCCTCTAACCTCAATCTCTCGTGGAATATCCCTTTCTTTCATCCCCTTATCCCCTTTTTTTTCGTTTCCCCAGTAAATCGTGTTGAACATCTGTCTCACCCGAGCCTCATCGATGATGAATCCGCGAAACTCCGGATATTCCGCAAAATTAGCGCAATTTTCAAAAAACATTTCTATGTGTTCGTTATTTTTGACTCAAAAATAAATCTCAAAATAACTGATCAAAAAATTAAAACAGCGTCTAAGAAAAAATGACTAATTTTGTCGGATAAAGTTCATTTCTATGAAACGGAATCCGGATGTGTTTTATTCCAGATATGTCATTGACGGGGTCAGGCAGGACGTGACTCCGGCGGATATGCTTGACGAGTGCATGCTGCCGGTGGAAAACCGCGCCGATGAAGCGGATGAGGAGGAATTGCCCGAAATATGGGACGAGAAACTTGATGTGCCGCCGGAGAATATGGAGTATTCTGCCGCGCAGATTCCTGCCTATATAAAAGAGGTGACGGACGCGGCGCCTGCAGCCCAGGACCGCGAATTCAATGTCCTCTATCCGGAAAGTTTTGCCAGACAAAGGGTTGCGGCATCGCTGATTGATACCCTCTGGCTCGATGGGGAATTCCGTCTCGACGACCTTCGTCTCTGGGCAGAATGGGGTTGGGACTCCGGAAAAACGGGTAATATGGCGGCGTTTTATGCTTCGGTGCAGTCTGCGACAGAGTACATATATGACATAGGCGTTGAGGTGCAGGGTTATCTCTATGAGGAAGGAAAGGGCGCGTGCGTGAATTCATATTTTGCTACGCTCGCTTCCTACGGGGAGGATGCTGAACCGGCGGATGATCTTGCTGAGATTGAGGATGTTCCGGACAAGGATTGGGAAGAGGATGATGTTGCCCCAGATGAGGAGCGGCTCTGGACTGTCGGTGGAGCTCCGGACGTGAATTTCGATGCGGACCGCGAGGTCTGGATGGGAGATGAGCGCAAGTGCTCCGCTCGTCTTGTCGGCGCTTCGGCGGCGGCTTCTTCTGACAATGCGGTTCCGTCTTCTTGTCAAGAGTTTACTTCCGAGTCGTCTGCGGTCTTGGCTCCTGGTTCTTTTCTGATATATGTTCCTTTCGATACCTGCTCTCCGCGCCTGGGCGGCTCTCTTTTCGCGAAGGCCCTCGGCTGCAACGGCGGTGCCGCGCCTAACATTGCCGATCCGGACTATTTCATCGACTGCTACGAGGTTGTCCGTGACCTTGTCTCCGATGGAGTTGTGCTTTCCTCAAGAACAGTATGCGATGGCGGGCTTGCCGTGGCGGCGGAGAAACTCGCTGCTGCATCAGGATTGGGCATAAGACTTAATGTCAGGGGAATGTGTGCGGCATGCGGAGAATCTGACGTCGTGAAGGTTCTTTTCGCGGAAATCCCTGGTGTCCTGCTCCAGATTTCCGATGACGACAGCGACTACATCGACTCCCAGTTTCTCCTGCAGGACGTCGCCTACTACCGCGTTGGCCGCCCCGACCCGTCGTTTGCCGGCGTCGAAGTCGCTCCGGAGAACAACGGCATAGACCGAGTTCTGTCGGCACTCCTCGACGAAGCCTCTGAAGGCGAAGATTAATGAAGGGGCGCAGAAATTGATTTAAATGGTGATAATTATTTCCTACTTCGCGCATTTTTTGCTAATTTCGCGGCGCAATGTGCGCGTGCCGTAAAATTTGCGGCGATGTCGAAAATATTACGAAAATATATAATTATCTAAATACAAAATAATTTTATGGAAAACACAAAAAAACGTGTCTATCGCTTCGGTGGCAAAACCGCTGAAGGCAATGGATCAATGAGAAACCTTCTCGGTGGAAAGGGTGCCAACCTCGCGGAGATGTGTCTACTCGGGATTCCTGTTCCTGCAGGTTTTACAATCACAACAGAGTGCTGTGCAGAGTACTACGCTCTCGGTGGAGGGTATCCAGACGAGCTCAAGGCTGAGGTCGCAGATGCTCTCAAGGCCACTGAGGCAATCATGGGCATGAAGTTCGGTGACAAGACCAACCCGCTTCTCGTAAGCTGCCGTTCAGGTGCCCGCAGCTCAATGCCGGGCATGATGGACACGATTCTTAATATTGGTCTCTGCTCGGAGACGATTCCGGGCATGATCGCCAAGACAAACAACCCTCGTTTCGTCTATGACGCATACCGCCGTCTCATCATGATGTACTCCGATGTTGTCATGGAGAAGGCCGAGGGCATCGAGCCGGAGGACGGAAAGGCAATCCGCCAGCAGCTTGACAAGATGATGGAAGATCTCAAGGAAGCAAAGGGCTACAAGTCTGATACAGAGATTACTGCAGAGGAGCTCAAGGACCTTTGCGACAAATTCAAGGTTCGCGTTAAGGAAGTTCTTGGGGTTGAATTCCCTGATTCCGCAGAGGCTCAGCTCTGGGGTTCAATCGGAGGCGTGTTCAAGTCATGGAACGGAAAGCGCGCCATCGCGTACAGAAAGATTGAGGGCATTCCTGACGACTGGGGCACGGCTGTGAACGTCCAGTCTATGGTGTTCGGAAACATGGGCAACACTTCCGCTACCGGTGTGGCATTCTCACGTAACCCGGCAAACGGTGACAACAAGTTCTACGGAGAGTGGCTCATCAACGCACAGGGCGAGGACGTCGTTGCGGGCATCCGCACTCCGAACCCTCTCAACGAGGCGACCAAGACCCCTCACAATGCTAATCTCGAATCTCTCGAAAAGGCTATGCCTGCGGTATACAAGGAACTTGACGACATCCGTCTCCACCTTGAGCAGCATTTCCACGACATGCAGGACATCGAGTTCACCATTCAGGACGGAAAGCTCTGGATGCTCCAGTGCCGTATCGGAAAGAGAACAGGTCTTGCTGCTCTCAACATGGCAATGGACATGCTCCAGGAGGGTATGATTGACGAGAAGACAGCCGTGATGCGTGTGGCTCCAGCCCAGCTTGACGAGATTCTTCACCCTATCCTCGACCCGGCTTCAGAGAAGAAGGCAACGGCTATCGCTAATGGTCTTCCTGCATCTCCGGGCGGTGCCGTGGGCGTGGCTGTGTTCTCTTCCGAGGCCGCAATGGCTGCCGCAGCGAAGGGAATTAAGGCTATCCTCATCCGTGAGGAAACCTCTCCGGAGGATGTCGAGGGAATGCGTGCCGCTGCCGGTATCCTCACGATGAAGGGCGGTATGACTTCACATGCTGCGCTCGTTGCACGTGGATGGGGCAAGTGCTGCATCGTTGGCTGCGAGTCAATGACTATCGACCTTGCCGCAAAGACCGCCAAATTCAAGAGCGGCGCTGTCATCAAGGAAGGCGATGCTGTCAGCCTCAATGGCGCGAAGGGACTTGTCTATGCAACCAAGCTTGACACAATGGACGCTTCCGAGAACCCAAGGTTTGTGAAGTTCATGGAAATCGTCGACAAATACAGAACTCTCGGCGTGCGCACAAACGCCGACACTCCGGAGGATGCCGCACGCGCCCTTTCATTCGGCGCAGAGGGCATCGGTCTGTTCCGTATCGAGCACATGTTCTACGGAAAGAACTCCGAGACTCCGCTTGCAAAGCTCCGCAAGATGATTCTTTCCAAGACTGACGATGAGCGCCGCGCTGCTCTCGCAGAGCTTGAACCATACATCAAGGCCGCTGTGAAGGGTACGATGAAGGTCATGGACGGCAAGCCTGTCACTTTCCGTCTCCTCGATCCGCCTCTCCACGAGTTTGTTCCGCAGGGACACGAGAAGAGAGAGGAACTTGCAGAGGAACTCGGCATTAACGAGCAGGAGATCGAGAAGAGGGGCGAGGCTCTCCATGAGGTTAACCCGATGATGGGACACCGCGGAGTGCGTCTGCACATCACCTATCCGATGATTTCCGAGACACAGTTCCGTGCAATCTTCACTGCTGCTGCAGAGCTCATCAAGGAGGGTTACCACCCTATGCCTGAGATCATGATTCCTGTCACCATCTCAGAGCGCGAGCTCAAGTTCCAGAAGGCAATCTGCGAGAAAATCAAGCTTGAGGTCGAGGGCGAGACCCATCAGACAATCACCTACAAGTTCGGTTCTATGATCGAAATTCCTCGTGCAGCCCTCACCGCCGACAGGATGGCCCGCACCGCTGAGTTCTTCTCATTCGGTACCAACGACCTCACTCAGATGACCTTCGGGTTCTCACGTGACGATGTCGGAACCTTCATGGGCGACTACCTCGGCAACAAGATTCTCGATGCCGATCCGTTCAAGACCCTCGACACCAAGGCTGTTGGCAAGCTCATCGACTATGCTGTCAAGGAAGGCCGCGAGACACGTCCGGATCTCAAGTGCGGTATCTGCGGCGAGCACGGCGGCGACCCTGCGTCAGTCGAGTTCTGCTACAAGATCGGTCTGAACTACGTTTCCTGCTCTCCGTTCCGCGTGCCGATTGCGCGCCTTGCCGCGGCGCAGGCAGCAATAAAGGCTGAGAAGGGCGCCTAGCATCCCTTTTCTCTAAGATAATTTTTCTGAGAGGATGGCTAAGATTTTTCTTGGTCGTCCTCTTTTTTTTGTTGGAGGGACTTGTTTGACTGTTTTTGTGGGGGCCTTGTCTGTTCGTTTTTTTTCATATTTCTTATTAGGGTGTTAAGTTAATTGA
>DJSA01000088.1 GCA_002438905.1 Bacteroidales bacterium UBA6346
TTCTTTCCTCCCCACTTCTCGCTGCGGAGCAACATTCTGATAATCATCTCAGTATGCGGAGTCTTCCCCGTTCCGCCAACCGTAATGTTGCCTATCCCTATCGACGGAACGTCGCTCCCGTGAACCTTGCGAATCCCGTGGTCGTAGAGAAAATGCCGCGTCTTGAGAGTGAGATAATATGGAAACAGAAGAATCTTGTCAATCATATTTGTCTTTTCGGTTATATGTTTTCGTCGGTCGATATATCTCCTCGCTCTGCGGCAACGTTGTCGCGATCCGCATCGGTGTCGTAGACTGATGAAGCCTCCGGTGACCGGTCGCCCCATCGCTGTGCCACTTCGTCAAGAGTAGCGTAAAGTTCCGGTATGTCATAGAGTGTCACAAGCCTGAGCCTCGTCTCCTTGAAGTCCGGAAGCCCCTTGAAATAGCAGGAAAGATGCCGACGCATCTCTATGACCCCGACATGTTCTCCCTTGATTTCTATCGATTTGGCGAGATGACGTTTCGCAAGTTCCACCCTTTCGGTGACACTCATCTGCGGCAGAAGTTCCCCCGTTTGCAGATAGTGCCTGATTTCTCGGAATATCCACGGGTGCCCGAAAGTCGCGCGTCCTATCATGATTCCGTCGACCCCATAGCGGTCAAACGCATTCTTCGCGTCCTGCGGCGTCCGTATATCCCCGTTCCCTATAATGGGTATATGCATTCTCGGATTGTTCTTCACCTCGCCAATCAAAGTCCAGTCAGCATCGCCCTTGTACATCTGGCAGCGTGTGCGTCCGTGAATGGTAAGTGCCTGTATCCCCGTGTCCTGAAGTCTTTCCGCGAGTTCGACGATAATCTTAGAGTCCTCGTCCCAGCCGAGGCGTGTCTTCACTGTAACCGGCTTTTTCACCGCGTCCACGACCTTCCGCGTGATTTCAACCATCTTGTCCGGCTCCCGCATCATCCCGCTTCCTGCTCCGCGCCGTGCAATCTTGTTGACTGGGCATCCGAAGTTTATGTCAATGACGTCAGCTCCGTGAGTCTCGATGAGTTCCGTAGCCCTATCCGCCATCACCGCAGCATCCACCATCGCCTCCGGTATGCTCCCGTAGATCTGAATGCCTATCGGCGCCTCGAAGTCGTAGGTCTTGAGTTTTTCGAGCGATTTCCGCGCATCGCGTATCAGCCCGTCTGAGGATATGAACTCGGTGTACATCATGTCCGCCCCGAATTCCTTGCACACCCACCGGAACGATGGATCCGTCACGTCCTCCATCGGCGCAAGGAATAGCGGCTGCTCACCCAAATCTATGTTCTCTCCAATTTTCATTGCTATCCAAAAAACTCCCAAAGTTAATACATTTTGCCGGAATGTCGCCCGGCAATCGTGCCGGCTTGCTGTAAGGCCTTAAAATAGCACGAATTTTGTTGCTCTCGCGGGTTCACTTTAATAGTTATGGCAAAGATTTCTACAGTGGGAGTGCTCACCTCCGGCGGAGACGCTCCCGGAATGAATGCGGCTGTAAGGGCCGTGACAAGGGCTTCCATTTACAACGGCTGGAAAGTCATGGGCATATATAGGGGCTATGAGGGTCTCATAAACAACGAGATTGCGGAGTTCACATCTCAGTCCGTCAGTAACACCATACAGCGCGGCGGAACCATTCTCAAGACCGCGCGTTCCGAGGCGTTCATGACTTTCGAGGGTCGGAAGATCGCATACGACAACATGAAGGCGGCCGGCATTGATGCCCTTATTATAATAGGAGGAAACGGCTCGCTTGCCGGTGCGCAGGTTTTCGCCAAGGAGTTTGACGTCCCGTGCATAGGACTTCCGGGGACGATTGACAACGACCTCTATGGCACGGACTACACGATAGGATACGACACGGCGCTCAATACAATCGTCGAATGCGTCGACAAAATTCGCGACACCGCGACTTCGCACGACCGCATCTTCTTCATCGAGGTGATGGGACGCGACGCAGGTTTCCTCGCGCAGAACAGCGCGATTGCCTCGGGAGCAGAAGCTGCGATTATCCCGGAGGATCAGACCGACGTCGACCAGCTGGAGCAGTTCATCAGCAGGGGATTCCGCAAGAGCAAGAACAGCTCGATAGTCATTGTCTCCGAGAGCAAGAAGGACGGCGGGGCCATGCACTATGCGGAGAGAATCAGGACAGAGTATCCGCAGTATGACGTGCGTGTGACCATTCTCGGGCATCTCCAGAGGGGAGGCACTCCGAGTGCATTCGACCGCATCCTTGCCAGCCGTCTGGGCGTGGCAGCGATTGACGCTCTGAACGATGGGCAGCGCAACGTAATGGTTGGAATTTCAAACGACAAGGTTGTCTATGTGCCTTTCAACAAGGCAATCAAGATTGACAAGCCGATTGACCGCGAACTTATTAACGTCCTGCACGTGTTGTCTATATAATAAAAGATTTTCTTCGCGGCAGATGCTGCCTTGTCGATGACGCAAGGCTGTTTGTGGCAGAAATTTCATGTGTTGGCTTGCTCCGTAAGGGGAGGAAGTCAACATTTATTTTGCCAAAAAATAAAATTTTACTACCTTTGCAGCCCCTATGTGGTATAGGGACGCAACTAAAGTATTAAGTATTAACCATTAACAATCAAGATGGACACACAAAGTTACAAAACTGTATCGCTGAAAGCCGGCGATATCAAGAAAGAGTGGTTTGTGATTGATGCTACCGACTTGGTGCTCGGCCGTCTTGCCTCAAGGGTTGCCCTTATCCTCCGCGGTAAGAACAAACCTTCGTTCACCCCGAACCTTGACTGTGGTGACAACGTCATCATCGTCAATGCCGACAAGGTGAGACTCACCGGCAAGAAGATGACCGATAGGGTGTATGTCCGCTACACCGGTAATCCCGGCGGACAGCGCTACACCACACCTGCGGAGATTCTCCGGAAGAGGCCTACCGAGCTCATGAGGATGGCTGTCAAGGGCATGCTTCCGAAGAACCGCCTCGGCAGCAAGATCATCAACAACCTCTACCTCTATGCTGGTCCTGAGCATCCGCATCAGGCACAGAACCCTAAAGAAATTAAGTTAAACGAAATTTAAGCAGAGTCAATGAAAGTAGTAAACGCCCTTGGAAGACGTAAATCAGCAGTTGCTCGCGTTTATGTTTCAGCAGGAAAAGGCAATGTGACAATCAACGGCCGTGAACTCGACAACTATTTCTGCGAGGACTCACTCCGTTACATTGTCAACCAGCCTTTTGCTGTCACCGGCACTGAAGGCCAGTTCGATGTCAAGATCAATCTTGACGGCGGCGGAATCAAAGGTCAGGCTGAGGCTGCACGTCTCGGCATTGCCCGCGCGCTTTGCGAGATTGACCGCGAGGCATACCGCTCGGCCCTCAAGTCAGCAGGCTTCCTTACACGTGACGCCCGTGAGGTTGAGCGTAAGAAGCCGGGTCAGCCTGGTGCACGTAGACGCTTCCAGTTCAGCAAACGTTAATCGTCACTGCCAGATTTACTTGAAAGCACAGTCCAGTTCTAAATCTCGGGACTCCGACATGGGATGCGAATCTCAGCGGGCTGCCTGACAGATTGCTTGACTGCGGAAATTTCGGAGACCGGCGAGACCGCTTCTTCCGGAATGATGAAAAGAGCCTCCCGAGGCAAGGCATGCCGAGGTGGGGAAAGTAAAAAACAAAAGAAAAAATTAAAACAATGCCAAGATCAAATTTCCAGGAATTGCTTGATGCGGGTGTTCATTTCGGACACCTGGCGAGAAAGTGGAATCCTAAGATGGCCCCATACATTTTCGACCAGAAGAAGGGAATCCACATCATCGACCTGCACAAGACTAT
>DJSA01000102.1 GCA_002438905.1 Bacteroidales bacterium UBA6346
CGCGCACAAGCTTCTCCTTTCCGGCGGCCTGATGCTTGAGACACCCGACCTCAAGGCCGATACGCTCGACGAGTCCCTTCGCGAGAAGGTCGTAGGCGTCGTCGTTCTTCATGTCCAGCAGCTGATACTTCAGAGACGAGCTGCCGCAGTTGAGCACTAAAATAATCATGGCGATTTATCTTAAATTATTATTTTTCCGTGTTTTCGTAATCGATTTCGCGTAAGAAACCTTCAAAAAATAACCTGCATCATCTTTTTCATGTTTCTAAAACCGAAACAACCCGACAAAGTTAGCACTTTTCTTCGTAAATTCGCAGCGACTTGGGAATTATGAATTCGGATAAAGGCGAAGTTCCGCCGGTTATTCGGATTCAAGTGTTATCTGCATATATATGAACACGCCCAAAGTCCACAGAATTGAACGTTTCGCATTCCCCTTTCTCGCTGGGACAATCATAGCGATGGAGTTTCCGCACCCTTTGCGAACCGGAGCATTTCTCCCTTCGGCTGCATTTTTCCTCCTTTCGCTGATGATTTTCGGGAATATGCATACGATCCGGAAATATGGAGCCGAGAACATGCCGTCGCCACTTCTTTTTGCAACGATAGCACTATGTGCGGCAACCTGCGTATTCCGTTGTGAGGCGACGTCGCTGAGCGGAGGCAGTGTATCCTTTGTCTTCGTGGATATATCTGATTGGCTACATGCAACTTGCAGAAAATTTCAGTCTCTCATTGACAGTCTCCCACTGCGCGACCGGGAAAACAACGCGCTGCTCAAGGCACTCCTCACGGGAGACCGCTCCGGACTGTCGGCGCAGACAACCAATGCCTTCAGGGACAGCGGAGCCGCACACATCCTTGCGCTCTCAGGACTGCATCTCGGCATCATCTACGGCATCGTGGTCAAGGCGTTTGCTCTCCTCGGCAACTCACCGACAGCCACAAAGACACGCTCCCTGCTGACCATCGCTGCAACAGGGACATACTGCCTCATGGTAGGTGCCGGCCCGTCCATCAGCCGGGCATTCCTGTTCATTCTTTTAAGAGAGTTCTCGGTCATATTCGGTCGTTCCGCCACTCTACGTGACACGCTCTGCGGAGCGTTCGTGATTCAGGTCTGTCTTGATGCAAGTGCCGTCCGTTCCGTCAGCTTCCAGCTTTCCTACTTCGCCATGGCCGGCATCGCCTACATCTACCCGCTCCTGCAAGGCATTTTCCCACAGACCGGCACGAAGCACTCCCCCGTCCGATGGATCTGGAACAGCGTCGCATTGTCGACAGCCTGCCAGCTCGCCACCGGCCCCGCCGCCTGGTTCTACTTCAGGACTTTCCCCAAATATTTCATCCTCACGAACCTTATTTCCCTACCGTTGACCGGAATTCTTCTTCCATCCGCCCTCCTCACCACGTTCCTCACCGCCCTCGGCATCTGTCCGTCCCTCCTAGTCCGCGCCACTGAATTACTCGCCGACACCCTGCGCCAATGCCTCGAAATCATTGCTGGGATGTAGCACTCAATTTTGTCGAAAAATTCAGCATTTGTCTAAAAATGTGAATTTTTATATGAAACTACTTGAAAGAAAGACAGATGACTTCCCCGCCTCGGTAAAGTGATGTAATCTAACGGTCGGAACGCCAGGTCTTCATCTGACCGTTTTCGTCGTAGATGAGGACGGCTTCGAGGTGTGGGTTGGAGAGGATGAACTTCTGCGCCTGTTCGAGACCTATGACCATACAATATGTCGCGAAGGCGTCGGCATCGGTGGCGTTGCGGGTCGAGGACGGGTCGGAGGAAATCACCGTGGCGCTCAGGAGGTTGTGCGTGACGGGAAGTCCGGTGCGCGGGTCTATAGTGTGGGCATATTTGCGTCCGTCCTTCACATAGAACTTGCGGTAGTTGCCGGAAGTCACGATGCCGCAGGGAGTCGTCGGGAGGGCATAGATGTCCTGAATCGAGGCTCCAGGCTCATAGTTGCCGTCAACTGGGCTGTCAATTCCAATCGTCCAGCTCTTTCCGCCCGGATTCACGCCCTGTCCGTACATTTCTCCGCCGATGTCCACGAGCATGTTCTTCACCCCGATCTTCCGCAGATATCCGGCCACGATGTCGCTGCTGTAGCCTTGGGCGATGGCGTTGAAGTTCACCTTTTTATGGAGTTCACAACGCGCCTTTGCCTCAGCAATGAGTTCCGCGGACGGAAGGGAGTCGCGGGTGAAGCCGAAGCCCCAGATGTCGAAAAGCGGAGCCGCCCAAACATCCACCGCGCCGTCTGTCAGAGCCGCATAGCGGTCGCCGAGCTCGCAGAGTTCCGTGAATATGCTGTCCTTCACGACATTCTCCCCGGCATTGAAACGGCTCAAGAGCGAGGATTTGTTATATCCCGAAACGGAAATGTCCACGGCTGAAAGTATCGAATCAATCTTCGCCTTCACGACTTCCGGCGTTTTCCCCGTCCCGCCGAGATCCGCCTTCACGCTGTAGGTCCCGCCCTGTGCATATCCCGTAATCTGAACATATCCGTAACGGGCGGCACAGGAATTGAGAAAGACGATGGCCGTCGTCAGGCATATAGCCTTAAGTAATATGGTATATTTATTCATATATCTCCGTATTTCACGGCAAATTTAACGAAACTTCGAGAAAAAATGTGCATCTTTGCAGGTTGCATGGGCGATAATTCAAATTTCGCGAGTGCGAGACATGCGTTGATAACTTTAGAATTAAGGATATTATGGAAAAGAAGAAATTGTCAGTGACCGCCATCGTGCTAATCGTGCTGGCCGTCATCGTTGTATGGGGCATCGGTGCCTACAATTCTCTCGTGAAGAAGGACGAAGGCGTCAAGACCGCGTGGTCGCAGGTTGAGAATGTCTATCAGCGCAGGGCGGATCTGATTCCGAACCTCGTGGCCACTGTCAAAGGATATGCGGAACATGAGTCCGAGACTCTTGAAGGTGTGGTCGAGGCTCGCGCGAAAGCCACGCAGGTGACTGTCAGCACGGAGGATCTCACGGAAGAGAAGATTGCAGAATTCCAGAAGGCGCAGGGCGAACTCGGCGCGGCACTCGGAAGGCTCATGGCAATCAGCGAGGCCTATCCGGATCTCAAGGCAAACCAGAACTTCCGCGACCTGCAGGCTCAACTTGAAGGCACGGAGAACAGGATTGCAGTAGAGAGGAAGGCATACAACCAGACAGCGCGGGAGTACAACACGGCGATCCGCGTATTTCCAAAAAACATCATCGCTTCGATGTTCGGATTCAAGGCAAAAGGATATTTCGAGGCACAGGAAGGGGCACAGACCGCACCTAAGGTAGAGTTCTAAGCTTCTGTCCAAAAATAAACGATTTAACAAGAAAGAATGCACAAGTCAAAAATCATAATTGCAGCACTCTCCGCCATGGCTTTAGTGTCCGTGCTTTCCTGCAAGAAGGACAGCGAGGATACAACACTGCCGTCGCTCAGCGGAACTCTGAAGTTCAATGAAGTGCCGTCATTCGTGAACCCGCAGGACAAGATAACGCTCACGCTGAACGGAGTGACCCATCCGGGCGGGGGAAAGATAGGCTACTCAATCACAATTTCCGAAGGCTACAGAACAGTAAAGGACACCCTTGACGACGGAGTGATGAGTCTTGAATACACTTTCTGTGACAGGGAATATTTCAAGAAGGACACTCTTCGTGCCGTGACGGTAAGCGCCTCTGCATTCGCGGACGGATATTATAGTTCATCCACGGGCACGCAGACAGTGACCATAGTCAAAGGCGGAATGACCGGAGGCTCAATCAATGGTCTACTTCCGAACTTCGACGAAAGTTTCGAGGAAGACGGAATCAGGTATTATGCGCGCAAGAACGGGGACGCGACGTGGCTGATGAGAAATGTCGCAAGTCCCGGAAAGGGGCTTCCATACATGAGTTCCCCGGCAATGCTCGACGTTTTCGGAAGCTACCTGAACTGGGAGGACGCGAAGACCGCCTGTCCGGCCGGCTATCGGCTGACGACGGACGAGGACTGGGTGAATCTCGGCAAGTGCCTAGGAGTCACCGATGCCGAAGTCCACGGGACTATTGCCGGAATAGCGACTCAGCTTATGTTTGATGCCACGTTCAACTACGACAAGACGGCGCTCTGGACCTATTGGAAAGGAATGGACATAAGTAACAAGTCTGGACTCAGTGTTCTTCCGACAGGATGGGCAAATCTTGCCACAGGACAATTCAGCGGAGTTAAGGAATATGCCGTTTTCTGGACGGCGGATTCATACGAGAAGGATGACAGTCAGGCATGGTGCCGCGTCATTTATGAGAAGTCACAGGATGTGGGGGCGGAAGTGCACGACAAGTCCTCATACGGAGCATCTGTCCGCTGCGTGAAAGAGTAGCAACATCAGTCAAGAGGTGTGAACACGAACCCTTCCGGAATGGAATTTTCATCGTAGGCGAAAAAGTCGGAGGGCTTGGATTCCACAAACGTCATTGACGGGACGGCAATCGAAACGGCCGTTCCGTTTTTCATTGTCAGGGAGATTTTCGTCATGCGTTTGCCGTCGGGACTCCAGCTTACATTCATTTCCGACTCTCCGGAACCCGCCGATGGAATGAGTTCATCAACAGAAACAACTTCTTCCCGGACAATCTCGCCGGCAGCGGAGTCAACCGTCCAGATGTGTTCACCGTTGCAGAAAATTGAATACCCGTCGCCCTCAACACGGAACAGTCCGCCTTGCCACCAGAGTTTCCCCACATAGCTTATCTTAGCGTTCCTTGGCGCGTAAACCGTCAGATCATAGTCAGCGCACACGCAGCCGTCCGAAGGCAATGATGCCAGAACATCAGAAACAGAAGAGGGTTTCTCCTGGGCAAAGACAGAAAGGAATCCGCAGAACACAAGACTCAAAGACAATATAATTTGTTTAGACGTAACCATTTAATAATCCATTATGAATAATTTCCTATATTTAGAATTATTTTCGAATAGAGCTTTTTGAATCTTTAACAAGTGGCTTAAAGAAAGGGGATGCATAAAAGGATGGGATGCAAGGCGGATGGTAAAGAGGAAACCGCAGCAACCTGATGGTTGTGAGGATTTCATCAAGACATCCAACGCAGCAGACCGCCTTTTAGGCGCCCCGTTATCCGTTTTGAGTAGTGAATGCAGTTATTATATTTTCCAGTTCCTCATAGTCGGAGACAAGCACTTGGCGCGGGCGGGAGCCCTCCTGCGGGCCGACTATGCCGGCGGCCTCAAGCTGATCCATAATCTTGCCAGCGCGAGCATAGCCGAGTCCGAGCTTTCGCTGCAAATCGGATGTCGAGCCTTTCTGGGTGTTGACGACCATGCGTGCGGCATCGCCGAAAAGGGCATCGATATTGGATATGTCAATCGGACCGGCCGAAGAGGAATCGTCCTGACTCGGAGGGGTCGGAAGGTAGTATGGTGTGGTGTAGCACTCCTTGTAGCCGTTCTGAGCCTCGATAAACTTCGTGATGCGGTCGATTTCCTTAGTGTCGACGAGAGCGCACTGGACACGTTCCATCTCCACTCCAGCATAGAAGAGCATGTCTCCCCTTCCGATGAGGCTCTCAGCGCCCGGTGAATCGAGAATTGTTTGGGAATCCACGCGTGAAACAGTCCTAAAGGCTATTCGCATCGGGAAGTTTGTCTTGATGTCACCGGTGATGACGGAAACCGACGGACGCTGGGTCGCGATGATGAGGTGGATGCCGGCCGCACGTCCCTTCTGCGCGAGACGGATGATGGCTGTCGATATGCCACGGGCCAGCGCCTTACCCTCGGAGCCGAAGCCGGAAGACATTGTGAGGTCGGCAAACTCATCGATGACAACCACTATATAAGGAAGATACTTATGCCCGTCAGTCGGGAGAAGCTTGCGCTCCTTGTATTTCTCGTTGTAGTCCTTGAGCTTGTTCACTCCGGCAAGCGCGAGCAGGGCATACCTCTCGTCCATCTCTACACAGAGTGAATTCAGAACATCTGCCGCATCCTTTGCTTTCTTGATGATGGCATTCTCGGCTTCCTCTTCCTCTGAACCGGCCGTTGGAAGAACGGCAAGATAGTGCTTGAGAAGCCGCTTGTAGGCCGTGAACTCGACCATCTTCGGGTCAACAAACACGAATTTGAGTTCCGACGGGTGCTTCGCGTAGAGCAGGGAGGACACTATCACGTTCAGTCCCACGGACTTACCCTGCTGCGTTGCTCCGGCAACAAGAAGGTGAGGAGCCTGCGTGAGGTCAAAGACCTTGACGTTTCTCGTGATTGTGCAGCCTATGGCAACAGGAAGCTCGGCCTTGGTTTCGCGGAAGGCATCATCGTTGAGCATGGCCTTGAGAGGCACCACGGACGACTTGCGGTTGGCGACCTCGATTCCAACGGCATCATCAAGCTTCACAACGCGGACGCCCTTGGCCCCGAGCGAGATCCCGATGTCGCTTTCCACGGTCTTGATTGAGGCGAGCTTCACTCCTGGAGCCGGATAGACCTTGTAGAGAGTCACTGTCGGGCCGGCCTTGGCAGTGATGTTCTCGACCTTAATTCTGAAATTCAGAAGCGTCTGACGTATGCGGTTTATGAAGTCCTGCTGCTCTTCGAGCGTGACGATGTTCTGCTTGTCGGCATAGTCTTCAAGCAGGTCAAGAGACGGGAAACGGTAGTTTTCCAGCTCCATTCTGTTGTCTATGCGCGGCAGTTCCTCCGTGACGGCGGTTGAAAACGTGCGCCCGGCCTCGGCCGTGTCGCCCTTGGCGGCCGAGTCTCCGTTGACGGCCGCTGTCCCGGCTTCAGGAGCAGAGGTCCCTTCCGGCTCAGCACCTCCGTCACCCGAATTCGGACGAACCGGAGTCACTGGAACAGGATGAACGACAGATTCCTGCAGCAACGCCTGTTTCTGTTCTGTAGGTTCGGATGAAAATCCGTCATTTTCGGAACATTCTGCTTCATCATCCGCGCTGCCATCGGTGTCTTCATGCATCGGCGATATGCTGCCATCTGCAGAATCAACAGTTTCAGCGGTCTCTGCTGCAGAAGCCTCCGCATCTGAAGCTTCAGCTTTTTTCCGCCCCGAGCCAATCTGCACGAACCACTGCGCAAACTTGCCGCTCGCGAACAGCAGCCAGACCACCACGAGGACGGCAAGGAACAGCCCGGTTCCGATTTTTCCGGAAAGATTTTGGCACAAATGCACGAACTCCGCCCCGGCAAAGCCACCGAGCCCACCGCCGAAACAAGCATCGGAAGAAACAAGCCCAGAAAAATATGACAGGACGAACGAAAATAGAGGCGCAGCCGTGAGCATCAGCACTGCCTGACGAAGAAATGAAGAATCGAACTTCTGTCTGAAAATCCTGACTGCAAGGGCTCCCAAAAGGGCAACGACACAAAAAGCCGAAAGCCCGAAGCAGCCCCCGACCAAAAAGCGAGACCATCTCAAGCCGAGCCGCGAGCCGGAGTTTGCCGGCATCTTGTCTGGGTTGGAGATGTCACCCCATGACACTATGCTATAGTCGCTCTTCCACGTGAAAAGATATGAAACGCAACTGAAAAAGGTGAAAAGCGCAAACACGCCGATGACCAAGCCAACGACACGTGCAATCAACGCCCTTGTCTGCGGATCCATATTCCTGAAATATAAGACAATCCGCCCGAACCGGAATTTCCTTTTCGTGTTTTCCTTCTGTTTTTCAGACAATGCCATATCAGTTCCTCCGACCGAGAAACCGCCCCACCCAAGCCTAAGAATCTATTTATCACGTACAAACAGTTTCAAAGACCTGCCCGGAAACGACCCCTACCGATATTTCTTCTTGTTGTTATTGTTTTTTCGCTGATTATTAGGCCTCTTCGGCGCCTGTCCCGGACGCAGATAGTTAGAGTCGGCGCCCACACGTCCGAGCTGGATGCCCTCCGGCACATGAATCCTGTAGTCGGAGAGTTTCTCAAGATCCTGGAATATTGTCTCGTCAGCCACGCTGTCCTTGTTCCAGATGAGATACTGGGTTCTCATGTAGATGGCAAGAGAGCGGATTACGGCAGTCTTTACATCTCCGTCTTCCATTCCGGCCACGAGATCAATCATGCTCTCAATATTACGCCCGTACTGCGATGCGCGTATAGGCTTTCTCACCACCGATGGGACTTCCGGACGGGCAAGCGCCTGCTCCGGCGTCGGCATTGGATATGGAGCATCGATGTCAAGATCATAGCCCGCGATGATGAACAGATCGTCCCACAACTTGTGGTCGAAGTTCTCCTGTTTGTGGACGTCATAGTTGATGAGTTCCATCGCATGAATGACTGCCCGTGCCTGCTCCGACCGCTTCTCCCTGTCCTCAATCTTCTTGAGGCTCTCCACCATCTCCAAAATCCACCGCCCATACTCCGGTTTCACAAGCCTCTCTTTCTCAGTGTTATAAGCCAACACTCTCTTGTCTTCTTTATTTTCCATATTAATCGAAACATTTCAAAAATCACCTCACGCCACAAGCGCACGAAAGCACCGCATCATGCCAAGAACAGCAAGACCTCTTCCGGACGTGACAACCTACAAAGTTAATCTCACTTTCCCGTTTCTGCAAAATTATTTGCCATCCACTTTCATGAAAGATGCTGAAAAAGTTACACTTCAATAATGTCGTTCTCGGGGACGAACCAGAGGCAGGCGCGGACGGAGGTGTAGCCGAGGGCGCGGTATGTTTCCATGTAGGAGCGGACTTGTTCGAGGTAAGAGGGGTGCGGGCGGCCGAACTTGTAGTCGATGATAAGGACTTCGCCGCCCCTGATGCTGACGCGGTCGGGACGCAGTTCCTCGCCTTGGGAGGTGACTATCGTGCGCTCGTTGAGAACCTCGTCGGGAGATTCGGTGAACCAGCCGCGGGACTGTGCATCGAGAATGCGGCGCGAAAGAAGCGCGTAGGCCTCGTCGGCCTGAACGACTGTCAGTTCGCCCGAGTCGACGGCTTTGCCGACTGCCTGTTCGAGGTCTTCGGGGACAATCACTGAAGACAGGATGTCGTGGAGGACTATGCCTCGGAGGCGACGGGAGGCATCGGAGCCTACCGTGCCGTCAGCCGAGAAGAAATCCGCCGCATCGCGGTCGATGCGAAGGCGTGAGGAATCCGTCGTGTAAGAAGGGTAGCAGCTCGGAAGGACATCCTGCGAGAAATCCTTGTGGTAGGACTTCGGTTTCTTGCCGACCTTGCGAAATTCGAGGTCTGAGTTGTCGCAGAAACAGCCCAAGACATAGTCCACGCCCCAGTCAGATTCGGCTACAGAGAAACTGACAGGCACAGATGCACCTGCCGTATGGGGGATTTCTCCACAGGAGTTCCCCTCCCGCAGTCCGCAGTCAAGTTCGGGGATTTTGCCGGAATGGGCAAGCGCAAAGGCCATTAGGGCATCGGAGGCGGTGTTTATGGTGCCCTCCTTGTTGAAACCTGATGAGGTTCCCCCGCAGATGATGTGCAGCCCGCGCGAGGGGCGTGTCATCGCGACATACATAAGGTTCATGGCGTCAATGCACTGATAGAGCCGCTCGCGGTTATACGTTGGAGCGAAATAGGTCTGAGCACTATCGGAGGAAATCACTGGCTTGAAGATGCCGTTTCTTATGGCATTGTCAAAGTCTGCAACAGCCTTATTGTCGGAGGAACCTGCGGAGGATGGTAAGGTGCCATCAGAGGTCTGAGCGACATCGGTGGAAAGCAGAGCCTCATTACCTGAGACTGCGCCCGACACCGCCGGTTCTGCCCAGACATTGCCGGGACGGAAGAACTTTATGTCCTCGAAATATGGGATTATGACATAGGGAAACTCCAGTCCCTTGGACTTGTGTATCGTGATTATACGGACGGCGTCTGTGGAGGCCGGGGATGCAATCTTGACCGGGGAGACATCATTCTTCTCGTCCCAGGCGTGGAGGAACTCCTTGAGCTGGTTGCCGTTGCGGGAGACCCAGGACTGCATCCAGTCCATAAAAGCCTGGATGTAGAGGGCATGCGACTCGACAAGATGGGCGTCAGTCCCGCGCATGCTGCGGATTATATCCTCGGCGAGGTCAACGAGGGACGACTGGCCGGCAGCATGGAAACCGAGCGAGGCGGCGAGATAACCGGAAGCCTTGTTTTCCGGGTTCTCAACGGAAGAGAGGACTGAGACGAGACGACGTACGACAATCGAGTTATTCACCGTCAAAGAGTCATCCGAAATCACAGGCACTCCCCTGTCCATCAGAGCGTTGGCAATCCGTTCGCCCGGAGCGTTGTTGCGGACTATGACTGCGATGTCACCATAGCCGGCTCCCTTGTCTTCATGGAGACTGATGACCTGCCGCACGGTGCGGTCGAGAACAGGGTCATTGTCCCCGCTCTTTTTCGTGCCGCTGAAGCAAAGCCTCACTTCACCGAACCCGCCCTTGCGGGCTGCCGCCTGACGGACATCGGAATATATTCCGGAGATGATTTTCCCGACCTCTTCCCCGCCAGTGGCCTTGAAATTTCCGGCAAGGCGGTCACGCAGAAACTCAAAGAACAAGTCGTTGAACTCCACTATGTTCTCTTCCGTTCTGTAATTGGTTGAAAGAGCCGGCTTTCCGTCCTTTCCTAAAAGTTCGCGACTGTCAGGGAACTCCTTTCCCACTTCAGAGTTGAGCAGACTCCAGTCCGACTGCCGCCAGCGGTAAATGCTCTGCTTGACGTCGCCCACAATGAGGTTGTCGTTGCCGTTGGAGTCGCTCTCATGGAGCAGCGGACGGAAATTGTCCCACTGCACGATGGAAGTGTCCTGAAACTCGTCAAGGAGAAAATGCTCATAGCGCACGCCTGTCTTCTCGTAGACAAACGGCACGTCCGAGCCATCAATTATACGGCTGAGAATATCGTTGGAATCCTCCAGGCAGAGGATATTACGTTCTTTGAGAAGGCCGTTAAAAGCCTCGAAGAGTTCCCTTGATATGCCCAGTCCGTAAATCATGTCCTTGATCTGGAGAGCCGTGCGGTAGGCCCGGTAATATGGCGATGCTCCGCCGAACTCCGCTGGTGAAGAGGCCCCGCCGCCGGCCACCGAAGCGGAAAAATCAAAGAACAGCCCGAGAAAACTCAGCGCAGTGCTCTCAAAATCAGCCGGAAGCAGAGCGGCCTTGCCGGCGTTTGCCTTCGAGAACATCGCGCCACGGTCAGCGATCTTGCCACAGAATCCGGATGTCGGAGGTTCAATGGAATCCCGTTCCGTCACCGCCGCATAGCCGTTCAGAGCACAGGCAAACTTCCTCATGGTCTCGGACGGTGAAATCCCGGCATCGGCAAATTTCCTCAACAACGCCTCAGCCCCAGCCTTCACATCCTGGGAGAACCTGACTATCAACTCGTTGCAGACCTTACGTAGTGAACGCATATTTTCCTTGGAATAGAGAGTCGACGGGTCGGACATTCCCTTCTCGGACATATATGCCTTGAACTCCGGAGACTGGAGATCGCTCGCCGCGGAATAGAGCACAGGCTCCAACTGGAAATAGCCCTTCGATGAAATCTGGCTCATCACGGACTCCTTCAGCCAGTCAATCATCGCGCTGTCCTTGTCTGAGAGGTTCTCAAGCATGCTATCAACCGACTCGCTCACCACGGAAGGCTTGTCGAGTTCGAGCTGGTAGGAGTCGAACTGGCCGAGCTCTCGGGCAAACGAGCGCAGAACCTGCTGGAAGAAGCGGTCAATCGTGAACACCGAGAATGCGCTGTAGTCGTGCAGGATACCATTCAGCAGACCCTCACAACGTTTCTGAAGCTGCGCAGCATCCCGGCACAGCGACGGGACAAAATCGTTATAATAGTCCGATTCCATCGGGGCATGCGCAAGAATGTCAAGTTCGCGGAGAATGCGCGCCTTCATCTCCCCCGTCGCCTTGTTGGTGAAAGTCACCGCAAGGATATGCCGATAGGCGTATAGATCCCGCGATTTTAGAAGCAGCGAAATGTACGTCTTCGCCAACGTGTATGTCTTGCCGGACCCCGCCGACGCCTTTGCTATTGTTATCATTATTATTTCTACTTTTCAACCAAAATACCCTGAACAAAAGGGGATGAAGAAAAAGATGGAGTACAAGGCGGACGAGAAATTCAAACCGCAGCAACCTTATTGGTTGTGAGGATTTGGATTATCGAAGTCCAACGCAGAAATCCGCTTTTTCTTCGCCCCGTCATCTTCCGCAGATCATTTTAAAGTCACAATATTCGCAAGTCTTCGTATCATCCGTCCTACGGAACGTCGGATTCCTTTCGATGTCAAATATGCCGTCGAGACAATCTTCAAGCATCGAAGAGGCTCTGTCGATAACCTCCTGCGGAAGGCTGTATTCCGAGTACTCGTCCTTGAATATCCCCGACACGGAATAGACAGAGTTCGTTACCTTTCGCCCTCCGACAAGTGCCCGTCCATCAGGATTCAGGCGCAGCATCAGGTTGTAGATGAAAAACTGCAGGGCAATCTTCGGACGTTCATGGTTGTCCTCGGCGAATATGGCGTCAAATATGGCGGAAGCTTTTGCCGGGTCGTCACCGTCCTCGCCCATAACTTTCGCCTCGGCTTCGGAGACCTTTCCGGTCTTGTAGTCAACTACTCGAACCGTACCGTCGTCAAAAGTGTCGAGACGGTCGATGAAGCCCTTGAAGGCATATTTTCTATGATTTTGAGCGGCTCCAACGGATGATGCTTCATCGCCAAAGTCCATTCCCTCGAACTCAAACGGCAGGTTCTTCTCAAGCGCCAACACAGTGAAATGGTCGACGTGCCGCGACTTCATGAGTTCAAGGTCGTATTCGAGCGTCCTCCGTACATACTGCTCAATGACGCCGCAAAGCACGATATCCTTTCCCCGAACTTCCACTGATTTGATTGCCTCGCAGATTTCCAAGCGTATGCGATCGCGGAGTTCCGGTGCGAACCCCTTGGAAAGCCGTTTTCTGATAAACGCCTCGTCCACCCTTCCGACAGGCTCCCTGTCCGTGCTGGGCTTCGCATAAATCCACTGCATCACGGCATGGAACACCGTTCCGAGCGTGCCTCCATCAAGGTTGTCGACAGACTCAGCCAAGTCGCTGAGCCCGAGAACCTTGTCATAGTAAAACTTCGCAGGACAAGCGAGGTAGTTCTGGAGCGCGGTCGCGGAAAACTTGAAGTCGCGCAGTTTGTCCAAGTCGGCCTGTGTCTTGATGATTTCCGGTTCGTCGTATTCGTCCTCCTGGACCGGTGAGGTCACATAACGGTGAATCTTCGCGTCAAAGAGATAGTCCAGCTGCTTTATGTAGCGGCTCTCCTCCCCCGACTTCATGTCCTCGGTGCGGGAATCGAAGAGCATCCAGACATTCTCCGCACGCTGAATCATGCGGTAAAAATAGTAGGCCCAGACGGCATCCTGATACTCGTATGTCGGCAGCCCGAAGCCCTTGCGGAGCTCCGGAGGGATGAATGACGAGCTGAAAGACTTGCGAGGGAATGTACCCTCATTGCAACTGAGTATTATGAGGTTACGAAAATCAAGCGCACGAGTCTCAAGCGGTCCCATGACCTGAAGGCCCTTGAGAGGCTCGCCGTTGAAAGGCACGGAGACGGGAGCAAGAATCTGGTCGAGCAGGCGCAGGTACGTGGCCGGCATTATCTCAAGGTTCATGTCCCCGAGAAGGCAGACAGCCTTATAGTAGTCTTTGGCGAAGTCTGTGTCAAGGTCCGAATGGCCGCATTCCACGAGCAGCGCCCCCACGCGACTCAGCACCGCTTTTTGATAGTCCGCGAATGCGCGTACCATTGCGGCCGAGGCTGCCGTGAGACTGCCCGGAACAGGCGTAAAAAAAAGCGAAAGCAGCGGTGAGGCGGCAAAGTCAGAGACCGCGATATAGCTTCGCCGGCCGTTCAGCACAGCCGAGCAGACGGCATTGTCCTCATCGGAGGCGATTTTGCGGAATATGCTGTTGGACAACACACTGCGGACATACCTATGATAAAAATATGTCTTGCCGCCGCGGACGAGCACGTTCATCTGTGCGGCGGAGAGAGCCCCCATGAGCACGCAGAGGTCGCTGCCCTTCATAGGGTAGCCCATCGTGACGTTTATGTCCCGAATGTCCTCCGGAATCGAGTTCAGAACTGGTAACAGCAGCTGCTCATCGGGAAGGACTATCGCGCATTCGGAGGAAAGGTCATGAGCCGCCGTGTTCTGACCCTCCGCAACAGCGGCCATAGAGCCGAGAGCCGAGTCTTCTCCGTCGGAAACAGACCCGGAGGACTGACTGAGTCCGAGGCGGTTCAATATATAGGGCAACTGCTTCGACTGTCCGATTGAAGACGGGACGCTCACCACATTGAACTCCGGTGTCCCAAGCCCCTCGGCATCCGGACGAAACGCCTGCGGGAACTCACTGACATTCTGCGACATGAAAAAAGAGGCACGGTTTTCCGAGTCGCGTATCCACTCGCTCGACCAGTCCCAGCAGAACTCCGCCTGCCTAGCATTGCGTAGATGCCTCAGAAGCTTTTTCTCACACTCATTCAGCGCGTTAAGCCCCACGAATACAAAGTGACGTTCCCCCAGAGCTCCACGAACCCTATCCGAGAGCGATGCCACCTCACGATAAATCATCCCCTCGTAGGCCATCTCGTCTGCCCGCAAACTTTCATTGAACGACTCATAGAGCGGCAGCAGTATATTCCATACCCTCAGAAAATTGGTCTTTATGGAACGATCCTTCCCCTCCGGAGCCGCCTCTGCCCTGAAATGCGACAGGAACGAATGAATCGCCTCGCGCTGCGAAGTCGTCAGGTAGCTGAAATCGTCCTCTATGGACTTCAGGTCCGAAACGTTCGTGAACAACTGCCGAGGCTCAACGAGATATTTGTCCACATCGTTGAAATCCCCCAGCAGCACGTCTCCCCAGCAGATGAACTCGTCCA
>DJSA01000117.1:0-16253 GCA_002438905.1 Bacteroidales bacterium UBA6346
TTAAAAGAGATTCACTAAAAAATCGAAGAAATATTACAACAAGGTATTTATTCGCAAGAATGGTTACCTTGTTTGTGTTATAATACGGACGATGTAGTCTTTGGGAAAGCCGCTCCTCTAATCTTCTGTATAGAACAGAATAAGATCGGTGAGGGCGCGGCGGCAGACGGGACAGAAACCGGCGGCCTCGTTGGTGCGCATTCGGCAGTTATCTGACGGACGAAACATACCGTGCATGAGGTAACCGCCGCCCTCATAGACTCCGATACGGTCAATCGCTTCCTGCGAGTTATCAAGTTCGGTGACTTTCAGATGTCCTCCGGGCGTGGGCACAGGGCAGCCTTCCGGAAGCATATCCTTCCATTTCACGTCAAAATCAACCAGCGTAGTGATGTTCGGCTCCCATGGCTCCACGGAAATGTCGTAAGAAGAATCGAGGGCATCGGCAAAATCATAGAAATACTCGTCCGCAAGCCCGCCGAAACTGTGACCGAATTCGTGGACTACAACAGGACGGAAATTGCTGTGATGGGCGGTCGTGAGAGTGTAGGAATTGTAGATACCTCCACCTCCGTATGTATCTGTGTTGGCGAGGATTATGATGTGTTCGCAAGGAATTCCGGAGAGAATGTCGTGGATGTCGCAGACATTCTCGCTCGTGAGATAGCGGTCGGAATAGAATGTAGAGAAATGTGAGCTGACTGCAGTGCTGCGCCATATACCCTTCAGAGGTTCTGAAACTCCGGAATCCTCTGACACAGACTCGACGGCGATGATGTTAAGTTTGTCTTTGAACTGCGAGAACGGCTGTGCCGCAAGCAAGGCATCGCAGGTAGCCCGCGCATCCCTACGGAAAAGTTTCATATCCTTCCGAGAGTATCCCTCTGCCATAATCACAACATCAATGCACTTCCGGCTGTCCCCACCTTTGTGAAGATAATTCCAGTGCACGCCGGACGGATGTTTCCGATGAATAAGGATGTCTGAAGGGTCAAGCAGAAAATGATGCTCGGCACTAACAGAGCCGTGTTTGTCGAAAAGTCTTAAGTCGACAACAGCCTTGGCACGCGGCATCGGAAGCAGCACTGTATGCTCAAAGGAGCGGGCGGTATGTCGCGCCTCGTCAGTCGTGAGCCATTCACTGAAAAGCGATGAAAAAGACCAGACATAGAGACGCTCCCCAGTCTCAGTATCCGTCATAACCACTTCCCCGTTGCCTCTGAGCGGCATTCTGTCAAGATTCGCCCTGCGCCCATACCAGCCCTCAGAACTCGACAGACGGCAAAGGCTCACGGACTGCGCGGCAGCATCTCCACTGAAGACGTAATCTACTCGCAGGGTCGTGTCAACAAATCTGTCGTCAAAAGAAGACTCCCCTGCAAATGTCGCCGCCGGACACAGAACGGCAAGCGTCGCTGCTACACAGAGCGACAAAACGTTTTTCATCATTTTCATAAATCGTGCAATTTCAGAATCCGCTCATAGCCTGTTACCATTGTCCGGAATAGGCATGAAACGCCTCAAAGTTAAGAAATAATATCCGTGAAGTCATAGAAATTCTATTTAAAATTCTTATCTTTGCGGTTGGTTTGCCTCCGTAGTTTAATGGATAGAATTTCAGATTCCGGTTCTGACGGTTGCGGTTCGATTCCGCACGGGGGTACGAAAAGGGCGCAGAAGTCTGTGTCCTTTTTTTGTGCCACTAATTCAGTTTTTTCGTTTCACATATCCGGGGTCTCATTTCCTCACGTTGACAAAGTTATTTTTATTGCCTATTTTTGCAGTCACACTATTTTTTAATAGCCACTTTTGACGGAGAACAATTTATCATCCACATCTATATGAAAACAAATCACTCACTGAATTTTGCTGCGCTCGGTAAGGCCTCGCCGCTGCTGGCTTTGGCTCCCATAGCGGCCGGAACCATCGGATGCGCGCAGAAACAGCAGCAGAAAGTGCAGAGACCGAATGTTGTGCTCATCGTGGCGGACGATCTCGGACTTGGAGATTTGAGCTGTTATGGTTCAAAGACTATCAGCACGCCACATATCGACTCGCTCGCCGATGCCGGACTGCGGTTCCGCAACTGCTACGCAACTTCAGCGACATCCACGCCAAGCCGTTTCGCGCTATTCACGGGGATGTATCCATGGAGAAATCCGGATGCTAAAATCCTTCCCGGAGACGCACCTCTACTAATTGACCCATCGATGCCGACGCTTCCTAAAATGATGCAAGAAGAGGGATATGCGACTGGGGCAATCGGGAAATGGCATCTCGGAATGGGATACGGAAAACTCGACTGGAACAAGGAAATTGTGCCATCGGGAAATACCGTGGGCTTCGATTACACGAACCTGATTCCAGCCACCGTGGACAGGGTTCCGACTGTCTATGTCGAGAACGGGAAGGTTCTCGGACTCGACCCGTCAGACCCGATTATGGTAGATTACGAAAAGAACTTCGATGGAGAGCCTACAGCGCTGACAAATCCGGAGATGATGACGATGAAATGGCTTCACGGGCATCAGGGAACAATAGTGAACGGAGTGCCGCGCATCGGCTACATGAAAGGAGGTCATTCGGCAAGGTGGAAGGATGACACGATGGCGGACTACTTCCTCTCCAAGGTCAACTCATTCATTGACAGCCACAAGAACGAACCATTCTTCCTCTACTATGGTCTGCATGAGCCCCATGTCCCGAGAGTCCCGGCATCGCGTTTCGTCGGCTCCAGCGGGCTCGGATGCAGGGGCGATGCCGTCATTGAAGCGGACTGGTGCGTCGGACAGGTCGTGGAGAAGCTGCGCTCGTTGGGTCTGCTTGAAAACACGATGATCATCATCACTTCGGACAACGGAGCCGTGCTTCAGGACGGATATGACGATGGCGCGGAGGAGATCGCCCATGAGAAAGGTCACGACCCGGACAACGGCCTGCGGGGAGGCAAGTACAGCCTCTACGATGCCGGTGCACACATTCCGTTCATAGTTTATTGGAAAGGAACTGTCTCCCCTGCCGTCAGCGATGCCTACTACTGCCAGATGGACCTCTATGCGACGCTCGGGGAAATCACAGGAGGCGAGGTTGCCCCTGGACTTGACAGCCAGTCTTATCCGAAGGTGCTATTGGGACGCGAGTTGAAAGGCGGACGCCCAGACCAGATTATCGAGGCGCAGGGCCGGCTCGCCTACCGTAAGGGCAACTATGTAATGATTCCGGCCTACAGCGGAGCAAAATATAACTCGACCGGCATCGAACTCGGCAACAACAGCGAGGACACGCTGTGGAATCTCGACACGGATCCGGGGCAGGAGACAGCGGTCAATGACCCTGAGCGGCTCAGCGCAATGAAGGCCGAATTTCTAAGACAGAGCGGCAAACTGTATAATAAGGACATTGCCGTCGATACTCTGGAGTAGAGAAAAAACATCGGTGCAAAAGAATAAAGGTGGTCGAACAAGAATCCGACCACCTTTATTCTTTGACAATCAATGCAATAGGGGATTATCTCTGTGCACCGTACTCGGCTTTTTTCGGTTTGAAGATTCCTTTTGCAATATTGAAGTTCTCGGAGTCGTCGGTAAAGTCGAATACTTCTGAAGCCTCAGACTGCTTTTTGTCGACTATGCTGGTGGTCTTGGCATTCTGTCCGAGTTTTAGCTTCTGCTTCGGAATTGTTTCAACGGCATAAATGGCGTAGTTATTACTGAACGCGGAATAATCGTCCTCCACAACATTTTCGGAAGTCTCTTCCTTCACAATACCTGTATATGTACCGTCACCTTTTGCATTTGCCGTAGCGGTCGTATAGTCCTCAAAATAGAACAGGTTATTCGCAATGTCACCGGAAACCATATCATTTATCTGACAATATGCGTATGAAGCCTGCGGGTAGACGTTCACAAATGTATTGTGAGTGACAGTGAGAGCCGTGACTGCGGCTTTTCTGTCAAGATATAGGCTGAATGACTTGGTACCTGTTTCGCTGTCAGACCAGAACACATTGTTTGTGAAAGTCAGTTCAGTCATCGTATAGACAGCACCGCTTACCTGAAGGATGAAGTTGTTGGTGGCTTTCGTCGAGTTCATCTTCACATCGCATTCTTCCATAACGAGGGAATTCACCGGCCTTGTAGCAGCCATATACATAAGGCTCTTGTCGCCAACCAGTTCAATCCCGCAGTCCTTGAAGCCGATGCTGTTGATTGCATTGTCGGCAGTGTTGGCAATGAGATAATTTTTTTCACTTGTGCCTTCAGTGCTGAGGTTTATATTCTGGAATCTCACGACATTGTCGCTTATAGTCTTAGAAGAGACGAGATTGACCTGTGACGTGGCATTGAGTGTCGTCCTGCTGCCTTCGGTGTTGCCGGCAACGATGAACGGAAGTGTCAGACCTGCGGCAGGGAACTCCGCAACAACATCCGCATCGACAAAGTTCACCCCACTCTTGAGGGTCTTGTCCTTGCTGGTGGAGCTGATGTAATTAACTGACGGGAAAGTAGTCTTATTGACGACCATTCCAGCGACATCAATGTCAAATCCTAAATTGTAGAGTGTATATAAATCTGTCACAGGTTGAAGTTTGGAGGACGGGATAGTTCCGAGAGGCTTTATATGATTGCGGACCTTGCCTACAGTGAACAGCGGTCCCTTTGCCTTGCAGGACTTCACCGAGCCGTCATTGTACTGGACATATATCGTCACACCCTCATTGAATGCCAAAGGCCTGACTGTCATAAAGTAAGCCTTGCCTGTTTCAAAAGTGCCCTGAAGCCGTACATACCGGCTGACATTTGTGTAATCGCCGGCATGAGAACCTTCGAGTGTGACGGCACTAGCCGTGCAGGCCATGTTCTCGTTATTGTTGCCGGCAATGACAACAGCATCGACATTCTCCGCGTCCTCAAGGCTGAACTTCAGGAACGAGACAAGCGACTTGAAAGAGAAATTAGCCTTGTCGTCGGAAGATTTCGCGACAGCGGTGTATGCCTTCGGGTCGAAACTGCCGGCAACCGCAGTCTGGACGGCAGGAATCGTGACATTTGCAAGCTTGACTGTGCCGTCGGTCGTTTTATTCAACTTAATGTTTCCATCAGCCGGGTAAACGGAATAGAGCACATCGTCCGTGAGGTCAGCAAGCCCACTGAACACTGCATTTGCACCAGTGCTTGTTGTACTAAACGTTTGATTGCCAGTATTCTCACCAAGAACAGTGATTGACTCATTCCCCTGCCAGACAATTGCAGGGTAGTCATCCTCGGAAAATGCTGCCCTTACATCACCTTTTTCCGAAGATGCCACGATTGACAGAGGGGAAAGATTTGCATTTTCTTTCGGTTCATTCGGTACGAGTTCCTTTGCACAGGATAATGTCGCCATAACTGCTACAACGAGCATGAGATTTCGGTAGTTTTTCATCTTACGCATATCAATAAAATTCAACAACGCCATCATCCTCTACCGCCCGTTCAAAACTTGCTGCCAATCCCGACTCAGTATTGACCGTCAGGATGTCACAGGAAGGAGCAATATAGTCTGCCCCCCCCCAATTTAATCTGTCCTTTTGCTTTCATAAGTCTATGTTTGTTGTTAATATGATTTTATCTCTGTGCACCGTACTCAGCTTTTTTCGGTTTGAAGATTCCTTTTGCAATATTGAAGTTCTCGGAGTCGTCGGTAAAGTCGAATATGGCCTTTGAATCATCATCGGATGCAAGTTTGCTATAAACCTTTTTACCATTGTTCTGGCAAACTTTAAGCTTCTTCTCTGGAACGGAAGCCATATCGTAAATAACAAAATTCGAGTTGCATGTATCATAGAACGCATCGTCTGTAGACTTATCTGCCTCTATTACAAACCCAGTATATGTAGTAGACGTCTTGTTTGTATAGTCCTTAAAATATGCGAGGTTATTTGAAACCATACCGCCTTTAACATCCAGCACCTGACAATATCCGCTCCCTTTTTCAGGATAGACATTCACAAATGTATTGTGAACGAGTTCCAATTTCTCGATTGTTGCTTTAGAATTAGCACACAAGCGGAATGTTGAGACTTCAGCATCTGACCAAAATACATTGTTCTTGAAAGTCAATGCCCTCATTGTCTTTGTCGTACCATTATTGTTGAAGATGTTGGTCTGCTTTAGGGAAGAGTTTATCTTTACATCACAGTCTTCCATGATAAATTCGCACACGAATTTATCATTTGACATATAACTGAAATTCTTATCACCGACCAAATCGACACCACAATTCTTGAAGCAGGCCATGTCTATATCCACTTTAGACATATTTGCGAAAAGGTACTTCTGGTTAGATTCTGAAGATGTAAATTTCACATTTTCAAGCGCGACAATGTTGTTTCCATCTGCAACTGCCTCAAAATTCATATAACTCGGACACTTCAATACACTTCTCTGTCCTTCAACATTACCGGCAATCAAACACGGAAGCGTAATATTCCCATTTCCAGCATTTGAAAATATTGCCTCGGCGTCCGGTGCCACGAAGTTCACGCCGGACTTGAGGGTCTTGTCCGCACTGGTTGAGCTGATGTAATTAACTGACGGATAAGTAGTCTTGTTGACCGTAACGCCGCCTATGACAACATCCTCGCCGGCCATATACCTGGCATACAATCCGGTGTAGACTGGAGTGTCCGGATCCGTGGCGCTGCCGGTGGAAACCTTCACCCTTAATTTGGAAAGAGCCGTCACGCCGCCCTCGGAGATGGCAAGAAGGCAGACATCGGCATCGCTGTCGGCAGAAAGAGCCTTGGTAGCCGCTGCAGGAGCAGTCACGGTGAGCGTCGGGTCGGCAAATGAGGCCTTCCAGTCCTGCGGCGCGGAAACCATGACGGATGCGGCGCCTTTCAGTTCCACATCAAAGGTTCTGGTCTCCCCATAAGCAAAGGTAACGACATCCTCGGCTCCCTTGATTGCGCAGACAAAGCCGCTTGCAATCGGGAGTTCGAACGTGGTGGTGCCATCCTTGAGAACAACGACGAGCTTTCCGCCCTTCGCATCGACGGACGAGAACCAACTGTCCGCCACCGGAGTGCTTCCGCCTGCCTCAGCCACGGCTTTCACCGGGTTGCCATCGGCATCCTTGACACGCTCCGCCGTCTTGCCGCCGTCATAGCTCACAGTCCAATAGCCTTCGGAATCCACTCCGAACTTAGGGGTCACGCCGTCCGTCCCGACAGCCTTGACCGGCTGACCGTCCCTCTTGACCTGCTCGAAAGTCTTGCCGCCGTCATAGCTGACAGTCCAGAAGCCATCGCCGTCAATGCCCATCACCGGAGCGGTCGCGACACCTGTGCTGCCCTGCGCAAGAGTCACGGTTCTGCCGTCACTGAAAACTATGGTGTAGACGCCGTCCTTTTCCTTAACGTCAGTAACCACGCCGCCGTTCACAATGGCCTGAAGCGCCACCACATTGTCGTTGAGCGTTCCCAGATTCTTTTCGAGCGCAACAATTCTGCTCTCCAAGGAATCAATCCGGTCTCCGAGTCCGGAATCCGTGCAGCAGGCGAACAGGAATGCGGCCGCTGCAGGAAGAATAAATGAGATGATTCGTTTCATATATCTTACAATTTATCGGTTTGTCATTTAAGTGATTGAAGCCAGTCAGGCACAGCACCGAGGCGTGCCTTGAGCTGATGTTCGTAGAGGGACTCCGGCTCGACAGGGGTTCCGTTGCTTTCAAGCCGGCTGACCTGCGTCATGTCAAAGGTCACAGGCTCGCCGTGGAAACCGATGATGACCGGCGGCAGGAATTTCCACCAACAGCTCGAATGATCCCAGAAGATGAAGTCTGTCTGAGCCGTGAGGGAATTGAAGTTCCAGATCACGAGGTCGGCAAGATGATTCGGAACCTGAGCCTCGTCACCGCCTTGACGGAAACGCATCCAGCCACCGGTGCAGCAGTCGATGAGGGTTGCACGAGGCTGTGTGGCGTGGGACTCGAAACAACTGTCATTTCCCCATGTGTTTCTCCATAGAACCGCGCCCATGCTCTGTTTCGACACTCCAACGGCGTGGTACTGCCCCGCGCCCTCGGCGTATGTTCCCGGGTTGTCAATCAGATATCCGGAAGAGGAGTCGGTCACGGCACCTATGAACACGCGTGAAGAGCCCTGTGAACGCACGGCGGCGTGTCCCCTGCGGCCTCCGATAGTTATGTCGTAGGCGGACACATTGGCGCTTTTAACGACAGAGCAGGCCTCGCTGACGCTCTCAAAGCCGACCCTGCGCAGCCAGGAATTCGTAAGACGCACGAAATTAAGCGGTTTGTAGGCGCCATCGTCCTGCCAACTGCCGTGATGCACAAAATGATCCTTCGCGTTGCCTCGGAACGTGAGATCCTCAACCCCTACGTTCTCATAGTGCGGAAACTTGTATATGCTCCAATTGTAGCCTTTTGAGTTAGTGTTTCCCGTGTACTTGAGGGAAACCTCATGCATCAGGGGCTCAACGAAAGTGACGGTGTTGCCGCTTATGTTCTTAATCTGATGATAGTCATAGACCTGCACGCCGGTGCTCACGATGTTTGTCATTTTCGCCACTTCCGCATCCGTCGGATTACCGGCCTTTAGCTCAGCCGCGACAAAAGAAGGATCATTGTTCACAACGGAAAGGCACACCCACTGTCCTTCCGAAAGGCCGGCTACAGATGCCACCTCTACGGAAAAGCTGCCTTTCTCCGCATCGGCCGTCACGTCAGAGACTTTTGAAAGACCGCTGTTATGCTTGAACTCAATCATTGCGGGCGAGCTGTAGAGAACGGACTCATCCGAAGGCTTGTTCGGATCCTGCATCACGAGCACAGTCTTGTCCCTCCCCGCTCCGCGAAGAATGACGTTTCCGGAACGTATCTGAATGGTACGGCTCGGACTTTTGCCCGCAAGCTCCACGTCATCGTCCGAAGTGTGGAGAATGAACTCGCCCTCGGGGAAGTAGATGACAGCGTTCGCCTTCTCCTTATGGTTGAAGCAAATTATGTTATTGTCATTCACCGAATAATCGGTGCCCAAAGCCGCCTTCAGACAATCAAGAAATGCCTCCCTATCAGATTTGCCATCGCTAGCGATGGCACCGTAGTCACAGACATTGTAGACCTTGTAGCCCCAGGCGGAAGCCTCGGCCGGAGCCGTCTCTCCATGATCGTATCCGGCATAGGAAAAGTCAGGGAGGCCTTTCGTCAATTCCGAGTAAGGGTCATCCGGAGTTTCCGGAGAAGAGGCCTCCGACAGCCTGAATAAAAACTCCGTCTGCTTTGCCAAACCGCGTTCGGAAACAAGCAGGAGGCTGATCTTGTTGTCTCCGGGCACGCCTTCCGATGGCGCTGTCACGCTGAATTTGCCTTCATCTATAACCGCCCTCCAGCCCTTCGGAACGTCAATCCTCACCTGAGACACGCCTTTTTCCGTGACATTATATTTCAAAGTCGCGCCAAATTCTATCGCGGCACCGGCCTCATAGCCCTCAAGTCCGAAGAAAAAGTCCCGCACGACATCAAGGGTGACACTCTGACCGTCGGCGAGAGAAATGACCACGGTTCCTTTGCTTTCATCATATACGACATTCCTAATTATGGAGGAAGATCCCGACCCCGCGACAGGAAGCGCAGTCTGCGGTTTGCCGTCTTCATCGAGCAGGTCTGTCCAGGAATTTCCTCCGTCAAGGCTAATCTGCCAGCACCCGTCCTTGCCGACACGGAGTTTCGGAGTCGCGCCGTCCCTGTCCGATGCGTCCGATGCGCCTTCTATCCGAGAGAATGTCCGTCCGCCGTCCATCGACATTATCCATTTACCTTCGGCATCAACCCCAATCATCGGAACAACAGTCTCTGCCTCAAGGCCATAAATCACTTCAATGGAAGTTCCGTCGCCAAAGGTCAGGCAATATCCGACCACAACGCCACGCTCATCCCTTTTCTCCTCATATCCGGCAATCCAGGTGTTTTCCGTCAGCATCTTCCGGACTGCACGCGTGTTTTCGTAGACCTGCCCCAATGTTTTCTCAAGGCCATAGACACGCCCCTCCAATGAATCCAGGCGATTTTCAAGCTCCGACGAGTCACAGGAAATGACGGACAGTGCCGCACAAGAAATCAGGAAAAATTTAACCTTATTCATAAATCCTCTACAAATCAGTCATTAAAGTCCAAAGCATCCAGCACACATTCCCGAGACCACACATCGTCAGCCTCCCTCAGTTTCGCGGAAAGTTCGGCGAGCAGGCTTTCAAACAGCTCCGGAGCATCGTGCCGGTCAATAGGACACATCTGATACGGGTCGGCCACATCATCAAAAATCGTGACGCTCTTAAGACTCCAGTCCCGGTTGACGGCGATTTCCATAGTGTGCGTTGCCGTCCTTATTCCACGTGCCTCCGGGAAAAAGCCGGAGACTGTGCCGTCCGGAGCTGTAGTGCCGTTGAGATTGCGAAGATAGAGAACCGAAGACGGAGCAGTGCAGCTTTCGCCCGTCTCCATCAGAAGAGGAGACAAATCACGTCCTTCGGCCGAAGATGGCACAACATCGTGAAGTCCGGCCATAGAGAGGAGTGTCGGCATTATATCTATAGAAGAAAGCAGCGTTGTGTCGACGTGGGGACGAATCTTTTCCGGATAACGGATGAGCATCGGGACATTGAACGATTCCGTCCAGATTGAATTCTTCGGATCGAGGGTGCCGTGGCTGCACATGGTTTCGCCATGATCGGACGTGAAGACCACTATTGTGTTTCTGTCCAGCCCAAGCCTTTTAACTTCGTCGAGAATGCGGCCGAACCCACGATCAACCGCAGTGACATTCGCGAAGTAGTATCTTGCCGACGGAGCCTTCACAAGCGTTGTGTCGGCATTGTCGCGTACATACAAGTCTTTGTATGACATACCCTTATAGAGAGCATAGTCTTCCTCCATGCAGTCTTCCGGCCCGCTGTACGGAGAATGCGGAGGATTGTAGGCGACAACGAGGAAGAAAGGGGCATCCTTGTCCCGCTCGCCATGTTCGTTACGGAGATATTCAATGGCCTTGTCCGTCTCGTGCTTGACTGAAAATTCCTTGGGGTCGTGACGCACGCCGTCCGTGTCCCAATAGTGAGGGTTCTTGTGGACATCGAAGGTACCGTAGGAATACCAGTAATCAAAGCCATGCCGCCGCTCGGGTGGAGTGTAGGCATCCCATTCCGGCCGCCTGTCACTGACATAGTGCCCCGGGTGCGCAGGATCGTTCCTTGTAGGGAAATCGGCGTGGAGTTTTCCGATGTAGCCGCAACTGTAGCCTTGAGCCTTCAGAACGTCGCTTATGCAGACCGCATCTTCACGAAGACTGCTTTCGGGCCTTTCAGACATGCAGTTGAGAGTGATTCCGCTTCTTTCAGGGTACATTCCGGTTAGGAAGATTCCTCTGTAGGGACTGCTCAGAGGACAGTTGCTCATGGCATTGGCGAGCACTACCGACTCGGACGCGAAGGAGTCAAGCACGGGCGTATGAACTGGATCAGCCTTCCAGCGGACGTATGGACTGAACTCCGGCTCGTCCCAGAACGCGAGCGCCGAGCCTCTGAACTGGTCCGGGAACACATATATTATATTAGGCGGCATAGTCTCCTCTCCGGCGCGGCAAGACAAGGTTGCCAATGCGGACAAAGGCAGCAGACATTTCAGCCCGTCATTCAGAATTCTTCCGGCATTTCTCATAGCACAATTCTCCTTAGAACTATTTCCTCTGTCCTGGCCTCACCTGTGCGGAACAGCAACCTCGTGCAGTTGTTCTCCCGGGAGTCCTCAACGACGGCCGCTCCGCAGTCACTGACTTCCCAAAGACCCTTCAGTTTAAGTCTCACGACTGTCGGAAGGCAATGATTGTCAATCCATTTGCGTCCGTACACGCTGCGCTCTATCCTTTTGCCGTTCTCATCGCAGACCTCATCGGCCTCGCCCTCATAGAGAGCAAGATCAGGATTGCATACACTTAGGGTAAGTTCCTGACCGTCACCGGAATACATTATCATTGCAGGCGAGCTTTCAATGATGAGCGAATCGACGGCACCGCCCTCGAACACGGCGCAGCCAGTCACTCCGCTTTCAAGGTCCCTTACGACATGAGCATTTCTGTCCCTGCGGACCACGACATAGGGCTTGTGGGACTGCCAAAAGTCAAGCCTTTCGTCCGAAGACTGAAGCCCTACCATATACTCATAACTGTCCTTCATATAGATGTCACCGGCAACAGCGCCCTTTCCGACAATCCCGCCGTGAAAGATATACGCCTTTTCAAACACTCCCTCCGTCGGAGCGTCTGTCTCCTCGTGAAGCGAATGCTGAAGGCCACGCGAAACACGCACAAGCGCGTCACGTACGAGATAGGCGTTGCCGAGCCTATCACGCAGCACGATGAGCGAAGAGTCGAGTTCTGTCGCAAAATCCGTTGAACTTACGGGACTTCCGTTCACTATGGTCGGGGTGTCCTCCTCTATCGTATTCTGGAACAGCGTTGTGTGGAGTTCGGAGCCGGGCAGCGCATTCTCAAGGTCTGAGCCAAGAGCGACAATCCTGTCCTCGAAGGCGAAGAAAGACTTGCGGGCACGCAGGCTGCCGTTGTATTTGTCATGCTCATGCAGTTTCATCGCGTATGCCCCGTAAAGCCCTCTGTGAGAGACTCCCCCGGCAAACCATTCGGCGGAGAGAAGCATTTCCTCATATCCGGAATGCTCGTCCACGTTCAGGACATTTGCCTTCATCCGAGTCATCGGTATTTCAGCTGCCGTGGTTCCCGGAATGTGGCACCAATCCCAGCCGTCCACCTGAAATCCGCTTCCAAACGAGTCTATCACCGGCGTTCCTGCGCAGAGAATCTGCATGCTGCCGTGGGTGAGGTAGCGCCCGTAATGGTTGGCGTGGTTGTAGATTTCTGCAGACCAAAGATAGCGACTGTGACCTGCAAAGGTCACAAGAGACTCTCCGAAGCGGTGCGAGAGAGAGCAGTTGTAGCCATAGCTACGGCTGCCCTGCGGAGTCGACTCCGGAACGATTCCTGCGGCTCCAAACTTTCGGGCCCAGACTTTTTCCTTGGCTCGGGCATCCGGCACAAGTCGCATAAAGGCGGATGCGAGGGCGGTATCGAGAGGAGAGCTTCCGTCAGGTGTGCCGGCCTCGGCAAGCATCGCGAAATGCTTAGGGGAAAGTTCTCCCTTCCCGTCCGGATGTCTCCCCGACATCGCAAGTGGAAACGAGCGGAGATTGCACCAGAAACGCATTTCCAAGAGCGCTTTCCTAAGATTCCGGTGGCTGTCCTCCGACACGGCGAGAGCCGTCCCACGCAACATCCACACCGAATTGACCGCGCCGTCAAGCCCGCCAACAGCGTATGCCGGATAGGAGCGGCGATGATGATAAATCGAACCATCGCTTTTGAAGCACGGCCTTGTCCCATCAACGTATTTGAACCCGTTATCAATCCATCGTGAAAGCGACTTAAGATAGGCCCACTTGTAAGGAGAGTCCTCCAACATCAGAAGCGATGCCAACCGGCCCATGAGCGAAGTGTTGAAGGCATCGATGTCCATTCCCGGGCCTGCAGGCGCGACCTTCACCTCCCCCACTCCGGAGAACCATTCCATTGCCTGTTGAACCTGCTCTGAAAGTCCGGCCTCGCGCAGCACGTCCCTCATCAGCACCGGTGATATGTAGAAATTCCTCATGCTATAGCCAAGATGATGCAATGTACCCTGCGCACTTCCGGCCGCGAAGCCCTGGTCGAGCAGATGCCGTGTCATCATCACGTACATCCTCGCAAGTTCCTGTCGTTCAGCCCCATCGGAAGTGCGGTTCCATGCTGCGGCAACATCCAGAAGATTGTTGTTATAGTCCTTGAGCAACTGACCATTCCTGCGGAACGCGGCAGAGGCATCGGGTATTCCAAGGTTGATGAAAGTTTCTCCGTAACGGGTAAACCATATCGGCTTGCCCGTAACCGTCCCGTCCGGATTCTCCTTTATCCCATAGCTTTCGTACATTTCGCGGAGCCTGTCAATTGACGGAACCTTTCCCGGCTTGACGAGGCTGACAAAACGTTTCGTGACGGTCTCAATATCCCTTATGTCAGAATCCGAAAGCGGAGTCTCTGGGATGTCGAGACGAAGATTCCAGCTTTTATTCAGTACAAGCCAGTGAATGTCGGTCTTCTCGTTTATGAACGGAGCCTGCCAGTCCGGCGTATGGTAGCGGACATCCTCAAAAGCCGAGGTTATGACCCCGTCAAACCACAAGCGGCCGTGACGCACCCCATGCGGAGCCGTTATCACGACTTCGTCCATCCCCTCCTCCGGAGTTCCGGTCATGTCCCGGTCAAACGCGACCCAGGCTCCTCTCCAACCCGTAAATCCGAGTCCGTAGTCGAAACGGCAGCATTCGCGTCCGCCTTTCAGGAAAGAAAACCGCAGCGAGCCTTCGAGAGGCTTGTCGGAATAGACCCAGAAGACAAAGGTCGAGACGGAAGTCTCCTTAGGGTCAGGATTCTCCTTCATATACGGAATCTCTCCCAGAATCGAAAGCCTTGCCCCGGCACGTTTCCAGTTCCATTCAAGCGAGTGCGTGCCAAGCTTGTAGTGCAGACCGGAGACTCTCACGGAAGAATGCCGCCCGGGAACAGTCGGTGAGGTGCCGTTCTCAAATGAAAGGACACCATGGTCAAGACCATAATCAACGGGCTGGGCCGCTGCAGCCGAGGAAATAAGGACACCCAGAGCAAGCGAAATGTATATCTTTCGAAGCAACTTGTTCATCACTTGAAAATCTCCATTTTATGTGGTTTCAAAAATTCCCGTGCACGCCAACGGAATATCGCGCAAAGTTAAGAAAAGATTTATTACATTTGCATTTCAAACATGCAAATTATGAAGAAACTGACATTTCTTTTATTCTTTATAGCGCTTTCGCACAATGCCTTGGCGGCAATCGACTCTCAGTATAATTTCGAGGGTGGAATGCCGTCATTCATTTCCGTAAGCGGCAACGGCCGGGCAGCCTTATCAACAGAGAAATTCAAGGACGGGAGGCAGTCGGTGAAATACTCATGGGACGGGACGTCGGAAATCGTGTTCTCGAACCATTCGGACATAGAGTCTTCGATGAAAGTGAACGGAGCGGGGCTGATGATGTGGGTTTATAACACAGAATCCATGAATGAACCGCTTCTGTTCACGTTCTACGACTGGCTGGGAAATGAAATATGCCATTTCAACTTCAACATGAACCACACCGGATGGAGGGCGATATGGATGAAATACATCGACATGCTCACGCCGGAGGGGCACTATGGAGACAAGAAGCCGGCGGAAAGGAACACGCTCGCAGCGAAGATGACAATAAGTTCCACGGCTCCGCAAGGTACCCTATATATAGACAGAGTAAGTTTCCCAGTGAAGAAACTTCACGCGCAGATTACTCCCGACATGCAGATTCCCGAGAACAATTACAACTTGGAACGCGACCTCTGGCAATGGTGTCGGCTTTGGGAATGGGAGCAGTATAAGGAACCGGAAATCAGACCAATAAATGAAGGAGAGAGGGAAATGCTCCGCACCGTAGAGAAGCGAATGGACGAATGGGCCGGTGCCGGCAACCCGGGAGCGGAATACACACAGAACACGCTTCTTGCAAGGGCACAGGGGCTTATCGACAAATACGGAATACATCGCCTTCCCAACGGGAGTATAAAAGGAGCGCCGCTGCTGAGCGATGACGAGTTCAACAATGCCGCCGGCGAAATGAGAATCCGGTTCATTCAGAACATTGTATATTGGTTTGCACTCGACTACCTCTACACCGGCAACACGGGCAATGTCGGTAAGGTCATCGATGCAATGGACCACGCCATAGACCAGGGATTCGCATACGGAAGCGGAATGGGAACTAACCACCACTACGGCTATCAGGTCCGAGACCTTTATAAAGGCATATGGATTCTGCGCGAGCCGCTCGAAAAGGCTGGAAAACTTCAGGAATATCTCAAGACGCTCTCCTATTGGTCCGGTCTTCAGGAAGTCAGGATGCCATACGAACAGACGCGCGATGGAGTGCTTGACGCATGGCACACCCTGCACAACTGCCGGGTGGTTTCAGCGATGCTGGAGTCGTCGGACGATGTCAAGTATGCATATATGAAAGCGTTGGGAGCATGGACTTCAGGTTCGCTCGGGTTTACGGACGGCACTGTGGGAGGCCTGAAGGTG
>DJSA01000117.1:16258-31737 GCA_002438905.1 Bacteroidales bacterium UBA6346
CGTCATTCCACCACGGAGGGCACTACCCGGGCTATTCGGTCGGGGCGTTCGCTGCACTCGGGGAGTTCATCCGCTTCACCCTCGGGACGGACTTCGAGATTGACGAGGCCGCAGGAAGAGATTTCAAGAAGGCGCTGATGGCAATGTATGACTACACCAACGGACGCGACTGGGGCATAGGAGTCTGCGGACGGCATCCGCTCAGCGGGAGGATTCCGGACGCGGATGTAGAGGCCTACGGACAGCTCGCGCTTCTCGGAGACATGACAGACAACGGCCTCGCCGCCGACCCGGATCTCGCGGGTGCATACATCGCGCTCGGAGGCAAGGAAAGGAAGGCACTCGCGGCATTCAAGAAAGCGGGAATTAAGGCGAAGCAGGCACCGGACGGCTTCCGAGTCTATAACTACGGGGCGTTCGGAGTGCACCGCAGGAACGGATGGATGCTCACCCTCAAGGGCTTCAACTCCGATGTGTGGGGTTCGGAGATTTACGCCGCCGACAACCGCTACGGACGCTACCTGAGTTATGGCTCGGCACAAGTCATCTTCCCTGACGGGGCCAAGGCAAGCGGTTATGCGCAGGAGGGCTGGGACTGGAACCGCTACCCCGGAGTCACCTCTGTGCATCTGCCGTTTGATCTTCTGGAGAACCCGCTGAAGGGAACGCTGATGGAAAGAAACGACTCGCGCTTCCCGGGAGTCTCTTCTCTTGAAGGAGAAAACGGCTGTCTTGCATTCACTTACGTTGAAAAAGACCGGAAAAATTTCTGCGCCGGAGCGACCGCCACGAAGAGCGTTTTCTGCTTTGACAACAGGATAATACATATAGGAACGGGAATCACCAACAATTCGCAATATCCGACAGAGACCACGCTCTATCAGCTCAGGCTCGAAGACAAGGACGCGGAAGTCGACATAAACGATGAATATTCAGGGACATTCCCATATTCCTACAGACACACGGAAAACAGCCCCGTCGTTCTGACGGACGTCAACGGGAACAGCTATATAATAAGGAACGGAAACGGGCTTGTCGTCGAGAAGAAGCATCAAAGTTCGCCGTCCGACACGAAGAAGAAAACTGGGGAGGGAGATTTCGTGACGGCGTACATAGACCATGGCGCGTCTCCGAAAGAGGCCTCATACGAGTATATGATGCTGGTGAGGCCGAGCGGAAAAGAGGTCGGAAAATATGCGAAGAAACTGCCGTATACCGTGCTGCAGGCGGACAATGAGGCGCATGTCGTGAACGATGCCATTACGGGGACAACAGCCTATGTCAGCTACGGAGGCTACCATTCAGACAAGACCGTCGCCACTGAGATCCAGCCGGAAACCATTGTGATGGAGCGGACGAAAGAGGACGGTACCATCGTGATGAGCGTCGGCACTCCGGATCTCGGGATCACGAAAAAGGGCTACACGACCTCGCAGCCGAGCCAGCCGCTGCTCAAGGAAGTCGTTCTCAACGGGAAATATGCGCTGAGCGAAGAGAATAATGCGGTTACGGTCGGCGAGAAGGACGGAAGGACGAGGCTTTCAGTGACCTGCATCAACGGTCAGCCGGTGGAGTTCAGACTAAAGAAACAATAACCATAAGACAAAATGCAAACTTTGACCAAAATTTTTACGGCCATACTGCTCCTCTGCACCTCACTCGCGGTGGCGGCACAGAGCGTTAAGGTAAGCGGCCGAGTCGTCGATGGCACGGGAAGTCCGCTCGTTGCGGTGACGGTGTACGAGGATGGCAAGACTTCCAACGGGACGGTGACTGATGCCGATGGGCGATATGCCCTGAACGTGTCCTCATCGGATGCCACACTAGTTTTCTCCTGCCTCGGATTCACCGAGAACAGACAGAACATCGGAGGAAGAACGACCGTCGATGTGACGCTCAAGGAGGAGCAGCTTTCGCTTGACGCGGCGGAAGTCGTGAGCGTGGGCTACGGAACGGTGGCGCGAAGAGACCTCACAGGCTCGGTAAGCAAGGTCGACATGGACGAGCTGATGAAGACGCCCGTGACGAACTTCGACCAGGCGCTCACCGGAAAGATTGCCGGAGTGGTGGTCACAACCTCCGATGGAGCACTCGGCTCGGAAGCAAGCATCACCATCCGTGGCAACAACTCGCTGACCCAGAGCAGCGCACCGCTATATGTGATAGATGGTTTCCCGACCGAAAGTTCGATGGCGACATCGCTCAACTCCGCCGACATCGAGTCCATTGACATACTCAAGGATGCCTCGGCAACGGCAATCTACGGAGCACGCGGAGCCAACGGAGTCATTGTAATCACGACAAAACAGGGGCAGGAAGGCAAGCCAAAGGTCAACTTCAACGCGACCTGGACAATGAATCAGATTGCCAACAAGGTGAAGCTTTTGGACGGTTATGAGTTCGTCAAACTCCAGACCGAGATCTACGACATCAGCGGGAACGTCAATGCCTACTTGAGCCCCTCCGAGGCGGACGAGCTAGCCGGCATCACGGCATACACCCCGGAGGACTACATCGGAGTGCCCTACAACGACTGGCAGGACAAGCTTTTCCGCACTTCCCTCACTCAGAACTACTCCGTTTCAGTATCCGGAGGAAGCAAGGAGGCTGGGAACCGCTACAACATAAGCCTCTCCGCGCTCGACCAGGATGGTATCATCATACGCTCCAATTTTCAGCGCTATCAGGGAAAAATCAATTTTCAGCAGAAATTTGGCAAGAAAGTGACTTTGGACGTGCTCGCAAACTACTCACGTTCAATCACCAATGGTGTCACACCGACCGATGCTCAGGCAGCGTCTTCGGCCACCGGCTGGCTGATGTACTCGGTCTGGGGCTACCGCCCGGTAAAACCATTGCGCTCGGGAAACAGCGATGACCTCTATGACGACCTCGTGGACACGGAAGTTACCGGCGCCAACGACTACCGCTTCAATCCGGTGAAGACCGCGCAAAACGAGCACCGCAAGACGATAGTGGACTATCTTAACGCCAACGCCGGCCTGACTTGGGAAATCATCGACGGGCTCAGGCTCAAGATTACCGGAGGCTATACGATGAACAAGCGCCGTCGCGAGGAGTTCAATGGCACACAGACTTACACAGGATATGCCGGCTCGCCTTCGGGAAAGGGAATAAACGGAGCAATCTACTGGAACGACAAGGTCACATGGCTCAACGAGAACACGCTCACATGGACTAAGAACATCCGCCGCAGGCATCATCTCCAGCTTCTCGGAGGCTTCACGATGCAGGGCGAGACATTCGACTACAAGGGCACCGCAGCCACGCAGATGACCACGGAAGCACTCGGGTTGAACGGGCTGCACACCGGCAACTATCAGACAGTCAAGCCATGGCAGTACGACTGGACGATGATGTCCGGACTCTTCCGGCTCAACTACAACTACAAGTACAAATACTATCTCACGGCATCTTTCCGTGCTGACGGATCCTCAAAGTTCCCATCCGGTAACAGATGGGGCTACTTCCCCTCAGCCGGACTTTCGTGGAACTTCAACCGCGAGGATTGGCTCAAGGATGCATCATGGCTCTCGAACGGAAAACTGCGTGCATCGTGGGGACTCACGGGAAACAACCGCACGACGACCCCTTACGACTACTATTCCCAGATCTCCACTCTTCCGGGCGACTCGAACTCATACGACTACGTGTTCAACGGGCAAATTGTCTCAGGCTATTTCCCGTCAAACATGTCGAACGACAAGCTGAAATGGGAGACCACGGAGCAATGGAACATCGGACTCGACCTCTCTTTCTTTGACAGCAGACTCAAGCTCACTGCCGACTGGTATCTCAAGAACACCCGCGACCTGCTTCTTCAGGCCACGATTCCGGCTTCTTCCGGTTACACGAGCGCGATGATGAACATCGGCTCAATGCGCAATCAGGGCGTGGAACTCACCTTGGACGCGACACTGATTCAGAAAAGGAACTTCGCGTGGAGCGTGAATTTCAACATGGCGATGAACAGAAACAAGGTCACAGCCCTCACCAACGATCAATATTCGCTTCTGAGCAAGGTGTCATGGGATCAGAAGTTCAACGGCCAGTACCCGTACATCACCCAGGTCGGCAAGCCTTCCGGACTTATGTACGGGTTCATATATGAGGGAACCTACAAGTACGATGACTTCAATTCAGGCACGGATCTCAAGGACGGTGTGCCGTATCTGACAAGTGTCGGGAAAAGTTCAGTCAGGCCCGGAGACCCGAAATACAGGGACATCAACGAAGACGGGGTCATCGACGACAACGACCGCACGGTCATAGGCTGTGGACAGCCCCTGAGCACGGGAGGTTTCGGCACGACCTTCAACTTCTACGGCTTCGACCTCAACCTCTTCTTTTCGTGGAGTTACGGAAACAACATCCTGAACGCCAATAGGCTGTACTTCGAAAACGGAAACGTCATCAACACGAACCAGTGGGCAACTTACAAGTACAGATGGACCGAAAGCAATCCCGAGAGCGATATTCCGAGGGTGCAGGCAAACGGGGTCTATCTCTATTCCTCCCGCGTCGTCGAGGACGGCTCATTCCTCCGTCTGAGAAATGTCTCCGTCGGGTATACCATCCCACGCAAGGCATTGAGAAAGATAAAGTTCGACACGATGAGGGTGTATGTTTCCGCCGACAATGTGTTCACGCTGACAAAATATTCCGGTCCGGATCCGGAAGTGTCGACGAGGAATTCCGTGCTCACGCCGGGATTTGACTGGTCAGCATACCCGAGGGCATTCGGAATCACAGGAGGCGTTTCATTCACATTCTAATTCATTGAGAGTATGAAAGATATATTGAGATATACGATTTGCCTTGCGGCTGCTGCAAGCCTTGCGTCATGCAGTTTCTTCGACGTGACGCCGCAGGTGATATGCTCCGAGACATTCTACAACACGGAAGACGAGGTAAAGTACGGGCTCGCAGGGATTTATGGTGCGATGAACAAGGAGCAGTTCTACGGAAACTACTACAGTCTAATGTACGCCAACAACGACGACCTATGCTATTTCAACAGGGACGTACAGACCAACTTCCTGCAATATAACCGCCACGATGCAGCAACCGTTCAGGTCTACGACATCTGGACGGCGATGTATCAGGGAATACGCAATGCCAACGAGTTTATGGATGCCGTTGCAAACTCTGAATTTGACAAGGACGGAAGATATTATAATGAGGCACGGTTCCTCAGGGCATACTACCATTTCCTTCTCTCGCAGTCATGGGGAGATGTTCCGCTTCGGGACAAGGCCGTGAAGACACCGGACGAGACAATGTGCGGGGCGACGTCGCAGTTCGATGTCCTCAGCTGGGCGGCATCCGAAATGGAAGCCTGCCTTGAACTCGCCGAAGAGGAGGTGACGGTGCAGCCTTCACGTGTCACAAAGACCACCATCCAGGGAATACTCGCGCGCGTCTACCTTTTCATGGCCGGAGCCGGCGTGGAGGGAGGCGACAAGACGGAGTTCCTCACAAAGGCACGCGGTTTTGCCAAGGACGTGATTGACAGCGGGAAGCACGGACTGAACCCGGACTACTCGCAGGTGTTCATCAACATGATTGAGGACAAGTACGACACGCAGTGGCATGAGTCAATGTGGGAGGCGGAGTTCCTCGGCGACCGTTCGAGCGCGGAAAGCTGGTCCAACGGACGTATAGGCGACCTGCTCGGGCTTCAGAGCGGAAACAGCAGTTCGAAAGACTTCGGAAAATTCAACTGTAACTACTCATACGGCCAGTATAACGGCTCGCTCAAGCTCTGGGATCTCTATTGGCAGACGGACAGAACAGACTCGGAGAATGCTCTCCCGACAATAACTGACAAGCGTCAGGAGTGGAATCTCCCGCCGTACAACTATGCCGGGAACAAGAATCAGCCACCTTTTGGAGAAACGAGCGGGCAATGCGTCTCAGGCATAGACAAGACCCCGTACGTCTACAAGAGCGTGTCAACGGCAAAAGACCCGACGGCGGCTCCGGCGATGCGCAACTGTGGAAAGTTCAGACGCGAGGTTATCTACGAGGGACAGAAGACGGCCAAGAATCTCTACACGACGATTAACTTCCCAATCCTGCGCTATTCGGACGTGCTTCTGATGTATGCCGAAGCGTCCAACGAACTCGAAGGTCCGATGCAGGCCGCCTACGACTGCGTGGAGAAGGTCCGCGGAAGAGCCGGCATCGCGACACGCCCGTTCAGCGAATACGATAAGGAGACTTTTCGCGAGCTCGTCCGCAACGAAAGGGGACGCGAGCTCTGCTTTGAGTCCCTGCGCAGATTCGACCTCATCCGCTGGGGCAATTATGTTCAAGAAATGAATGCCTACACGACATGGGCCGCGGATCCCAGATGGACTAAGAACGTCACCGCGTCACGTGCGGCAAGCATAGGCGGCAACGTCACGGCAAGGAACATTCTTCTTCCGATTCCGTCAATCGAACTGGGAGTGAACAAACAGCTCAAGCAGAATTCTTTGTGGGCTAATTAACTTGATTGGATATGAAAAAGATTATATTATTGTTCATTGCAGCTGTTGCTCTTGTCGTCTCTTGCCGGCAGGAGATTGTCTATGAAATCAGCTACAACGTGTCACTTGACAAGTCAAACACCTACGAGGCAGGTAAGCCCGTTCGCTTCAATTTCAGCGGCGAGGTCGACAACATCGTGTTCTACAGCGGCGAAACCGGGCATAAATACGAGTTCAGGAACAGATATGAGGCGGACGAAAGTGCAGCGGATGAGGAATCTCAGACCACGGTAGAGAACGACAAGGGCGTGGTAATCAAGAACCTGCAGAACTATCTGCACAGCTATGAATACACGTGGAACGAGCCTGGCACATATACGGTGACATTCGTCGGTACAAATGTCAACTACGCCGGAGCCTCGCGGAAAATTCAGGAGATGACGATTACGATTTTTTAAACTAGCAGGTGAACATTGAATATGTTTCGCATTTACAAAACTTAAATTATCCGTTTATGCAAAAGTCTATTTTGTACATCGCTGTGTTGTTCGCAGTGGTTGCAGCAGCCGGATGCTGCCCGAAAACAAAGACAGAAACAAGCGAAAAAAACATTGTTGTAGAGACGATTATGGCTCGCAGGTCGGTTCGTCACTACACTGACACGCCAGTCGGCCGCGACACTTTGACCCTGTTGGCAAAATGCGGGATCAACGCTCCTAACGCTAGAAATATGCAGGAGTGGGCAGTGCGGATTGTTGACAGCAAAGAATTTCTCGATGGTGCAACCGCGGTTATGAAAACATCGATGCCGGCCTCCGATGACCCGAAGTTCCGAAACGGCTTCAGGAACGCCACCGCTGTCTTTTTTGTAGCCACGCCGGAGGATCCTTCAGGAATGCTGAGCGTGAATGCAGGAGCGCTTTGCGAGAACATTTGCCTGGCCGCGCAGTCAATGGGTCTTGGAAGCGTAATAATGGGAGGTCCAGTTATGTTCCTGAACAACACACCCGAAGCGAAGCCGTTCCTTGACCGACTGGCCCTTCCGGAAGGTTATAAAGTCCGTATCTGTGTTGGCGTAGGACACCCGGACGAGGCTCCGGAAGCGAAACCGCGCGATGAGAGCAAGGTCAGGTTCATAGACTGAGCCCCAAAACTTTCTGCCATATTTTTTCAGTAAGAAGACCGAACGCCAATGGAGGATGCCCCTATAAGCCATTTCATCCAGAAGTCATGGTCATTCTTGAGGGAGTGGACACCCTGATAGCCCCGATAGCCGTGAAGGCCATCGGGGTAAATCATTAGTTCGAAATGCTTTCCGGCTTTCTGGAGAGCATCGATGAGAATGAGGGTATTCTGGAAATGGACGTTGTCGTCACCGGTGCCGTGGGTGAGCCGGAGCATGGCGCAGTCAGCGTTAAAATCTGACGGATAATCACTTACATAGTTCAGAGCGCAGGCGCGTGCATAGCCCTCCGGATTGGTCTGAGGAGACTCCATATAGCGCTCGGTGTAGTGGGTGTCATAAAGCGCCCAGTCATAGACCCCGCCTCCCGCTATGCCGCAGCAAAACTTGTCGCTGTGGCGCATCACGAGCATGGCCGTCATCGTGCCACCGAACGAGAAGCCCTCCACACCGATGTGCGCGGAATCCACATAAGGCTGGGCAGCGAGCCAGTCAGCCCATTCGCAGAAATCGCTGACAGGCCAACTCGTGACATCCTTGTAAACCATGTCCTCCCCGAACCTTCCGTTATGACCGGCCGCACGGGAGTCGCAGACAATCTTTATTATGCCATTCTTGGAGAACCACTGATTGGCATCGTTCGGAGCACGCCACCGGTCACGAACATACGGGGTGTCAGGGCCGCCATAGATTTCCATGACAACAGGATATTTCGTTGCTCCCGAAGGGTCGAACGTCCTTGGATATGTAATCATCGCCGGAAGCGTGAACCCATCCCTCGTCGTCATCGAAACAAGTTGGGGCAGCGCATATTGCGAGGCATCGAAATTCTCCGGTGTGAAATCCTTCAAAGTTTCCGTGGATTTGACCTTTCCATTTTTCAGAAAATAGCGTATTTCCTTTGTCGGAGTCGAAGAGTTGGAAATGTATGCAGTAAACGATTGTGCATCATCTGAGAAATCTACTCCCTCCGCATTCATACCAAGCGGAGTGAGAGCCTTCAGACTTGATGCAGAAGAAGCTATCAGCATAGGAACGGAATCAATTGACACAGATTTTGAGGCTATCACGGAAGAACTCCAGGAAGGCTTGCGTGAAGGCTTCAAAGACTCACGCGGAATATCAACCGAAAACACCGTCACACGCGGTGCGCTGTCAATCTTTGCGGAAAAATATAACTTCCCGAGACGCTCGTCTGCCTTAAGCACCATTGCAGACCACAACCGCCTGTCGGTCAGGCGCAGAACTGTCTTGCCGTCATAGGAAATGTAGTAGATCTGATCCCAGCCCGTCTCGAATCGGCGTGCGACATAAAGACCATTCTTTCCGAACTCCATACTGTCGAACCAGTCAAGCCAAGTAGGATATTTCTCATTATAAATCAACCTCTTAACACCTGTAGAAGCATTGATAGCAAAAAGGTTCAGGTCGTTCTGAATCCGCGGAAGCGTCGGGACATAAAAGTCGCGGCTGTCAGAACTCCAGAACGGAATTCCGAAATAGCCGTCACAGACATTTCCCTCTCCATAAGGTGACGCTGCCGTGCAGCCTTCGGTAGCGGTCCCTGACGTTCCGCCCATAATCGGGAAATCGGCCCAGACTATATGACAACAATCTACGGCCGTTTCCTTTGGCTTTAGAGAAGTTGATGACGAATCCGCAACAGAAACAGACAACGCGGCAACTGAGGAGAGGACATCGCAGACATCCACAAGCCCTATGCGAACAAGCGGATTTGCCTGCCCTGCCTTGGGGTAGCGGGTATTGTTCAGATGACCAGAATATCCAGCATGATCAGGCGCGGAAACATCGTGCCCAGCAAACGGGGAATATATGGGGAAATAAGGAACCTCTGTGTTGTCAAAACGGTAAAATCCTATACGACGACTATCCGGAGACCACCAGAAAGCCTTGTAATGCGATGCTCGTCCTAGAATCTCCTCGTAATAGACCCACGAAGCGAATCCGTTGAGAATCATTTCGCTGCCGTCATTTGTCAGACGATATTCCTCCTTTGTCGCGACATCCTCAACCCAGAGATCATTGCCGCGGGTAAAGGCTATCTTAGTAGAATCCGGTGAATATGTCGGATTCACCCGCGACTGAGAATTCACCTTGCCGTCACTGGCCTGCACCATCACAGTCCAACACAACAAGATACAAAATATAAACTTCTTGAGTATCATAATCTAAACAATTCATCCTTAAAATTAACCAAATACACCTTCTCCACCGCCCTCGTTAGAGCCGTATAGAGCCATTTCAAGTCGTCAAGCGTCAGAAAATCCTGCCAGAACGCATTGTCAATGAACACACAGCGCCACTGCCCACCCTGAGACTTGTGACAGGTCAGAGCCTCGGCATACTTTAGCTGCAGCGCATTGAAATACTTGTCCTCACGCACCGCCTCCCATCGCTTGCGCTTTGAACTGATGTGCGAATAGTCCGCATCAACGCCAACGTAGAGTTGATTCTGCTGCTCATAGCCGAGCGATGCCGACTCCGAATCCAAAGTATCCAAAATCACCTTAGCCGTAAACTCCTGGTCATTATAATCTGGGAGAAGCAGCCGCGCCTCGGCAAAATGCAGCCCATAGCGTTCCTCATATCCCGAAATTTTAAGCAACTTCGCTATGTCACCATTCGCGATGTAGTCCACGCCCTCCAAATCTTCGCAAAACTGATAGCAATTCTTCACAATCATCAGCTTGTCACCCCTCACGAGCCTCTCCTCCTTGAACTGTACCATAGAGCGCACGCCCATATTGTATTTCACGGCCCGCTTGTTGGTCCGGCAAAGAATCACCGTATCATCATCACCATAATGCGAATAGGCTTCTCCAAGGCACTCTATGAGCTCCCCTCCGCCTATACGGACGACATCGTCACATCCCTTGACAGAAAGACCTATATCCTCATATTCAAACATATCCCCGCCATATTCGGAACGAGTTATGAGTTCACGCAGCCTTGTGGCATTCGTAAGAATCCCGGATTCCTTCTGCTGGCGAACCACAGTCGTGAGGGTGCAGAACACAGTTCCTCCCATCATAGCCATGTATTCACGTGAAAGGGCGGGACTGCAATCCATCCCGACAGGAGGCAGTTGGGCTGCATCGCCAACAAGGACAAGTTTGCAGTCAACTCCGCTTCGGACAAAAGTCACAAGGTCGTCAAGAAGATTTCCGCTGCCGAAACTGGCTGTGGACTGCTGCTGTCCGCCCTCAATGCCGATGAGCGACACCTCATCAACGACAAAAAGCGTGTCCCGATCCTTGTTGGGAGACAACGAAAACTGGCCATAGCCATCGCCCCCGATGGATTTCTGACGATATATGTGCTTGTGTATCGTGGCAGCCGGCTTGCCGGAATAGTTGGAGAGCACTTTCGCCGCACGTCCCGTGGGAGCGAGAAGCACCGTCTTGATTTTCAGATCATTGAGCGTATTGATGACAGCGGAGATGGCAGTCGTCTTTCCGGTGCCGGCATAGCCGTTCACGACCATGATGTCGTCGTCACTCCCGATAAATTCCGAAATCCGATGCAGAAAGTTGTCCTGACATGCGGTCGGTTCATATTTCAGATGGGAACGAAATCCCTGATAAAGAAAGTCCGTCTGTCCCATCACCTTGCCTTCCTGTTAAAGATGAGATATGCCACGACCAACACGGGATATATCTCCACTCGTCCAAGGAACATGTTCAGGCAACAGAACAGTTTTGCCATCAGTGGCATTGAAGCGATGTCCCCAGAGCCGAATGAACTCATTCCAACGTTACCGAGACTTGCAATGGCTGTGGATGTAGCATCCGTTCCGCAGATGCCGGATGCTATAAGCCCCATTATCGCGAAAAAGCCGAATATGGCATAGACGGAAAAATACATCAGTACAGAACTTACCGAATTGTCAGAGACCGTGAGATTCCCGAGGTGAACTGAATAGACGGAATTCGGATGAAGACGATGCTTGATTTCACAGACTGCGGCACGGATGGCGATAAGAACCCTGTCCGTCTTGATTCCTCCGGTCGTGGAGCCGCAGCAGCCGCACTGGATGCCGCAATAAATAAGGATTACCGAAGGAAAGGTCGGCCAGTCATAAGGGCTTGAAATAGAAAATCCGGTCGTCGAGATGAAACTTATGACATGAAAAGTTGCCTCCCACAACGACACTCCCAGCGAATCGTATACACCCTGAAAGAAAAGGCTTGATCCGGCAAAAACAGAGGCAACGAATATTGTGGCTACATAGAACACGAGAACAGGATTCCTGAGGATTTTCAAGGATCCGGATGTCACGAAAGAAAATATAGTCCCAAAATGAATTGCCGAGATAATCATGAAAAACATGATTATCAGCTCAATAAGCCGCGAGTCATAAAATGCTATCGAAGCGTTGCGCGTGCTGAATCCTCCAGTAGCTACGGTGCTGAACGAGTGGTTCACAGCATCGAACAAACTCATTCCGGCAGCCCAAAGCAGCAGCGTCTCTAGTATTGCCAGCGAGACATAGACAAGGCAGATGATCCAGACGGTACGGGAGGAGCGGTAACGGTAGCCTTCACGCGAAAGAGATGAGAGTTCAAGATTTGTCATCCGGAGACGGAAGGGGCTGGCATCCGGAAGGACGAGAAGCAGAAAGACGATGACTCCGAGTCCACCTATAAAATGGGTCGAAGAACGCCAGAAAAGCAAACTCTTTGGAAGGGATTCAATATCCCGGACTATCGTAAAACCGGTTGTCGTATAGCCGGAAACGGATTCGAAGATAGAGTTAACGAGCGAGAACTCATCACCATAGAGGACATACGGAAGCATTCCGAATATGAACGACAGAATCCATGAGATGAAGATTATGAGATAGCCGTCCGCCATTGTGATGGGCGGTGTTTTCTTTACGAATATGAAAGGGAAGGAGCCAACGATGAGAGTTATGAGAAAACTAATTGCAAGCGGGCCAAAAGCGGAATCCATCCCATTGACTATGGACACAAGCACAGACAAGAACATAAACAGGGCACTTACCAGGAGTGCCTTGCCCACATTAACCGATATGACTTTAACATCCATAATTTCACTCACTTCAGAAATCCGGACTTCCCTCCTCTTCCGGTGTATGGTTTTTCTGCTGCTCCATTTTCGTGCGCAGCAACTTCATTCGTCGCTTGAGGTCAGCGTTTTCCTCAGTGACTTCAGAAATTGCCCCATTGAGTTCAGCCAGTTCATCATCCCCGTCAAAATCATAGACATACCGCCGCCCGGAGGTCCTGTATGCGGCCATTCCGTCACTCATCCGCCGTATCGGATCCACGAAATAGGACAGGAAGAAGAATAACAGAAGCACTACAAGCAGAAGACCTGCGGCGACTGACACGACTCCAGGAACTATGCTTCGATAGAAACTCTCCTGAAATGTCTTGGAATTGGCTTTAAGGTCATCATAGATCGCGGAATTGAGTGCCTCCAAGTCTGAATGCAGCCGGTTGAAGCGCGGCTGAAGCCGCTCGAAATACCATTCACGGGAATCTATGAAATCCGAGGATATGACATTCTGTAGCTCAAGCGAAGTCAGCATATAGGCAGAGTAGGCATATGCCACGGAGTCTGCCAGAGGAAGTGCACGGCGCGAGGTCAGCGACTGCTTCAGACTGTCACAGTGGCTCAGGAACAACTCGCGGTCAAACTCGGGCAGAATGTTGGAACTCTCATCGCCGATGAGCGCAAGAATCTTCAGGTTGTAACTGTCCGTTATCGTGGCGAGCCGCTGCGAGAGGTTCAGACTGTTGATATTGGAGGTGATGAGGTCGGAGACATAATTACTCATCCTCCTATACTCCACCACCGAGATGATGCTGGAGAGCATGAGGATAGCCGCGATGGAACTCATCCCGAGGACAAACTTTCCCTTCATCGTGAGCCATCGCTCCCCGCCTCGTCCTATTTTCTTCCAACCAAAACCCATTTCAATATACTAAGAAACCTTCAAAAATAAACAACAGAAGGAAAGGGGATGCATAAAAGGATGAGATGCAAGGCGCACCGGGAATTTCAACACCGGAGCAACCCCGGTTGTGAGGATTTGAAATTCATATGCAACGCAGCAGATCGCCTTTTAGGCGCCCCATCAGAATTTGAACGAATCTTTCAACGCCGTAGTCTTATTGAACACAAAATGCTCAGGAGTGGAGTCCGGATCCTTGAAGAAGTAGCCAACGCGCTCGAACTGAACCGCAAGCCCGGAATTGTCCTCAAGAAGCGCAGGCTCGGCAAAGCCTGAAGTCACCTTGAGAGAATCCGGATTGAGATACTCCTTGTAGTCCTTTCCTTCCGGTATCGACCCCATCTCCGGCTCGGTAAAGAGCTTGTCGTAGAGCCGAAGCTCCACCTCCTTAGCGTGTTCAGCGCTCACCCAGTGGATCGTGCCCTTGACGGAACGCCACTCGCCTGAACCAGGACGGGTCGACGGATCATAAGTACACTTCAGTTCAACGACATTACCGTCTGCATCCTTGACAACCTCGTTGCACTTTATTATATAGGTATATTTCAGACGAACCTCACCGTCCGGCTTGAGACGGAAATATTTCTTCGGAGCGTCCTCCATGAAGTCTGCCCGGTCAATGAGAAGTTCGCCTGTGAACGGGACCTTTCTTGACGGACCTTCCGGTGCAGCCGGATTCAGCGGAGCATCGAACCACTCGACCTTGCCCGGCTCCCAGTTGGTGATCGTGAGCTTCACTGGGTCCTGAACCACCATATAACGGTTAGACCTTTCGTTAAGATCCTGACGCACGCACCATTCCATAAGCTGAAGGTCAATCAGCTGCTCCCTCTTCGCGAGACCCACCTTGTCGACGAACATCTTGATTGCCTCCGGAGTGTAGCCACGACGACGAATTCCGCAGATGGTCGGCATACGTGGGTCGTCCCATCCGCTGACAAAGTTGTTCTTGACGAGTTCAAGCAATTTCCTCTTGCTCATCACCGTATAGGTCAGGTTTAGACGCGCGAACTCGTACTGATGCGATGGGAAAATGCCGAGTTTCTGGATAAACCAGTCGTAGAGCGGACGGTGGACATCGAATTCAAGGGTGCAGATGGAATGGGTGATGTGCTCGATGGAGTCGCACTGCCCATGAGTGTAATCATACATAGGATAGATGCACCATTTGTCGCCCGTACGATGGTGATGCGCATGGACGATGCGGTACATGATAGGGTCGCGGAACAACATGTTAGTGCTGGCCATGTCAATCTTCGCGCGGAGCACCTTCTCACCATCGGCATATTTCCCGGCCTTCATTTCCCTAAAAAGACGAAGGTTCTCCTCTACGCTGCGGTCCCTATACGGGCTGTTCTTACCCGGTTCGTTCACCGTTCCACGCCCGATGCGGATTTCTTCCTGAGACTGGTCATCGACATACGCAAGTCCTTTCCTGATAAGCTCTTCCGCCCATTCGTAAAGCTGGTCGAAATAGTCGGAAGCATATCTTTCCTCAGCCCACTGGAAGCCTAGCCATTTGATGTCCTCCTTGATTGAGTCAACATATTCCGTGTCTTCCTTGACCGGATTGGTGTCGTCGAAACGGAGATTGGTCTTTCCGCCATATTTCTGCGCGAGCCCGAAGTTGGTGCAGATGCTCTTCGCGTGCCCGATGTGCAGGTAGCCGTTAGGCTCTGGGGGAAAACGCGTGATGATGCTGTCGTACTTGCCGGAAGCAAGATCCGCTTCGATGATTTCTTCAAGGAAGTTCAGAGGTCTTGGCTCCGTCGCTTCCGCTGTCTTGATAGTCTCTTCCATT
>DJSA01000049.1 GCA_002438905.1 Bacteroidales bacterium UBA6346
CGCAGCCCCGCATAGACCTTAATCCCCATCAACGGTCCCCAGATGCAGCTGGCATCGAAAGACTGCGAACGCGGGTCGATGTGCCCATCGGCCAAAGTATCCCCGACAACGACCACCTTTTGCCTATAATTCGTCAGATTTTCAGCGCCCACATAGATGTCCAGACCTTTGAAACGCTTCGTAACCTGCGCATAAAGAAGAGGATAGACCGAAGTTCTCCCATTTTCGTAGAGCAGATTCCCGTCCGCATCCTTCATATCCCTCATAAAGTCATACACTCGGCAGGAACCGTTCACCGATGCCGTAAAATCGAATATCCACTTGTTCATCGGAAGTGCATACTGGAGGTTCAGAACACCCTTGCAGCGGCTCGTCAGAGGTCTTTCGACCAGTCCTTTGTCAGCAAGTTCGATTTTCGCGTTGGTGTAGCGGAAAGTCGCGGTCACGGTAAAACGCTCCACAGGTTCCACGTTGAAATCAATCTGGATGTTGTCGGTGAACGAGCGACGTCCATCAAGAGAATAGAAATCTATCTGATTCACAAAGTGTTCGTAATCCACGACCATCTGCTGAACGAACTGGGTGCGGAAATAATCGACGCTGAGATAGGTGTTGGACGATGCTCCGAAAGGCATGTAATAGGTGATGTTGCCCCCGAAGGTCCATGCATCTTCGAGAATGTGGTCGTTGAACGCGCCGCTGAATTTCTTGCCCGTTGAAAAAACTCCGATGTTGTCGATAAGAGGCGTCGAATACCGCAGTCCCCTGCCGCCGTTCGCACGTATGACGATTTCCTCAATCGGGGAATATTTCAATGTTAGACGCGGGGATATATGTGGCTTCGACGAGAACGGAGAGCCTTCGAGAGTTCCGTTCTTCGCGAAATACCAGTCTCCGCGAAGGCCCGCAATCATCGAGAACTTGTCTCCGAGATGAAATGTATATTCACCGAATATTCCGACATTTCCGAGATTTGTCATCCCGTTGAAGGCCTCCGGCGCGGCGATTCCGCGGTACTGCCGCGTGAAATCCTCGTTGTAGCTGTCGAGGACACCATTCAGGCCGAGCGTAAACTTATGATTTTCATTTACCTCATTCTGATAGAGAAGATTGAGGAAACCGGAGTGCTGGCCGGCAAGATAGGTCCTGGAACCGAACCACGAGTCCATGTCCTGATAGCTGTAGTCGCCCACGAGCGCGATGTTCTGTGAGTTTTCCTCGTTCAGAGGGATGCCGACCTTGAGGTAGCCGTTTATGGAGCGGTTCAGTATGTCCGAGCCCCAAGGATTCAGTTCGTCCTCGGCAAGACCATCGGGCTTATAGTTGTCATGATCATAAAAATGCTTCTTTCCCTCTGCATCCTTGAGCATCTGCCCGCCGAGCCTGCTGTCGCGAAGTGCACGGACTCCGAAACGCACCTGGACACCGCTCGGGGCATAGTAGAGCCAGCGGTTGGCGAGGTTGAACTGGAGCATCCGTGGGTCGTCGAGGAGGGTGTCGTGGTTGTGGTCCGTCGTGGCGAAGTTCCCGGAGACGTGACCGAGAATGACGGTGCTCCAGTTTTCATTCAGCTGAAGAGAGGAAGCTATGTTGAAGTCCATCTTGGAGTCGCTCATGGCCGCGTAGTTGACAAAAAGCGGCTTCTCGTCCGTCGGCTTGCGGTGCTCCATGTTAATCTGTCCGGTCATCGACTCCACACCGTTTATGACCGAGGTCGAGCCCTTGGCAATCTGGATACTCTCCAGCCACTGTCCCGGAATGTAGGAAAGGCCGAACGGCGCCGACAGTCCGCGCATCACCGGGCGGTTCTCGTCAAGCATCTGGGTGTAGACTCCGGAAAGGCCGAGAAGGCGAATCTGACGGGCTCCGGTGACGGCGTCCGAGTAGCCGACGGTCACGCTCGCCGAGTTCTCGAAGCTCTCAGCGAGGTTGCAGCAGGCCATCTTGCACAGCCCCGCCGCCGAAATGACCTCCGTTCTGATTTCCTTTCCACGAGGAAGATAGTTCCCCGACTGATGTCCTGTAAACACAGTAGCCGCAAGACTGTCCTGTCGCTCTCCGTAAATCCCCGTCGTATCCGGGGTCTGGGCACTAAGTGCCGTTGCACCGCACAATGAAAGAGCGGCAATAAAACATATTGATTTCTTCATACTTCCAATTAATCTCAGCGGAATTTATGTCCGGTCAAGTACACCCGCAAATTACGATCGGCGCAACAAGAAAGCTGCGCCGCAATGCATCCGGAACAATTTCGCACAAAATGGTGTGGACACTCACAAAAGCCATTCCCGCAGGGTGCAACCCAGTTGCAAACATACTTTGTCAAGTTTCTCACTGCTATTATCAAAAAAATAGGGATCGTTTATGCGAAATATTCCCATTTTTCATAACTTTGCGCGTTATTGCACAATTTTCTGCCGAAAACGAGATAATTTTGATTGCCAAACAATAAAGCAAGGATAGGATGAAAGATTTTACAAAAACTCTTCTGGCCGTTCTGGCCGGGCTGCTCATTTTCTCTGTTATATGGGTAGTGATGATGTTCAGTTTCATGGGGTCACTTGCCGCACTGTCGGCTTCAGAGACTCCTGTCGTGGCCAAAGAGGGCGTCCTAAACGTGGACCTCTCGAACATCGTTCTGAACGAACAGGCACAGCCGTTCGACTTCAACGGAGTGTTCTCCAAGGGCACCCAACCGACAAGCATCGGAATGTGGAACGCAGTGAAAGCCATCAAGTCTGCGGCTGCGGATCCGGGCATAAAGTTCATATATCTTCGTCCGGATGGCGTTTCTGGGGGGATCGCTGAAATTGAGGAATTCCGCAAGGCGTTGGAGGACTTCAGGTTAAGCGGAAAGGCTATAGTTGCATTCACCGAGAACCCATCAAACGCAAGCTATTACCTCGCCAGCGTTGCGGACAAGGTCTATGTGACAGGCAGCAAGGGCGGGATGAACACGCTCATCGGATTGTCCTCGCAGATGTTTTTCCTGAAAGACTTGCTTGACAAACTTGGCATCAACATGCAGCTCATCCGCCACGGAAAGTACAAGTCCGCCGGGGAGATGTACATTAAGAACAAGATTTCTCCGGAAAACTACGAACAGAATCAGGCTATGATAAGTTCCATCTGGAACAGTTGGGCATCACAGATTGCGACTTCACGGGGATTGGAGCTGTCGAAATTTAACGAACTAATTGACAATCTTGAGCTTAACGAACCAGAAGATTTCGTGAGATATGGCCTTGCGGACGAAGTGCTCACACGTGAGCAGAGGGTGGAAAAACTCTGCACTCTCTATATGACTGAGGACATTAACGATATCAGCTTAATTCCGTTCGCGGACTATGCGGCGGTTCAGGCATCGGCAGAAAAGTTCAGTACGAACCAGATTGCGGTGATATATACAGACGGAGAGATTGTAGACGGACGCGAGGTCGAAAATGTCGCCGGTGACCGTTTCGCTGAGCTCATCGCATCCGTACGGGAAAACGACATGGTTAAGGCTGTCGTTCTCCGCGTCAGTTCGCCTGGAGGAAGTGTCCTTGCCTCCGACAAGATTCGTAAGGAACTAGAGCTTCTCAAGGAAAAGAAGCCTCTCATCGCTTCCTACGGCAACTATGCGGCCTCTGGCGGATACTGGATTTCAGCCGGCTGCGACTACATCTTCTCCAACGCGACGACCCTCACCGGCTCAATCGGTGTGTTCAGCCTCATTCCGGAATTCGGCAAGACCGTCAGTGAACTAGCACACGTGAATGTCGCGACCATCAATTCAAACAGGCACAGCGACATGTACTCAGGAATGCGCGAACTCAGCAAAGAGGAACTCGCCTATCAGCAGAAGAGCGTGGAGCACATCTACGATGAATTCACCGGCATCGTGGCTGAAGGTCGCGACCTGCGCAAGACGTATGTGGATTCCATCGCCCAAGGCCGAGTATGGACCGGTGCCGATGCTCTTGAAATCGGGCTCGTCGATGAAATCGGGGGTCTTGAGGCCGCACTTCTCAAGGCAGCGAACGAGGTTGACGGCAGCGCTTCTCTCGACAATTTCTACATTGCCTCCTACCCAGCAGCCCAGACTACCTGGGAAGCCCTGCTCTCTGCCTTCCAGGGTCAGAACACTCCGGTAATCTTCGCCGGCACGCCGCTCGAAGCCGTTGAGAAGGCCTTCCGAGGCGTCAGTACGACTCAAGCAGGCAAGGCCTACGCCCGAATGGAGAATGAATATGTGATAAGATAGAATGATGGTCTCAGAAGAAGGCTCGCGGATGGGAAACCACCGCGAGCCTTTTTCTGATTTCCCATATTGCGATTTCCGGAAGCCGTCATTCTATTTCAAATGCACTATTTCGCTCATCGTGTATTCACACAGATGCTTGTATTATTCTTCCGGCTGGATGGTTGGTGGAGCATCAATGGAAACAGAATCCGGCTGCGAATATGCTCTGTCGGAATATTATGGCATAAGACAAAATTTTGCTATTTTTGCAGCGGATTTTATGAACCATTACGAAAAAAATGGAAAGAAAAACAAGAGTGAGATTCGCGCCGTCACCGACAGGCCCACTACACATGGGAGGAGTCCGGACAGCGCTTTATAACTATCTGTACGCCAAACAGCATGGCGGAGATTTCATCATCAGGATTGAGGATACAGACTCGCAGAGGTTCGTCCCGGGAGCGGAGGCCTACATCATCGAGGCCCTGAATTGGTGCGGAATCATTCCGGACGAGGGTGTCGATGAGAACGGGAAGGTCGTGGAGGTGGCTTCCGAAAAGCACCCTCACGCACCGTACAGGCAGAGTCAGAGGCGCGGAATCTATCGGAAATATGCCGAGGAACTTGTGGAAAAAGGCTTTGCCTACTATGCGTTCGACACAGCCGAGGAGCTTTCCAAAATCCGCACGGAGATGGAGGAGCGCAAGGAGACTTTCATCTACAACCATTCCACGCGCATGAGCCTGCGCAATTCCCTCAGTCTCCCGGAGGACGAGGTTAAGAGGCTGCTTGAAGAACGCACTGACTGGACCATCCGCTTCAAGATGCCTCAGGACAGGGTCGTGAAGATGGACGACCTGATCCGCGGACACGTGGAGGTCAACTCCGGCACGCTCGACGACAAGGTGCTCTGGAAAAGGGCTGACGAGCTTCCGACCTACCACCTCGCGAACATCGTCGATGACCACCTAATGGAAATCACAGAGGTCATCCGCGGAGAGGAGTGGCTTCCTTCGCTCCCGCTCCACTACCTGCTCTACGAGGCGTTCGGCTGGCAAGACACCATGCCACGCTTTGCCCACCTCTCGCTTCTTCTCAAGCCTGACGGCAAGGGCAAACTGAGCAAGAGGGACGGTGACAGGCTCGGTTTCCCAGTTTTCCCGCTCAGGTGGGTCAATGCCGAGGGCGAGGTTTCACGCGGCTACCGTGAAGACGGATATTTCCCAGAGGCGTTCGTCAACATGCTTGCCCTATTGGGCTGGAATCCGGGCGATGACCGCGAACTATTCACCATGCCTGAACTCATTGAGGCGTTCTCCCTCGAAAGAGTGGTGATGCACGGGGCCAAGTTCAACCCGGAAAAGGCCAAGTGGTTCAACAGGGAATACCTGCGCAGAAAGTCCGACCATGAGCTCACCAAACTTTTCAAACCTATTCTTGCAGAACACGGAATCACGGTAATGTGTCCTGAATGCGCTGAAAAGCACGGCATTGAATACAGAGATGAGCCTGATTTCGCAGGAAAATGGTTTCCGAAGAATTATGTCGAGAGGGTTGTCGGACTAATCAAGGAAAGGGCGACTTTCGTTGCAGATTTCTGGGACATAGCGTCATATCTTTTCGTAGTTCCTAAGGAGTATGCGGAGAAGGACGCTGCAAAATTCTGGAAGAGCGAAAATGTGTCTCTTGCGCTTCAGACGGCGAAGTTTATAGAGGATTTCGCGGACAAGACCGGTAAGGAGGGCTTCACGAAGGAGGCGCTCGAAGGGCCGCTTGAGGAGTTCATCCGAGGCCACGAATGGCCGATGGGCAAGGTGATGAATTGCCTTCGTCTTGCGCTCGTGGGGGCGTCGAGCGGATTGGGAATCGCCGACATCGTGACGCTCATCGGACGGGACGAGTTTACGCGCAGGATTGACGCGGCTGTGGAGAAGCTTTGATCATCTTTTGGGTCTATATTCATTCTCTCATCGGCCACGTACGCCCGGTACGCTCCCTCTTAGACAATGAATCTATCCTCCAAAATCTGTCTCAAAGCGAAATGAAATTTAATATCTATATATCATGAAAATAGGAATATGCAGCGACCACGCGGGCGTGGAATACAAAGCAGCAATCATCGACACGCTGAAGAAAGAAGGCTATGAGATGGTGAATTTCGGCACCGACAGCACCGAGAGCATGGACTATCCGGACGTCGCGCATCCGCTCGCTCTGGCGGTGGAAAGCGGAAAGGTCGACCTGGGAATTGCTCTTTGCGGCACGGGCAACGGCATGGCGATTACCCTCAACAAGCATCAGGGAATACGCGCAGGACTGGCCTGGAACGTGGAAATCGGCAAGCTCGTGAAGGAGCACAACAACGCGAACGTGCTAGTGATGCCGGCCCGGTTCATACCGCTTGAGACGGCTCTTGAGATTGTACACGCTTGGCTGAACTCCACATTCCAGGGAGGAAGGCATCAGCGGCGCATTGACAAGATCCCAGTGAAATGATACGCTAAAAAGCGGATTGCGACGTTGGACTTCAACAATTTAAATCCTCACAATCGTCAGGTTGCCGCGGTTTAAATTTTTCGTCCGCCTTGCACTCCATCTTTTTATCGAATCATTTCAATCTAAGCTGTTTTCTAATTACTTTTATATAATGACCATAACGCCCGACACAGTGGCTTCGTTGAGCCATAATATTGAGGACTATCCCGATGGGATAGTCCTTGCTGTTGACAAGCCCTACCGCTGGACCTCTGCCGATGTCATCCGCAAGGTCAAATGGCTCGCGTGCAGGCATTTCGGGAAGAAGAACCTGAAAGTCGGCCATGCTGGGACGCTAGACCCGCTAGCCACTGGCGTGCTGCTCGTGTGCATCGGCAACGCGACAAAGCGGGCAGAACAGCTTCAGGCGCATGACAAGGAATACATTGCCGGCATATCGTTCGGGGCGACGACCCCCTCCTATGACCTTGAAAAGGAAATAGACCGCAGTTTCCCGACGAGCAATGTCAGCGAGACCTCCGTCAGCGAGGCCCTGAAAGGATTTCTCGGAGAACAGGAGCAGGTCGCTCCCCTTTTCAGCGCCAAATCGGTCGATGGAGTCCGCGCATACGAGCTGGCACGTAGGCTATATAAAAAACAGGCAGGTGCTTCTTCATGCAAGACAGAAACGCAAGTGCTGCAGAACTGTTTGAGCAGCGCAGAAAACATGTCATACGCCTTAAGGCAGAATGCCTCATCCACGACTCAGGAGCCGCCTCAGTCCGTCTTTGATACACACGCTGCCGAACTCATACGCACCTCACGCATCCGCATCGATAAACTCGAACTTCTAGGCTTCAGCCCCGACGGCACGCCCACGCACGCCCCATCAATGGTCCCGGACTACAGCGGAATGAGCATTGAAGAAATCGCCCGCGCCAAGGAAAAGGACAGCCGCATCCACATCACCGACATCGCTCCCCTCCACCTCCCTCTCGCAGAAGTGCGCATCGCCTGCACCAAGGGCACCTACATCCGCGCCTTCGCCCGCGACCTCGGTGAAGTTCTCGACTCCGGAGCATTCCTCAGTTACTTAATCCGCTATCGTAGCGGTGGCTATACCCTCTCCGAAGCGCTGACTATGCCGCAGGTGAGAGCCCTGTTCACAGACAATAATCCGAAACAATCATGAAAAAGAAATACGAACTCGGAGTCGCGTTCAGCGGCGGAGGCTGCAAGGCTGCAGCCCATTGTGGCGCACTGCAGGCAATGAAAGAATTCGGGATAAAGCCGGATGTCGTCGCAGGAACAAGCGCAGGCTCGCTTGTCGCGTCCTTCTGGTCCGCAGGATTTTCTCCAGTGCAAATGATTGAGATGTTCAGAAAAATGAGTTTTTTCAAAGACATAGTCTCTGTCTCCAAACCACGCGGAGGGCTGTTCGATCCCAGTCCGCTGCTGGAAATCATCCAAAGCCGGATGCCCTACACTGACATTGAACAACTGCCGGTGCCGACCTACATTGTAGCATCTGACATGGACAACGGGAAAGTCAAAGTCTTCACAAAGGGGAAAATAGCCCCACGGCTCGTTGCGTCATGCTCCATCCCTATAGTCTTCAAGCCCACTATAATCAATGGCATACACTATGTCGATGGTGGTGTATTCCAGAATCTTCCAGTCCCGGCAATACGCAGTATATGCGAAAAGGTCTTGGCCTTCAGTGTACGCCGCATGGAACCGGAAACATACAAGGACAATCTGCTCTACACGGCAACAAGAGCCTACAGCATGATGTTCATGTCCAACATTATGGCGGACTCGAAACTTGCGGACCTTTACGTCGAGTTGGACACCAACGGATACAGCGTCTACGACATGAGCTGCATCACGGATCTCTTTTTCCGTGGCTATCGTGATGCCTGCACGGCCCTCGAACAGGCCGGCTACACGAGGCAAATGGCTCCAGAGAAAATAGAATTCGAGGACATCACATCAGAACGCCTGCTGACCGGGCACGATCCTCTGATAAAGCGCGGCATTAAGCTGCTTGAGGAGGGAATCGACCGTCGCCGCGAGACAAGGCGAAAACAGCGAAAAACAGAGAGCTTTTAGCAGCCCCACCCTATCGTCCTACACGGCGGTGTAGATATTCGATGTAGGCATCCCAATCGGTGATTGGCGCCTGGGCGACGCCCGAATCCATCGCAGCCTTCGCAACGGCAACTGACACACGCTCAAGCAGACGGAAGTCAAGGGCGACTGGGATGATATAGTCCGGACCAAAGTGCAGTTCATCCGCTCCGGCTTCCTTCAGGACCTCGACCGGAACCGCTTCCTTGGCAAGTTGCGCGATAGCCTTTACAGCGGCATGCTTCATGGCTTCGTTTATTGAAGTGGAGCGGGTGTCAAGAGCTCCGCGGAATATGTACGGGAAACCACTGACGTTGTTCACCTGATTCGGATAGTCGGAACGCCCTGTCGCCATAATCGCATCCGGACGTGCTTCCTTAGCCTCATAATAGCCGATTTCCGGAACAGGATTCGCCATTGCGATGATGATGGGGCTAGCTGCCATTGACTTCACCATTTCCCTGCTGACCGTGCCACCCTTCGAAAATCCGGCAAAAGCATCAGCACCGACCATCGCCTCCGCAAGCGTGTGCACGTCATGGTCTGTGGCGAACTCTCTCTTATATTCGTTGATGTCGAGCCTGTCTGCACGTACGACTCCCTTGCTGTCGCACATGATGACATTCTCCTTGCGGAGTCCAAGGCTTACATACATTTTCGTGCAGGCAATTGCCGCTGCTCCGGCCCCGCTCACGACAAGTTTCACGTCTTCAATCCGCTTGCCGGCAATCTCAAGCGCGTTCAAAAGGGCCGCAGCGCTAATAATCGCGGTTCCGTGCTGATCATCGTGCATAAGCGGGATGTCCACCTCCTCCCTTAGCCGTCTTTCTATTTCGAAGCACTCCGGAGCCTTGATGTCCTCAAGGTTGATTCCACCGAAAGTCGGGGCTATATTCCTAACTGTACGGCAGAACTCGTCAATGTCGGATGCATCGACCTCGATGTCGATAGCATCAACGCCAGACAACTTCTTGAACAACACTGCCTTACCTTCCATAACCGGTTTCCCCGCAAGCGCGCCGATGTTTCCAAGTCCGAGCACAGCCGTCCCGTTTGTGATTACAGCCACTAGGTTGCCCCTCCCCGTGTAGTCATACGCCTTGCGCGCATCGGCCTGTATCTCAAGACATGGCGCAGCAACACCCGGTGTGTAGGCCAATGACAGATCATGTTGATTTTCAAGTGGTTTTGTAGGCTTCACTTCAAATTTACCTGCTGGAAACGAAGCATGGTAAGCCAGAGCCTGGCTGTTAATTTCATTTTTATCCATAGATGTTTAACCTTGTTTTATGCCGCTATCCCACACGCGCCCCCAAAACCTGACACGCAAGCGTCCGCAACCCCGATTTACATTCAAGATTCGCGCCGAACTCACAGACATAGTGGCTTATTGACCTGTCAAGTTTCTTTACAGAAGTGTAAAGTTTCTTTACATAAAGATAACGGGAATTTATATATAACCATTTATATATCAACCGATTATTCCTTTGGCACACTTGTCGTTCCGTCATATTACCGACAAAATGATTTTTAAGGGAAGAATATGAATTTTTTGAACGACATGGCCACGGCGGTGAGAACACTGCCGGCGAAGGGACGCAGGAACGGGCTGAAGGTGCTCACGCTCGGAATAGGGCTGGCAGTGGGGCTGGTACTGACGTCCAAAGTGTGCTTTGAACAGACTTATGACGACTTCTACGATGGGGCGGAGCGAATCTACTACGTCAACGAGGCGGCGGATATGAACGGAGAGTATAAGGTCTATACTCACACTAGCGGCGGAATTGCGCCGAGGATGAAGGAATATTTCCCGCAGGTCGAGGAGGCGACGAGGTTCACTTGGTTCGAATGGAACGCCAACCTCATCATGCACGGGACAAAGGCGAGAATCGATGCCGGATACACCGGTGTGGCAGATTCATCTTTTTTCCATGTACTTGACAGAAAGTGTCTTGCAGGAAACATTACGGAAACGCTTGACGTAAAGGGAAATGCCGTTGTATCCTTCGCCGTTGCGAAGAAAATTGCGTCCACGATGCAGGACGGGGCAATGAAGGTCTCGGACAGGAAAGCGGTCGCCGAAAAGGTCATCGGGGAACAGTTCTCAGTCGCTGGGTGGGGAAACGGTTATGAAGTGACGATAAGCGGGGTCTTTGAGGACTATCCGCTCA